>CP136571.1:3901993-4225158 GCA_035192965.1 Fuscovulum sp. | reverse complement strand
TTCGAAACCCTGCTCTATCAGAACATCCGCCCCGCTGGCGCCCCCACGTCCGAGGGTACCGCGCTCACCACCCCCCTCTCCGTTGGAACCGGGGTTCGCGTGGTAAACACCGAAAAGCTCTATGCCCAAGGCAGCCTGAAGACGACCGAAAATGCCCTCGACGTGGCGATTGACGGGCAGGGTTTCCTTCAAGTCCTGCTCCCCGATGGCCGCATCGGCTATACCCGCGACGGCACCCTGTCGCGCAATCCCGAAGGCACGCTGACCACCGCCTCGGGTTACGTGATCCAGCCCGAAATCCAGATCCCCGATGGGGCCACCGCCATCAACATCTCGGCCGATGGCATCGTCTCGGTCCAGACCCCGGATCAGGTCGAGGCACAGGAAGTCGGTCAGATCACGCTTGCCGCCTTCACCAACCCGCGCGGTCTGGAACCCATCGGCGAAAACTTCGTGGTGGAGTCCTCCGCCTCCGGCCCCGCTGTCGTTGCTGCCCCCTATGAGGATGGCATGGGCAAGCTGGTCCAGGGCGCCCTGGAGGCCTCGAACGTGAACGTCGTGCAGGAACTGGTCGACATGATCGAAACCCAGCGCGCCTACGAAGTGAACTCCAAATCCATCTCCGCATCCGACGAAATGATGCGCTTCCTGTCCAATAAACTCTGAGGCTGACCGATGAAATCCGCCCCCCTCGCCTTGACCCTTCTCCTCGCGGCAGCCGCCTGCACGCCCACCTATATCGAGGAAAAAGAGTCGCTGAACTTCGCCCCCGTATTCCCCGAAGACAGCTACACCGACAGCGCCGCCCGCCCCACCGGGGGCATCTACACGGCCTCCTCGGGCGGCATCTTCGCCTCGGACCGTCGCGCCGCGCGGGTGGGCGATATCCTCACCGTGCAATTCGCCGAACGCTTTCAGGCGTCCAAGACGCAATCCGCCTCGGGGTCGCGCAGCAACGATTACACCATCGACATGCCCGATGCGTTGACGCTGGGCCTTGATGATGGCGTGCTGGACAATGGCACCGATCAATCCTTCGCCGGTCGCGGACAGGCGCAGCAATCCAACTCGCTCTCGGGCCGCCTCTCGGTGCAAGTCGTCCGCGTCCTGCCGGGCGGGATGCTGGAAATCATGGGGCAAAAACGCCTGACCCTGAACAACGGCAACGAATATGTCCGCCTGACGGGCGTCGTCCGCCCCGAAGACATCAGCGCCGATAACGTCGTCCTGTCCGATCGCATTGCGCACGCCATCATCAAATATGTGGGCGCAGGCTCGGTGCATGATACCTCGCGTCCCGGCTGGCTGCGCCGCGGCCTTGATGTGGTGTCGCCGCTGTGATCCGCGCCCTGCTCATCGCCCTGTCTTTGACGCTCGGCCTTGCCCCCATGGCGCAGGCCGACCGGCTCAAGGACATCACCACCGTCGCCGGTGTCCGCTCCAACCCGCTGGTGGGATACGGCGTCGTCGTGGGCCTGTCGGGGACGGGCGATGGCAATTCCGGCCTGACGTTGCAATCGCTGCAATCCCTGATCTCGCGCCTTGGCCTTACCGTTGAAACCTCTGATCTGAACGCCAAGAACGCCGCCGCCGTCATGGTCACCGCCGAACTTGCCCCCTTCATGAAGGAAGGGCAGGTCATCGATGTGACCGTCTCCACCGTCGGCTCTGCCAAATCGCTCAAGGGCGGCACCCTGCTGATGACCCCCCTCATGGGCGCGGATGGTGAGATTTACGCCATCGCCCAGGGCAACCTGATTGTGGGCGGCCTTGGCGTCGAAGGGCAGGACGGATCGTCGCTCACCGTCAACATCCCGACCGTGGGCCGCATCCCGCGCGGCGCGATGGTCGAACGCATGGTCGAGGCGGCCTTCCAGCACACCGATGCGCTGATCCTCAACCTCAACCGCCCCGACTTCTCCACCGCTTCTGCCGTGGCCAAAGCGGTCAACGCCGTTTTCGGCCCCGATGTCGCCACGCCGCTGGATGGCACCTCGGTCCAGGTCCGAGCCCCGCAGGATCCGGGCCAGCGCGTCACCTTCATGGGCATGCTGGAAAATGTCGAGGTTACGCCCGACGCCCCCGCCGCCCGCGTGGTGGTGAACGCCCGCACCGGCACTGTCGTCATCGGCGGCCATGTCCGCGTCACCCCCGCCGCCGTCACCCATGGCTCGCTCACCGTGTCGATCTCGGAAGACCCGCAGGTCAACCAATCCGCCACCGTCGTCTCGGGCGATGGCACGGTCATCGTGCCGGGTGAAACCACCGTCACCCCCGACAGCACCGTGACCGCGACCGAAGAGGCCAACCCCGCCTTCGTCTTTGATCCCGGCGTGTCCCTCACTTCGCTGGTCGATGCCATCAACGCCGTGGGTGCATCGCCCTCTGACCTTGTTGCCATCCTTGAGGCGCTCCGCGAAGCGGGGGCCTTGCGGGCCGAACTTGTGGTGATCTGATGGACATCAAACCCGCCACCATTTCGCTGTCCCCTACCAAACAGCCCGACCGCACCCCGGAACTGCGCCGCGCGGCCGAAGGATTCGAGGAGCTTTTCCTCACCCAATTCCTCAAGGCCGCCCGCGCCGGTTCCTTGGGCGATGATATCATGGGCTCCAGCGCCGTGGATAAAACCCGCGATCTGTTCGATGCCGAAATTGCCCGCGCCTCCTCGGGCCGCACCGGTTTCGGCATCGCCGATGCCGTTGAACGTCAATTCGCCGGCTTCGTCGCCCCCAACAGCAAGGTTGACTGATGGGCAACATCATGGACATCGCCAGCTCGGCCATCGGTGCCTACCGCACCGCGCTGAGCGTGACGGGCGAAAACATCGCCAATGTGAACACCGAAGGCTACCGCCGCCGCGATGTCCTGACCTCGCAGATGGGTGGCGCGCAGACCACGGTCACCACCTTGGCCACAGGCGGGCAGGGCGTGCAGGTCGAACAGATCCGCCGCGCCTTTGATGCGTTGCTCGCCGAACGCCTACGCACCTCCACCTCGGATGTGTCCGCGGCGCAGGTCCATCTCGATGCCGCCATGGCGGTGGAAACCCAGCTTCTGCCCAATTCCGGCGGTATCGACGCCGCGCTCGAAGGCTTCTTCGCCTCCATCGGCAGCCTTGCCGCCTCGCCGGCCGATACCTCGCTGCGCCGCATCGCGATGGAATCTGGCCGCACCCTCGCCTCGGCCTTCCAGGGCATCGCTGCGGGTCTCGTGCGCCTGCGCGAAGACACCTATGACGCCGCCAGCCTTTCGGCCACCCAGGCCACCCAGGACCTGCGCGATCTGGCCGAACTGCAACTGCGCTTCACCGTGAACAACGGCGCGGTCGGCGCGCTCAATCCCATGCATGACGAACGTGATCGTCTGCTGGCCAGCCTCGCCGAAAACGTCGGCATCTCGGTCACGCTGGATAACGCCGGTCGCGCCACGGTCACGCTCGGCACCGGTGGGGGCGGCCCCGTGCTGCTCGATGGCAGCGGCCCCTCCACCCTCACTGTCTCCGGCTCTACCGACCTCACGCTCACCATCGCCCGCGACGCCACGTCCCGCGACAGCCGCATGCTCGGCACCGGGGCGATCGGCGGATATTCCACCGCGCTGGGTGCGATCAACACGGCGCTTCAGGAGATTGACGCGCTCGCGCGCAAGATCGCGGGCGAGATGAACACCGTCCACGCCTCCGGCCTCGATCTGACCGGCGCGCCGGGTGGCCCGATGTTTTCCCTCGACGGCTGGGTCATGTCCCGCGCCGTCACCAATCAGGGCGATGCCCGCGCCATCGTCACCCCAACCGGCCCCGATACTACCGGCCCCATCACCCTGATCCGCGACACCGCGCTGAACGTCTGGCGGGCCGAAGATGCGCTGGGCAACGTGCTGGGCAGCGCCGACCGTCTGCTCGTCCTGCCGGGTGTGACGATCGAGGTGGAGGGCGCGCCCGCCAATGGCGACCGCCTGACCTTCAACCCCACCACTGGCCTTGCCGCCAACATGCGCTTCCTGCCCGATGTTCCGGAACGTCTGGCCGCCGCTGTCTCCACGCTGGTCGCCCCCGCGCCGGGCAATACCGGATCGGGCTCCGCCACCATCGCGCCCACCACCGTGGCCCCGCCCACGGTGCCCACGCTTGCCACCCAACTCACCGGGGCCACCAACGGGGCAGGGGCCGTCACCCTGTTGTCCCCGGGCGTCGTGGGCTACATCCCCGCCGGCACCACGGCGGCCAGCCTCAGCAGCCTTGGCGCGCAATCCAGCGCCGATTTCGCGCTGACCGATGCCGCCGCCGCCACCACGACGAACCTCACTGTCACGCTTGACGGCGTGCCGCACAGCTTTGACCTCACCACGCTTGCCGATGGCTCCCCCCGCCCACCGGGCTGGACCTCGGCGCAACTCGCCGCCGCGCTGACGGCAGGCCAGTTCGATACCGCCGCAGGCGACACCTTTGCCAGCCTCGGCCTCGCCGCCGCCGGCACCGATGGCGCGCTCACCCTCTCGCGCACGGCGGGCAATATCGGCGCGGCCACGCTCGATGCCCAACCTGCCACGCTCGCCCCCGCCAGCGCACAGGGCGGCACGCTTCAGATCTTCACCCGCGAGGGGCGTCAGATCGCAGGCACCCCGATGTCGCCCGCCGACATCGCCCTTCTCTTCACCACCGCCAACGGCTTCCTGCCCGGCGCGCAATACAATGCCGAATATCTTGAGGCACCTGGCGGCACCGGCTATCGCGGCATGGGCTTGGGCAGCACCCTCGCCAATGGCGAGCAATCCATCACCCTCCAACCGCCCGCCCCGGTCACCTGGACAGGCGCGCCGCAGGCCCCCGCCTCTCCCGCCCGCACCATCCTGCTGGAACAGCCGGGTGCCACCCCCATCAACCTGACCCTTCCCGCCGGCAGCAGCGCTCGCCGTCTGGCCGAAATCATGACTGCCGCCTATCCGGGGCTAGAGGCAACCGCCCGCACCTCCGCCACCCTCGGCGTCACTCTCGACGGCCCCGTGCAGTTTCAACTTGAAGGCACCAACGGCACCCCCCTCACCGTCTCCGGCACGGTCGCGGGCGGCAGGCTGGATAGCCTCGCCCTTGCCGTCAACGGCCTGTCCGGTTCCACCGGCATCACGGCGCAGCTGTCGCCCGATGGCGCGCGCCTCCTGCTGACACAGGCCGATGGCACCGACATCCGCATCACCGGCTTCACCCATGGCGCGGGCGGCACGGCCACGCTGCAAACCGCCGATGCGACGGGTCAGCCCGCAGGCCCCATCGCCTCCCTCGGCGCAGGACAGAACGGCGCGCGCCTGTCGGGTCAGGTCACGCTGACGCAGGCACAAGGCTTCACCGTCACCATTGATGGCAACCGCATCGACTCCGTCGCTGATCCCCTGTCGGGTGGCCTGATCTCCTCCACCGCTTCGGCCGCAGGCGCGCAGCGCACGCTGACCTTTGCCTTCGATCCCGCCTATGACGCCTCATCCGCCGCTGCCGATGGCAGCGCTGCGCTGGCTGGCCCGACCTCGTATAACCTCACCCTCGGTGGCCGCGCTGTCACGCTGAACACCGCCACCGCCGTGGCCACCTCTGCCGCCGATGTGGCCACCGGCCTTGCCGCCCTTCTGCGCGAAGAGATGCCGCAGGCCAGCGTCACGGGTGCCGCCCTCGCCACCCTTCCGGGTGACGGGGCCTCTACCCTCATCCAGCTTGACGGTCAGGATTACGTCCTGCGCATGACCGGCGGCACCGTCCAGGTCAGCGGGCCCGAGGCAGGCCGCCTGACCGCCGCCTTCGACGGCACCAACCGCCTGCAAATCACCGTCAATGGCGGCTCGACGGATGCGGGCTTCATCACCATCCCTACCTCCAACACCTCTGCCGCCTTCGGCCTTGCCCCCGCACAGGCCCCGACCACCCGCCTGACTGGCCAGCCGGTCACCGGCGCAGGCTTGCCCGTCGCGATGCAGGTCGAAATCGGCGCAACGCTCTGGACGGTCAACGTCACGGGTGGCCCCACGGTCACGCTTCCCCCGGGCTTTCCGGGCACCGCCACGGTGGACGGTCTGGGTGCCATCACCTTGAACCTGCCCGCAGGCGGCAGCCCTGCCCGCATCCTGCCGGGGGCCGATGCCGCAGGCTTCGCCTCGCTCGGCGCGGCCGTTTCGGCCAACGGTGCCAGCCTTGATGTCCGCACCTCAGATGGCAGCGTCCTGAACCTGAACGCCACCACCGCCTCGCTTGCCGGACAGCGCCTGTCGCTCAGCAACCTGCCGCCCGAAGACCTGATCGTCGTGATGACAGGCACCGGCACCCTGCGCATGTCCGGCACCCTCACCGCAGGCCCGCCCCCCACCGTAGCCCCCGCCGTGGAACTGCGCGTCATCGACGCCGCCACCAACACGGTGGGCCTGTTCGACATCGCCACCGGCCATTCCATCGGCACCCGCACGCTCGATGCCACGGGCGGCGCGGTGATCGGCGGGCTGTCGATCAACGTTTCGGGCAACCCCGCGACGGGCGATGCCTTCCGCCTGACGCCCAACAGCGATGGCCGCAACGATGGCCGCGCGCTGGATGGCCTTCTCGCCCTGCGCTTTGCCGATGTCGCCACCGGGCGCGGCGGCTTTGCCCGCATCCTTGCCGATCTTCAGGCCGAAACCGGCACCCGCGCCGCCGCTGCCGATCAAACCCTTGGTGCGCGCAAGGCCGTGAACGACACCGTCCGCCGCGCCGATGCCGAACAGGGCGCGGTCGATCTGGATGCCGAAGCCGCCCGGATGCTGGAACTGCAACAGAACTATCAAGCCGCCGCACAGGTAATGTCAGTCGCGCAGGAAATGTTCGACACCCTCATCAATTCGCTCTGAAAGGTCTGACCCATGACCGCCAGCATCGGCAACAACCTCTTCGGCAAGATCGCGATGGAAAACTTCAACCGTCTCGCGGGCGAGGTGTCGGATCTTCAGGCGCAGATATCCTCGGGCAAGAACGACCCCCGCCCGTCATCCGATCCGATGCGCGCGGCGAAACTCTCCATCGTCACCGAACAGCGCGCCGCCATTGACCGCTTCTCCGACAACACCGCGCTGGCCACCGACCGTCTGGATCAGGCCGACCTCGCCATAGGCGAAATGGGCGACATCATCCGCCAGTTTCAGCAAATTTCCATCCAGGCCGCCAACGATACCATTACCGAGGAGGGCATTGCCGGCCTCCGGTCCGAGGCGCTTTCGCTGCGCACCGCGCTGATCGCCGTGGCCAACGGGCGCGATACGATGGGCCTGCCGCTCTTCGCCGGTTTCGGCAGCGCCGAACCCTTCGCCCAAGGCCCCAACGGCATCGAATATCGCGGTGATGGCGGCCGTCCCACCCTGCGCATGACCGAAACCGCCACGCTCGCCACCGGCCTGAACGGGGCCGAGGTGTTTATGTCCGTCCCCACCGATACCGGCGCGCGCAGCGTGTTCGAAATGGTCGATGATCTGATCGCCACGCTCACCCCGTCGCTCAACCCATCCCGCCCAAATCACACCGTCGCCAATCAGGCGCTGTTCACCCCCGCCACCACCCGCAACCCCGCCACCCTGTCCTTTGATCTCACAGGCCCGACCGGCACCGCCCGCATCTCGGCCGAGGTGATGGCAGGCGCACCCGGCGCGCTTCGCGATGCGATCAACGCCGCCACCCCCACCACCGGCATCACGGCCAGCCTTGCCCCCGATGGCGAAAGCCTGATCTTCCAGTCCGCTGGTGAAATGACGGTCGGCAACCTGACCCAGCCCGATGCCGGACGCCGCCCCGCCGCCAACATGGTCGCGCTGGACGCAAGCTTGCAACTGTCAGGCGTCGGCGTTGGTCTGCGCACCGAAAACCTCTCGGCCACCCGGATGGTCGGCGCCTTTGCCGATGTCGTCACCCACGTCGCCGCCCAGCGGGCCGAGGTGGGGTCGCTCGGTCGTCTGGCCGAAGACCATGCGCAGGTCCTGGCCGACCGCAAACTGCGGATCGACAAATCCGTCGCCGGTCTCGAAGATCTCGACGTTGCCGCCGCCATTACCCGGCTGCAACAACTCCTCCTCACCGAACAGGCCGCGCAGCAGACCTTTGTGAAAATCAACGGCACCAGCCTTTTCGACTATATGCGCTGATCTGGCCCCGCATCTGGCCCGCCGCTTGCAACAGATGGTCATGTTGCGCGCCCTTGCCCTATCCGTCGCCCTGCTCCTTCCCGGCCTTGCCGCCGCGCAGGATTGCGCGCGTCTCGCCGCCGAGGCCGGGGCCGAGGCTGGTTTGCCAGACGGCCTTCTCCCCGCCATCTCACTGGTCGAGGCAGGTCGTGGCACCGGCAATGGCGGCATCGCCCCATGGCCCTGGACGCTCAATCAGGGTGGTAAGGGCATGTATTTTGACACCCGCGAAGAGGCGCTGGCCTATCTGAAACAGGCCGTCGCCGAAGGGGTCACGAATATCGATGTGGGCTGCATGCAGCTGAACTGGAAATGGCACTCCGCAGGGTTTGCCTCGCCCGAAGACATGATCGATCCCACCCGCAACACCCGCTATGCCGCACGCTTCATGGTGGAACTCTACAACCGTCTGGGTTCGTGGGACGTGGCTGCCGCCGCCTATCACTCCACCAACCCCGAACGTGGGCAGAACTACCTGCAAAAGGTCATGGCTGCGCGCGACAGTTTCCAACTGTCCCCCCTCGATGCGCCCGATGGGGCAGGGGGCGAAATCCTTCTTCTCACCGCCATCCCGGCGCAGCTTGATGGCATTCTTGCCTTTGCCGGCAACCCGCTGGTTGCCCTTGCCTCTGCCCCGCCTGCCGATGGCTTTGAAGGTGAAACCCCCTTCGATGATGCCCCGCAAACCCCGTCAGACCCCGCTGCCGATACCATGGCCGAAGCCGCCCCTGACATCCCGCCGCCATCGCGCCCCTCCCGCGCCACCGGCACACGTCAACCCCCTGCTCTGCCCCCGCCAGACCTGCCCATGGTCATCGCCGCAGCCACGGTCAGCCTCGCCTTGCCCGAGAATCTCCCCCCCCGACTCCGCCACCGCTGGGCCGAGGTCGAGGCGATGCGTGCCATCCTCTCCTCCGCCCCATAAACTGACGATCTATTCCTATTTAAACCATTGTATTTAAACAAGAAATACTACATCCAAAAGTATGGTCCAAACCCAGACCAAAGATCATGTGCCATCCTTATCACCCACCCCCGCCCGACCGTGGGAAGATTGAATCACGACCTCGCTCACTATCATGTGAACCTCAATTGCCGTTGGAGGTTCTTCATGACGACTCATTGGATTGATCGTGCCGTTTCCATTCAAGCCCTGCCTGTTCCCGTAAGCACGATCGACCGGATCATCGTCGGTGAAACCGCCCCGATGCGCAGCCTCAAGCGGATGATTACCGCCGTGGCCGGGTCCGATGCTGCCGTCCTCGTCCGTGGCCCCACCGGCGCGGGCAAGGAACTGGTGGCCGAGGCCCTGCACCGTGCCTCGGGTCGCCTTGGCGCAATCGTCGCCGTGAACTGCGCCGCCATCCCGGCGGACCTTTTGGAAAGCGAACTCTTCGGCCATGAAAAAGGGGCCTTCACCGGGGCCGACCGCGCCCGTCCAGGCCGCATCGAACAGGCCGCTGGCGGCACCCTCTTTCTCGACGAAATCGGCGACATGCCGCTTGCCCTGCAAGCCAAGCTTCTGCGCGTGCTGGAAACCCGCCGCATTCAGCGTCTGGGTGCCACGGCGGAGCAGACTGTCGATTTCCGCCTCGTCACCGCCACCCACCGCGATCTGACCGCCGCCGTCGCCTCGGGCGATTTCCGCGCCGATCTGTTCTACCGTATCTCCGTGTTCCCGCTGTCCGTGCCCAGCCTGGCCGAGCGTACCGCCGATATCCCCCTCATCCTCGCCCGCCTGATCGAGGAATACACCTCCAACAACCCCGCCGCCGAAGTTCCGCATTTCGACCTTGGCGCCCTGCGCGCCCTGTCTGCCTATGGCTGGCCCGGCAATATCCGCGAATTGAAGAACGTCCTGATGCGCGCCTTCGTCATGTTGCCCGGCCGCATGGTCACCGCACGACACGTGCGCGACAATCTACTCGGCATGGAAATGCCCTGCCCCGACAGCGCCGAGGTGGTGCTGCCCGAACCCCCCGCGCCGCAGGCACGGGGAGAGCTGCCCGATCCCACCCAGTTCCACGATGCGCTGGGCCGTCTGGGCGATATCGACCTGCGCGGATACATCCGCGATATCGAAGTGGCACTGATCGAAGCCGCGCTTGATACCCGTCAGGGCAACGTGGCGCAGGCCGCCGATGCCTTGCGCCTGCGCCGCACCACGCTGATCGAAAAGATGAAAAAGTTCGGCATCCGCCGCGGCCTCGTGGCCTGATCCGTCCGGCCGGGGGGCAATGGCCCCCCGTCACCCATCCCCAACCCGCCGCGTCAGCTGTCCTTGTTCCACTGCGCGACCAGGTTCGTCAGGTAATTCCCGGTGCTCTTCAGCCCGGCAATCGCTGTCTCCATCGCGGTAAAACGTTGCAGATACCGCCGCTCCAGCAGCGTCGCCCGCGTGTCCAACGCCGTGATCTCATCCGTCGCCTCTGTCACCCGGCTGGTCAGCTGATCCTCGCGTTCCGACAGGCTGTTCGCCCCGCGTGTCAGTGCCGCATCCAGCATCGTCTCCAGTGATGTCAGAAAGCTCTTGCCATAGCGCACCTCGGTCGCCTCCAGATCGGCAGGCACCGTCACCGTCATCCCGGCATAATCACCGCTGAACAGCAGATACTGCGCCCGCCCATCGGGCAGCGTCAAACCCAGCATCGACTCCCCGTTCAGCGTCGCCTCCCCGGTGGTCGCGTTGCGGATAAAGGACAGGCTTCCCCCCCGCGCTGCCGCCCCCAGCGTGCCGGTCACCTCAACCCCCGGTGCACTGCCCGATAGCCGATCGGAAAAAACCATGTCGAAACCCGCCGGATCGGCTTCAAAAGCCTTCTCGAACCGCGTGTTATCAAGCCGGAGCGACCCATCCCGATTGGTCGCCACCCCAAAGTCAGAAAGCCGCTTGGCGGATGCGCCAAAGCCGCTGATCGGCGCGGCCAGCAGGCCGGTCAGATCCGCCTTCAGCTTCTCGATCAGCCGGTCCCCGGCCAGCGCGCCCGCCGTGGTTTCCCCCGCGCCGCGCGCCGACAGATCGGTCAGCAGCTTGCGGGTGTTGTTCACCTGCTCCACCAGCGCCTGCATGTTCAGCCGCGCCGTTTCGATATCGCGGGTAAAGCTGACCGTCGTCGCCGTGCCCGCAGGCGCGGTGATGTCCAGCGTCGCCCCGGGGATCAGGTCATCAATTACATTGCTGGGCCGCGATACGGTGATCCCGTCCACCAGCAGCACCGCATCCTGCGCCGCCTGAATCTGCCGCGTCGCATTCGTCGCGGTTGTATCGAACGCCGCCAGCCCGGCCACCGTTTCCGCCACCGTAAACCGCAGCGCCGATCCCGCGCCCGGCTCGCTCACGATGCCCAGCGAAAAGGTGCCATCCCCCTTGTCCAGCACCCGCGCCGCCATCCCCGGCAGCGCGTCCAGCGTCTCGGCCAGCATGGAAAGCGTTACGCCAGCCGGGATGTTCAGCGTGTTCACGGTGGTCGCGGGGTTCAAAGCAAAGGCCGGGTCGCCGTTCACATCCTCGAACCAGACCCCCACCTCAACCTGCAAGGACCCCGCCCCCACCAACGCATCCGCCGACGTATACCCCCCGAATTCCAGCACCTGCCGCGTGGCCAGCTGCTCCACTTCGATGGATGTGGTCGAATTGGCGATCTTGCTTGGGTCCGTGATCGTCACCCCCACGCCCGCATTGCCCGACTTTGCCGCCAGAACCGGGTTTTCCCGCAGCGTTGCCACCGCGTTGTTCAGCGCCCCGAACTGCGACCGCACCTGTCCCAGCGCAGAGATTGACAATTGCGCCGCTTCCGACCGGCTGGTCTGCCGGGCCTTCAGCGGCTCGATCTCCGCTGCAACCAGAGACGCGGTCAATTCCCGCAGGTTCAGGCCCGACCCGTTGGTGTTCAGCGACGAAAGGATGTCAACGTTCATGCTGCGGCCTCATGCTTCACCACCCTGAACGACAGACTGCCGCCAAAGGTTTAGTCCCCACTTGCAGAATCCGGGCCACCTTCGGCTTTGCCATAGTCGATTTCGATCTCGATCCTACGGTTCTTCTCGCGTCCGGCATCGGTCGTGTTGTCGGCCACCGGCGCGGATTCCCCACGCGACACCGCAACGATCTGCGACGGGTCGATCTTCCCGCTTTCCACCAACTCACGCACCACCGATGTCGCCCGCGCCGCCCCCAGCCCGAAATTGTCGGTGTAGGGCCCCCCGCTCAGCGGTACGTTGTCGGTATGCCCGGTCACCGTGATCGTGGCATCCGGTGCCAGAGCATTGGCCGAAATCTCGTCCATGATCGTCTTGGCTTGCTCGGTCAGATCAGCCGACCCTGATTCAAAGGCCCCACCGGCACCCACGGTGACAAAGACCTTCCCGTCGCGCCGCTCCACCTCGACCAGGCCCTGCGCGCTCTGATCCCGCAGGGCGACGCTCAGCTTGGCTTCGGCAAAGCCGGGGCTTGTGGCCCGCCCGGCCGAAGGCCCGCCCGCCCCACCCGATCCCGGCGCAGGCTCGCCCGTGCCTTCCTCGGCGGGCTGGTCAGGGGCGGCCACCTGCTTATCGGGATCGCTCCCCGGCTCATCGCCCGCAGCATCCGCCGCGCCGCCCGTCAGCGCGGCCAGCACCTCAGCCACCTCTTCCGCGGTGGGTTGCCCCTCGCCCTCGGCCAGCTTGACCGTCACGCTTTTGTCGCCCTGTTCCACCGTCAACTTGCCCGAAGCCAGCGCCTGCATCATCGCCTGCGCTGCCGCCTCGCCCGCAGCCTGCGCCGCAGCAATCTGCGCCGCTTCCTCGGGGGATCGTCCGGCCTCTTCGCCATCGCGGTTGGGTTCGCGGCCCTCATCTCCGGTCGGGGGTTCCTCGCCCTCAACCGTATCGGGTGGCAGACCCTGCGGCTTGAAATCCATCTCCAGAACCATGCCGCCTTCGGCATTGTCCATGATTGGTGCCACCATCTCGGTGCCAAAGGTTTCCCGCATGGACCCGGCCATCTTCTTGAAGCTCACCTCGTCGAACTTGGCAAATCCAAGGATCAGAACGAAGAACGCCATAAGGTTGGTTGCGATATCCGCGAACGTCGCCAGCCATGCCGGCGCGCCGACAGGCGGGCAGGCGGGACGGTCATCATCATCGTCCTCGTCATAGACGGGCGGTGGTCGCAGCAGTGTGACCTTTGCAGAACTTGCCATGGCCTGCTCCCCTTACGCGGCCATCAGCCGCGCCTGCTCTTTGGGCGGCAGCACGGTTACCATCTGATCCTGTACGCTGCGCGGGCTGTCGCCCCGCGCAATCGCACGCAACCCTTCCAGAACCAATTCGCGATAGGTCACCTCATCGGCGGTGTAACCCTCCAGCTTGGAAAGCACCGGCCCAAAGATCACGTTGGCAATCAACGCCCCGTAAAGCGTGGTCAGCAGCGCCACTGCCATGGCCGGGCCGATGGATTTCGGGTCCGACATATTGCCCAGCATCAGCACCAACCCGATCAGCGTACCCACCATCCCCATCGCCGGGCCATAGTCGATCCAGGCCTTCAACGCGCTGTGGTTCCCCTCATGGCGCGATTTCATCGCCTTGATTTCCTGCTTCAGCGCCTTGACCAGCTTGCCTTCATCCGCCCCGTCGATCAGCATCTGCAAACCGCGCTCAAAGAACCGGTCCGGCACCTGCTGGCCCTCCAGCGCCATCATCCCGTCCTTGCGCGCCATCGCCGCCAGCTCGACCATCCGCTCGATGATTGTGGGCATGTCGAAGATGGACGGCTTGAACGCCTTTCCCATCGCCTTGAAATGGCCGATGAACACGCCCATCGGCATCTTCATCATCACGATGAAGAACGTCCCGCCGAACACGATCACGACCGACGCATAGTCGACAAAGGGCGCAACCCCGCCCGCATAGATCATCGACCCGATGATCATGACGATCGCCCCGACCAGCCCGATAAGGGTTGCGATATCCATGTTGCCACTCCAGGGATTTTGGTTCCGTCCCCTAGAACGGCAGCATCTTTGCCAATGATACCCCTGCCTGTGCAGATAGGCAGATCATTGCGGGCGCGCGTATGGAATCTGGATCGCGCGCGCGTAGGGCAGGGGGTTGTTCCTACAAAATCAGGAATTTTCATCCCGACGCTAAACATCCCCGTAACACGTCGTTGTCATTCCCGAGCGCAGAAGACAGCGCGACGGTAACTTTCAGGAGGCTGAAGCCATGACGACGATCAATACCAATATCGGTGCCCTGTCCGCTCAGGCGAACATGACCAAAGTGAACAACGATTTCAATACGGCGATGACGCGTCTCTCCTCGGGCCTGCGCATCAACGCCGCCAAGGACGATGCTGCCGGTATGGCCATCGCCGAAAAGATGACCTCGCAGGTCATGGGGATCAACCAGGCGGTCCGCAACGCGACCGATGGCAAGAACCTGATCGACACGACGGAAAGCGCACATGTCGAAGTCTCGAGCATGCTGCAGCGCGTTCGTGAACTGGCCGTGCAGTCGGCTTCCGACACCAACACCGGCTCTGACCGCGGCAACATCACCGCCGAAGCCCGCCAGCTGCTGGCCGAAATCAACCGCGTGTCCGAGAACACCACCTTCAACGGCATGAAGGTCATGGACGGCTCCTTCTCGGGCAAGCAGTTCCAGATCGGCGCTGACGCCGGCCAGACCCTGTCGATCTCCATCGACAGCACCGCCGCCACCGCCATCGGCGCACACAAGCAATCGACGCTCGCTTCTGCTACTGCCACCGGCGTTGCCGCGCAGGACATCGTCATCACCGGCAGCGCAGGCAGCGCCGAAATCTCTGCGACCGCGGGTCAATCGGCCGAGTCGCTGGCAGCCGCCGTCAACGCCGCGTCCTCGCAGACCGGGGTTGCCGCAACCGCCAAGACCCAGGCAACCCTGTCCTTCACCGGCGCTGCTGCTGCGGCTGGCACGGTCAGCTTCACCATCAACGGCACGTCGATCGGCACGGGTGTGGCGATTTCCACGGATGCCGCTGGCGATCTGGACCTGACCTCGCTGCGCGATGCGATCAACAGCAAGTCGGCCAGCACCGGCGTCACCGCCACGATGGGCGATGACAACACCTCCATCGTGATGACCGATGCCAACGGCAGCAACATCACGCTGGATGACTACACCCACACGGCAACGACCCCGGGCATCACCCTTTCCGTTGACGCAGATGGCGATCCGGCAACCGCCGCCGTCACCTCGGCTCTCGCGGTTGGTGCAGCGTCCACCGTCACCGGCCAGGTCAGCTTCACGTCGACCGAATCCTTCGCGGTTAGCGCGACGGCAGCGGCGACCGGCTTCTTCGGCAACGCGGCTGCGGCGTCCTTCACGTCCGACCTCGACGCCGTCGCCGATATCGACCTGTCCACCGCCGAATCTTCGGCAAAGGCCATCGAGGTGATCGACGTCGCCCTGCAAAAGATCAGCCAGTCGCGCGGTGACCTCGGTGCCGTGTCCAACCGCCTCGACTCGACGATCTCGAACCTGACCAACATCTCGGTTTCGACGCAGGCCGCCAAGTCGCAGATCGTGGATGCCGACTTCGCCCAGGAATCGACGAACCTCGCCCGTGGCCAGATCCTGTCGCAGGCTGCCACCGCGATGCTCGCTCAGGCGAACTCGTCCAAGCAGAACGTGATGAGTCTGCTCCGCGGCTGACGGTTTACCGACAGACAAAAGGATGCCCCCGGTCCATCCGAACCGGGGGCATCGTTTATTTTCAATGACTTATGGATAACAGATTACGACGAAAACCCCGCCTTCGGCCATTTTAGGGGTGTCAAACGGAAATTTTGCATGGCCCTGCGGGCATCGGTGAAACTGCTGGCAAGGAGAGCCAAACATGCAGCTTTTTACCGCCCAGTCCATCGGCCAGCGTCAATCGGTCGTCGTCACCGCCCAGCTTCAGCAGGCGATCCAGCTGCTGCAAATGGGCAATACCGACCTGCAAAGCTTCATCGAATCCCAGGCCGAGGAGAACCCCTTCCTCGAAGTTGGCTCCCGCGCAGTTCAACCCAAATCCACCCGCGACCTGACCCTTCCCTCGCAACTGCGCGCGGGCGGTGATGACTGGGACCGCATCGGTCAGCTCGCCGCCGATCCCGGCCCCTCGCTCTATGCCCATGTCTCCGCCGAAATCGCGCGCCTGAATCTGTCGCCTGCGGAAACCCTGATGGCCGAGGCCTTCCTCGATGCGCTGGAACCTTCGGGCTGGCTGGGCCAGCCCCTTGCCGCCATCGCAGACCGTCTGTTCATCTCGGAAGACGAAGCCGAACAACTGCTCACAAAACTGCAACGGATCGAACCCGCCGGTCTCTTTGCCCGCAATCTGTCGGAATGCCTGTCGCTTCAGGCCGCCGAACAGGGCCTGCTGACTCCTGCTTTCGCACGCCTTCTGGACCATCTGCCGATGCTGGCCCAGGCCGATCTGCGCGGCCTCTGCCGCGCCTGCAACGTTGCCTTGGATGATCTGAAATCCATGCTGCGTCAGATCCGCAGCTTCAACCCGAAGCCGGGTGCCACCTTCGATGCCACCCCCATCCCGCAACGCGCCCCCGATCTGATTGTCACCCGCGGTGCCGAAGGCTGGCGCGTCGATCTCAACCGCTCCACCCTGCCCACCGTCGTGGTGCGCAGCGACGAAGCCCGCCGCCTCTCGCGCCGCCAGATCACCGCCAACGCCTATGTCGCCGAACGCCTGTCGGTCGCGCGCTGGCTGTCGCGCGCCGTGGAACACCGCAACCAGACCACGCTCAAGGTCGGCGCCGAGGTTGTCCGCCGCCAGATCGATTTTCTCGAACTCGGGGCCGCCCGGATGCGCCCCATGGTCTTGCGCGAAGTGGCCGAGGCCATCGGCGTGCATGAAAGCACCGTCAGCCGCGTCTGCTCGGGTATCCTGATCGCCACGCCGCAGGGCACCTTCCCGCTCAAAAGCTTCTTCAGCGCCGCCCTCGCCAACCGGGATGAGGCGGGGGAAGCAGGCTCTGCCTCTGCCGTGCGTCACCGCATCCAGAAGATGATCGCCGCGGAAAACCCCGAAGAGCCGCTGTCCGACGATCACATCGCCCGCGTCATCGGGCAGGAGGACGGCGTTCAGCTTGCCCGCCGTACCGTCGCCAAATACCGCGACCAGCTGCGCATCCCGTCATCGGTCGATCGCCGCCGCCGCGCCATAGTCGCGCAAATGTAACCCCTGCAAGGGTCGGGAAAAACAGGTCTCCCGCTCATGCAACGGAAAGGGCCCGCCATCAGCGGGCCTTTTTCTTTCCGTGCGGTAGCGCCAAACCTTGCGCATCAGCGCAGGCCGATCAGGCCACCTGTTCTTCCGCAGATGCCGTAGCGGCGAACAGGTACCGGTCCCCCGGATGCCGCGCCATATGGGCAGCATGGGCCTCGCCCTCGCCCCGCGCGGCGATCACGCCAACAAAGCGCAGCCCCCGCGCGCCCCGGTCCGCGCGCAGAAAGGCCACCGCCGTCCGCCGCACCCAAAGCCCCGCCGCAACCCAGACCACGGCCGCCAGAATAGGCATCACCACCATCGCAGCCGCCAGCGCCGCCACCACTGTGGCCCCCTGCACCCAAAGCCGCATCTGCATCAGCCACAAGGGCGGTGCAATCATCGCCAGAACCGACGGCACCGCAGGATACAGGTCATAGACCCCCGCCTCGGCCCGCATCACCTGATAATTCCGCAATCCTTCGGGGTCGATCCGGGCCGCTTCCGCCCCTTCGGGCAGCGGGCACGGCACCGCCTCCCATCGCCCCAGCCGCGAAGTTGTGGCCAGCACTAGGAACGGTTCCGTCCCGCGCCGGAACCCCAGCGCCAGCGGCTTTTCCCCCCGCTCGGCAAAGCGCGCGCGCAGCGCCGCCTCGCTGCCCCTGAACGGGCGGCCGTTGATCGCCTCAAGCATGTCGCCGGCCCGCAAGCCCAGCGCCCGGCCCGCCGGATCGATCCCGCCTGACCGCAGCCGCAAGGCGCTGGTCACAGGCTCCGCTGATGTTGTGTCACTGTCCATCGGTCAAGGATAGCTAAAGGGATTGGGTTCCGCAGGCTGTGGCTTCGGGCGCGGCTTGGACGGGGCCGCCGGCGTGCTGCGCGCCGCTGCCTCCACTGGGGCAGGCGGGGCCTCATCAGCGACCAGCGCCTTCACGGCCTCTACCAACTCCGTCATGGCGGGGTCACCCGTTCCGTTCAGCAGCGCAAGCTCGGCTTCTGCCAGCGCCGTCAGAATCTCGTCGCGCATCACGTTCAGGTCGGCTTTCACCCCCTCGCGGATCGCATTGGCGATCTGGGCATCCATCGGCTCTGCCTCCGGCTCCGGCTCCGGTTCGGGCTCCGGCCCCGCCATCGCGGCGCGGCGGATCTCGTCCTTCACCAGTTCCAGCGTCGCCAGAAGGTCCGTCTTCAGCACATCCTGCTGCTCGGCCACAACATCGCCGATCACGTCGATCTGCTTGACCTCTTCCACCAACAGCTTGGCTGCCTCGGCCTGCACATCTGCCGCCACGCGCAGGTCCTCGACTGATTGGAAATAGACCAGCCCCGCCAATACCAGCGAAACGACCGCCCCGCCCGCCGCCCCTGCGGCCAGCAGGGTGTTGCGCCGCTGCCCCTTCATTACGGCTTCTGCAAAAGCACGATGTGCCGCAGACAGCGCGGCCATATCGCCCGTCGCGCCCTTTGCGGGACGCCGAACTTCATCACGCGCCATAACAGGTGCCGCGACCGCCTCCGCCTCGATGGGCGCTGCCACGTCCGCGGCATTCGTTTCGGCGCCCGTCTTGTCGGCGCCCGTCTTGTCGGTCTTGCCCGCCATGACCTTCTCCTTGCGATTACCTGTCTTCACAGCAAGTCCCGTGCCATCAGCGCCGCCCCGTCCGGTAAGCCGCCCATGCAGCGGCAATCAGGAACCGCCCCGCCGCCATGAACCCGCCCAGCGCACCCAGCGCCAGCAGGGCCCGCCGCCCAAAGTTCGCCTCCGGGTCCAGCGCACCGCCCAAAAGCACCAATCCCCCCCCGGCAAAGACAATCGTCGAAATCATCTCGCCCGTGGTTCTCTGATCGCGCTTCGTCATGCCTGACCCCTCGCTTCGTTCTGACCAAATTCACTGAACCGCAGTTCCGGCGGCAGGGTCACATCCGGCGGGGCCGATCCCTCGCCGCGGTCCAGCCGATAGACATGCGCCAGCACTGCCGCGACGGCGGCGTAAAGCTGTTCGTTGATCTCGGCCCCGATCTCGCCGGTGAAATACAGCGCCCGCGCCAGAAGCGGGATCTGCACCGGGGCCAGCCCCACCTTCCGCCCCCGCGCCATGATCTCCAGCGCCATCGGCCCCTTGCCCATGGCCAGGATCACAGGCGCCCGCGTCTCGCCCGGCACATAGCGGATCGCCACGGCAAAGTGCGTCGGGTTGGTCACGATGGCCGTGGCGCGCGGCACGTCATCCAGCGCGCGCCGCCGTTTCGCCCCGTCGCGGCTGGCCTGCATCTGCATCTGCCGCAACCGGCCCTTCACCTCGGGCGACCCGTTCTGTTCCTTGTTCTCTTCCTTCACCTCTTGCAGCGTCATCATCAGCTGCTTGCGCATCTTGAATATCTGCAGGGCCACATCCAGCACCGCAATCGCCGCCAGCCCCAGCGCCAGCCCGATCATCAGCCGCAGCGTCGCCTCGCCCATCACCACCGCCGCCATGCCGGGCGTCTGCTGCCACAGCCGGTCCAGCGCGGGCAGCATCTTTTCCACCATCGCCCAGGAAATCGCCCCCAGCACCACCACCTTGGCAATCGCCTTGCCCAACTCCATCAGCGCCGTGCCGGAAAACATCCGCTTGATGCCTGCCAGCGGGTCGATCCGACTGCCCTTGAACCCCATCGCCTTGGGCGACCAGTGCATCCCGCCCAGCGCCACCTGCGCCGCGATGGTGGCCAGAACCATCGGCACCGCCACCAGCACCGCCAACCCCAGCACCTGCCAAAAGGCCCCGCTGATCCGCGTGCTGACCAGACCATCCAGATCGGCCACCGCGCCCAGCCGGAAATAAGACCCCCATTGCGGCACCATATCCGGCAGCACCGCCGGGGCCATCGCCATCATCCCCGTGCCCACCGCAAAGCCCGCAAAGATCAACGCTTCCTTCGAGGTAAGGACATTGCCCTCCTCGACCGCGTCATCCTTGCGCTTCTGTGTCGGCTCGTGTGACTTTTCGGCGCCGTCATTCTCCTCAGCCATTGCCACCTCCCGCAGCAATGGGGGCCAGCAGCACCGCCTCCAGCATCGACACGCCTTCGAACACCACCTCCTCCAGCGCCGTCGCCATGCCGGGGGTGGTCAGATACAGCAGCACCAGCGTCACCGTCATCGTCACCGGAAAGCCAAAGGAAAAGATGTTCAGCGTGGGCGCAGACCGCGTCAGCACCCCCACCGCCATGTTCAGCAAAAGCAGCACCGCCACCACCGGCAGCATCATCGCCATGCCCAGCGCGAACATCCGCCCCCCGGCAATCAGCCCGGCCTGCACCATCCGCGTCAGGTCGATCTCCCCGCCCGGCGGCAGGGCGACATAGCTTTCCAGAACGATCCGGATCACCGCCAGATGCCCGTCGACGGAAAAGAACACCATGATCAGGAAAAGCCCGAACAGCTGCGCCACCACCGGCGTCTGCCCCCCGGCCGAGGCGTCATATTGCGCCGCGAAACCAAGCCCCGCCGTGGCCGCGATCCTGTCACCCGCCAGCGACGCCGCGCCGAACAGGATTGTCAGCACCAGCCCCGCCACCAGCCCGATCGCCAATTCCGTCAGAACCAGCGGCACCGCCTGCAACCCTGCCAGTTCCGCAGGCGCGGGCAGGTCCACCCCGCCCGCCATCACCGGCAGCGCCAGAATGGCCGTCGCCACGATGCGCACCTGCGCGGGCACGAACCGCCCGCCAAAGGCTGGCGAGGCCATCAAAAACGCCCCGATCCGCAGCATCGCAAACAGATAGACCGTCAGCCATTCCACAATGGCCGTCAGCCCCATGCCGGGCAGCGGAAAGGCGCCCTCTCCCCCCATCAGCGTATCGCCCGGATCGTCTCGAATATGGTTTGGAAATAATCGGTCATCACCGTCAGCATGAACCCCGATGCCAGCGCCATGGTCAGCATCGAAATCGCCAGCTTCGGCACAAAGCTCAGGGTCTGTTCGTTGATCGACGTGGCCGCTTGCACGATCCCGATCACCAGACCGGTGATCAGCGCCACCACAAGCACCGGCCCTGCCACCATCAGGATATGCCAATAGGCCTGCTGCAAATGCTCGATATTCGCGTCAAATTCCATGTCAGCCCCCCACGCCATAGGTGGCCGCCAGCGACCCCACGGTCAAAGCCCAGCCATCCACCAGCACGAACAGAAGCAGCTTGATGGGCAGCGCCACCAGCATCGGCGACAGCATCATCATCCCCAGCGCCATCAGGATCGACGCCACCACCATGTCGATCACAAGGAACGGCAGAAAGATCAGGAACCCGATCTGGAACGCCGTCTTCAGTTCCGATGTCATGAAGGCGGGCAGCAGCACCGACAGCGGCACATCGTCCTGCGTGGCATAGGGGCCATCGCCCGCCAGTTGCTGGAACATCATCAGGTCATTCTGCCGCGTGTTTTCGATCAGGAACGCCTTGATGATCCGCGTCCCGGTCTCCACAGCCTGATCAGCGGGCATCTGCCCGTCCAGATAGGGCGACAGCGCCTCATCATAGAATTGCGTCATCGTGGGCTGCATCACGAAGAATGTCAGGAACAGCGCCAGCGCCACCAACACCTGGTTGGGCGGCGTCTGCTGCGTGCCCAGCGCCTGCCGCAGGATCGACAGCACGATGATGATGCGCGTGAACGCGGTCATCCCCAGCACCAGCGATGGCAGCACCGTCAGTGCCGTCATCAGCGCGACAATCTGGAAAGACAGCGAATAGGTCGTCTCGCCCTCCGCCCCTTCGGTCAGGGTCAGCGCAGGAAATCCCTGCGCCATGGCAACGGCGGGCAGCGACAGGAACAGAAGGGTCAGGATCAGCCGCTTCATGCCGCGCCCCCCACTGCCGCATCGGGCAGGGCAGGGGCCTCCGGCAGCGCCGTCAGCACGGGTGCCTCACCCCGGCAGCGCAGGATCAGATATTCACGCGCATCCACCCGCAGGATCATCGCCCGGTCGGTTGGCGACAGCGCGGCCACCTCCACCAGCACCATGCGCCGGTTCCCGGCAATCCGGCGGGCCAGCCCGCCCCGGTTCATCTTCACCACCAGCCAGCCCAGGCCAAGAACGGCCATGAACAGCGCCAGTGTCAGGATCTGGTCAAGTCGGATCACGTCCAAGGGGCGGCACTCCGGCAAAAGGCATCAGTTGCCCGTCACCTGCAAACCCCGTGCCGCTTTGCGGCCGAACCAGTGCGATATCGCACTTTTTTCACCACCCGCCCGCGCAAGCGGTTTTTGACGCAAAAACCGCGCCGGAATTTGACGCAAATTCCGTGGCCCGCCTTGCGGCGTGCCTGCGTCAGCAGGCCCGGTTTTTGCGTCAAAAACCGTCGCGAAGTTTGCGTCAAACTTCGCCCCCGCCGCTGCAAACCGTTAACCGCCTGTCACACCCCAGCCCGCTGCGTGCATACGCCCGTCTGCACAGCCATCTGCACCACGCGCTGCACACCCCAAAACGCCGGATTACAGCGTTTCGGCCCGCTTTTCCGGGTCCACGATCTGGCCAAACCGAATACCAAAGCGTTCCCCCACCATCACCACTTCGCCCTTGGCGATCAGCGTGCCGTTCACCAGCACATCCAGCGGATCACCGGCAAGCCGGTCCAGTTCGATCACCGAACCCTCTGAAAGCCTTAGCAAATCCCGGATCGTCAATTCCGTCCGGCCCACTTCGACCGTCAGCCTGACGCCGATATTCTCCAACAGCCGCAGCCCATCGCTGCCCGTCGTCTTGACCGCTTCGTTCATCGTCCCTCAACCCCTTATGCGTTTGGTGATGCTCAGCGCCGACTTGCCCGCAAGCTCGCCCGGCACCGCTTCAAAGAAAGGCCGTCCATCAACCAGAATTTCCACCGTGTCTGTCACCCGGGCGGGGATCACATCCCCCTCCTTCAGATTGGCCAGATGGCGCAGCGCGATGTCCGGCTCGCACAGCCGCGTGCGCACCGACAGCGGGATGGACATAACCGCCCGCTCCAGCCGCTCGCGCCAGCTGGCATCATCCTCGGACGATTCCGATTGCGTGCGCGAACGCAGCTGCGTGGAAATCGGCTTAAGTGTCTGGAACGGATACAGAATATCGAACCGGGCCGGTTCCGCATCCGGCAGTTGCACCATGAAGGAACAGTTAACAACCATATCCCCGCCATCCACAAAGGCGGCGAATTGCATGTTCTCTTCCCGGCTCACGACATTGAATGTCAACGGCATCAGATCGCGCCAGGCCATCTGCAACGCGCTGTTCAGCCGGTCGGTGACAATCTCGATCACCCGCGATTCCGTCCCGGTAAACTCCGTCCGCCCCGACCGTGCCGACCGGATTGTTCCACCATAATAGGCATCCGTCAGCAGGCTGACGAATGACGGCGGGATCACGATCAGATGGCTCCCGCGCAACTCCTCGATCCGCGTATTGGTCAGCGACAGGAAATTGTCCTGCCCGCTGCGGTAATCGTCAAAGCTGCGCGCCTCAGCCGGAAAGGCCGAAATCCGTGGCTGCACCCGCAGCATGGGCTGAAACGCCCCGCGCGCGATCCGGCAGAACCGTTCATGGATCATCCGCAGGGCGTGATACTCGCCCATCGTGGAAATCTCTGTGGAACCAAGCGCATAGGGCCGGATTTCCACCCCTTCGATGGCACCCGCCCCGGGCCTCTCCGGCAACTCGCCCACCAGGGCGGCCACCTGTTCGGCAGACAGCTTGCGTTGATTGCTCGCCATGATCCCGCTCACTGCATCATGAAGGACGGAAAGAACACGTCCTCCACGCCGCCAAAGCCTTCCAGCGTTTCCAGCCGCTCGTTGACCGCATCCTTCAGCGCATCCGCCAGCCGCTTGCGCCCCGCCGTCCCGGCAAGGTCTTCTGCGGTAAACGTCGCCATCACCGCCAGCATGTCCGATTGCAACGCCAGCTTGTGGGTTTCCACATTGGTGATGACCTGCGCGTCATATTGCGTCGACACACCCACTTGAACTTGCAGGAAAGACTTTGAATTCATCAGGTTCGACGTAAGCGCATCCGGAAAGGTGAAATAGGACGTGACGAAAAGATCCGTCTCCGGCATCTCCTTCGCCACCTTTTCCGGCATCTCTCCGGTCGCGGCAGCATCCGCCTGCGCCGCCGCTTCCGGCTCGATCAGGCGCAGCATGTCCTGCGCTGGGGAAAACGGCTTGGCGAAATAGACATAGCCCCCCGCAAAGCCCCCCCCGACCAGAATAGCCGCGAGGATCAGCTTGCCCAGCAAACCGATCATCTTCCGGATCTTGCCCGGCTTCATTGCGGGATCGACGACTTCAACACTCATCTTTCATTCCCTCAGGCAATCAGGTTCACCAGACCACGCGCAGCGCGGCCCGGTATTGCGGCGGCCAGCCCTTCGACAGGCCGCTCAAGAAAACGCGCCGCAGGCCCTTCGCCCCGCGTTGGGCGCTGGTCGCCCTGCGGGTCGCGGCTTGCAGTTTCCTGCCCGCCCAGCGACAGGCCGGCACGCGATAGCGATTCTGACAGGCGGTGTTCGTTCTGCTGGATCACCCGTGCCGCTTCCGGCGTTTCGGTCACAAAGCGCACCTGCGCCTGACCGTCGGTCATCTCCAGCCGGATCCGCAACCGCCCCAGATGTTCGGGCGCAAGCTCCAGATCCATCTGCTGGCCATCGCCAGAAAGCTCGGCGGCGATCCGGTCGGCCAACGCGCCTTCCCAGCCGGGCCGGTCGGTCGCGATCGGGGCAGGGGCGGCAAATCCAGCCGGGGCAGGCACTTGCGCCGTGACCTGCACCGCCTGCTGCGGGGTTTGCCCTGTCGGCGCGGTCACGCCGGCCACGGTTTCCACCACGGCATCTGCCACCGGCTCCACCACCGCCCGCGCGGCTTGGCGGTCCACCGCCTGCACCGCCAAAGGCGTCAGGCCCGCGGCTTCCCGGCGCTGCACGGCCTCGCCTACTTCGGTCGGGGCGTCCGCGCTATCCACCTCGGTGGCTGCGCCACCTTCGGTCTTTGCCTCGCCAATCGGCAGCACTGGCCCTGCGGCAGGCTTCGCCTGCGCGGCCATCATCGGCTGCATCGCACCCTGCGCCATGACAGCGGCCACAGCTTGGCCCACCGCCGCCTCTCCTTCACCCGCAACGGGCAGGGTTGCGGGCACGGCTTGGGCCGCAGGGCCAAGCCCCAACGCCGCCAGCGGATCGGTCTCCTCCGTCTCGCCCTCGGTCAATTCTTCTTCGGGCAGCGCCTCGCCCGATCCTTCGGGCGCGACCACGGCCTTCGGCAACACCCCGGCCAAAGCGGCCTGCACCGCCGCCGCAGGCGGGGGCTCTACCGCCTCGGCCTCGGGCGCGTCGACCACGCCCTCGGCCCCTACCGCCGTCATTGGCAGCAGTGCCGCAATCCGCCCCAGATCGTCCAGCACCACCGCCGCCTTGGCAACCGCAGGCTCCGCTTCGGCTTTGCCATCTACAGGCTGTGCTTCAGCCGCTACGACCTCTGCCCCCTTATCGCCCTCCGCCGGGCCGATCACATCGGCCAGCGTCTGCGCAAACCCGTCGCCACCTGCCGCCGCAGGCGCGGCCGCATGGCGCGGCGCGGCGGCAGCCTCGGTCACAGCCGGGGCGCGCGGAAGGGCAATGGTGTCGGGCATCGTCATCTGATGTCAGTCCTCGCTGCGGTCGGGGGTCACCCGGTGCTGTCCTTGCAAATCCGGTGCCACCTTAGCGGCGACGTGCCGGCATCGCCGCATCGCGCAGGGCAAGCCGTTCTTCGGCCTCGCTTTTCCGGGCAACCTTGGCCTTGTCGGTCAGTGTCTGGTGGCGATGCTCCTGCTTTGCCAACCGCCCCTGTTCCTCGGCCATCCGCGCAGCCAGCGCCGCCTGACGGCCCTGCTGCCGCTCTGTTTCAGACAGCAACTGCACAGCCATGTTCCGCTCTGCGGCGATCTCTGTCGCCAGCCGCACGCCCTGCACTTGGCCCTGCTTGGCCAGCGCCTCACGCAGGCGTTCCACCATGCGCTCGGCCTCGGCCTTTTGCGCCACCACGGTGCGCAGGTCGGCCAGCGTGCCTGCGATACGCGCCTTTTCCTTCAGCGCCATCAACCCCAGCGTCCGTGACGAACCGCTCATGCCTCACCCCCTGCCAATGCAATCAACGCCGCGCGACTTGCCGCGAAATCCGCCGGTTCATGCGCGCCCTGCCGGATCATCGCTGTCACCTGCGGCCAAAGACGGATCGCCTCATCCAGGTCGGGGTCCTGCCCCGGCACGTAGCCGCCCATCAGCATCAGGTCGCGGTTGTCCATGTACAGCGTGATCATCCGGCGCAGCTTTTGCGCCGCCGCCCGATGCGCGGCATCGGTGATGTCGCTCATCACGCGGCTGGCCGATTGCGGCAGGTCCACCGCAGGGTAAACCCCCATCTGAGTCTGCCGCCGCGACAGCACGAAATGCCCGTCCAGAATGGCCCGCGCGGTATCCACCACCGGGTCATTCGTCGTGTCATCCCCATCCGCCAGAACCGTATAGATCGCCGTGATCGCACCTTCGCCCGGCAGTCCCGGCCCCGTGCGTTCGATCAGCCCGGGGATCAGCGACACCACCGATGGCGGATAGCCCTTCGCCGTGGGCTGTTCGCCCAAAGCCAACCCGATCTCGCGCTGGGCATGGGCCACCCGCGTCAGGCTGTCGATGATCAGCAGCACCTGCTTGCCTTTGCTGCGGAAATGTTCGGCAATCGCCGTCGCCCGCCGCGCCGCACGCAACCGCAGCAGGGGCGACCGGTCGGCAGGCACGGCCACCATGCAAATGCGCTTGGCCGCCTCGCCTTGCATCACAGACCGCACAAAGGCCCCAACCTCGCGCGCCCGCTCACCGATCAGGCCAACGACGATGACATCCGCCTCGGTGTATCGCGCCATCATCTCCATCAGCACCGATTTGCCGACGCCCGATCCCGCGATGATCCCCACACGCTGCCCGCGGCCCACAGTCAGCGCGGCGTTGATGATCCGCACCCCCACGTCCAGTGGCCGATCCACCGGCGTCCGCGCCAGCGGGTTCATCAACCGCCCGGCCAGCGGCCATGTCGCGTCACAACGCGGCGCAGGCAACCCGTCCAGCGGATGTCCTTCGGCATCCACCACCCGGCCCAGCAGCGCCTCGCCCACATCGGCCGCCTGCCCGCCGTCGATCACACGGACTTTCGCCCCCGCAATGATCCCCGCGCCAGGCTGGTTGAGGAACATCAGCACGTGCCCACCGGCAAAGCCGATGACCTCGCCCTGCACCACATCGCCGCTTTCCGTAGCGATCTCGCACAGCGTGCCGGGGCTGGCCGGGAAACCCGTCGCCTCAAGGATCAGCCCGTCATAGCGCAGCACCCGCCCCTCGATCCGCAGCGCGGGCACGGCCACCTGCCGCGCCACTGCTGCGCCGATCTGGTCCATCAGGCTCATACCCCGGCCTCCAGCAGATCGGCCAGCCGGATGCCTTCGGCCCGCACCTCCACATCGCCCCGCGACAGCCGCGCATCGGCGATCAGCTCTGCCTTGCCAGTCACCTCCAGCCCCGCCAGATGCGGCGTGATCACCGCCAGATCGTCGGGGTTCAGCCTGACGGAAACCGCCCGCACCCCTTGCGCCACGCGGTCGGCCATCGCCTCTACTCGCGCGGCAAAGGCGGTGGGCAGCGCGTCGATCATCTGCCCCGCCCGTTCCGCGGCCAGCCGCCGCACGGCAGCCGCCATCACCCCTGCAATCTCCTCGGCCAAGTCCGGCCCGCCCGTCAGCCCGGCCAGCGCGGCGACAAAGGCATTGCGCGCCGGCACCAGCCCCGCCTCCGCCTCGGCCAGCGCAGCGGCGCGTCCCTCGATCCGGCCTTCTTCCAACCCGTCGGCGCGGCCTGCGGCATAGCCCTCGCCCCGCGCCTCGGCCAACCGCCGGGCGGGATCTTCCACCATCGGGGCAGGGGCCATTTCAATCGCATCGGCCCCAAGCACCTCGCCGCCAAGCACGGCCTCGGATGATGCCTCGCTATCGTCCAGCAGCACCCCCGCCGGATCGACGCGCCGCACCTCCTCCAGCCGCGCGCGGCGGAAGGTGGCGTCCTGCGGCGCCATCGGCGCCGATCCGGTAAATCCCTTCTGCGATGATGCGCGGATCAGCGCCATCACCTCGGCCGTTCCCATCCGTGGGCTTTCCCCTGCGCTCATCGCTTACACCATCTGCTCGCCGCCGCGGCCCGCCAGCACGATCGTGCCTTCGTCCGAAAGCTTGCGCGCCATGGCCACGATGGTCTTTTGCGCCTCCTGCACATCGGTCAGGCGGACAGGCCCCATCGCCTCCATCTCGTCGCGCAGGTTGGCCGCGGCCCGGCTCGACATGCAGCCCAGCATCTTGTCGCGCAGACCTTCGCTGGTGCCCTTCAGCGCCAGCACAAGCTGTTCGTTGTCCACATTGCGCAGCAGGGTCTGCAAGGACCGATCGTCGGATTTCTCCAGATTGTCGAAGACGAACATGTTGTCCACGATCGACTGCATCAGGTCCTTATCTTCTTTGCGCACCTCGCGCATGATCCGCTGCTCGGTTTGCGTGCGGGTGAAATTCATGATCCGCGCCGCCGCCTTGACCCCGCCAATCTGGCTGGCCCGCGTCGTGGCCGAAGCCTTGAACTTGCGCTGCATCACCTCTTCCAGATCGCGCAGCGCCTCGGGCTGGATCGATGTCAGGTCCGCGATGCGGCGGATGATGTCGGGCTGGGTGCCTTCGGGCAGCAGTGTCAGCACGTCGGCGGCAAGCGCATGTTCCAGGCAGGCAATGACCAGCGCGATGATCTGCGGATGTTCATCCACGATCAGCTCCGCGATGGATTTCGCATCCATCCAGTCCAGAATTTCAATGGGCCGCTCGGCCGATGACGGGTTGATCCGGCTGATGATCGACTGCGCCTTGTCCTCGCCCAACGCCTCGGTCATCACGGACCGGATATAGACCGGCGCGCCATGGTTCAGCCCCGTCTCACGGTTCAGCCCGACCAGAAACTCCTCAACCACATGTTCCAGCGTCAGTTGGTCCACATCCCCCAGCGAATACATCGCCGCACCCAGCTGCTGCACTTCGGCCGGGGTCAGGTTGCGCAGCACCGCCGCCGCCGCCCGTTCCCCGAACAGCATCATCAAAACCGCCGCCCGCTGAATTGCGGTGAGCTTCGCCAAGGGCGGCGGCGCAGGCTGGACAGGGGCGCCGGCAGGGCGGGGGGCGGGCATTGTGGTGCTCCTTCTTCAGTCAGTCTCGTAGGTCAGTCTCGGCGGGTCATCTCGTCAGGGCGGCGGGCGCTTACGCCCCCGGCGTCCTGTCCATGTCGTCCTTCATCATCCGTTGCAGCACCGACGCGATCCGCCCCGGGTCTTCGGCCACGATCTGGCGCAGCACGGCGAACTTTTCTTCGCGGGTCACATTCGCGCCCAATGCGGCACTGGCCAACCTTGTCCGCCGCGCTTCCAGCCGGGCCTGCACGTCATCCAGACTGTCGCCCGCCGCCACCTCGACGCCGCCAAGCCCGCCTAGGTTCATGCCACCCGAACCCGCCGCCGCCTCGCCCGAGAAATTCGCCCGCGTCAGCAGCGGCCGGATGATCCCCAGTGCAACAATCGCGATCAGCGCGATCAGCCCCAACTGGCGCAGCACTTCGGGCAGCCAGGACAGGTCGGTCGGTGCCTCGACCATCACCGCATCCATAAAGGGCTGTGCGGTGATGGTGATCGTATCCCCGCGCGCCTCATCAAACCCGATGGCCGATTGCGCCAGCATTTCCAGATCGGCCTTCAGGTCGGCCGGCAACAGCGGTGCGGGCGGTGCGCCTTCTTCCACCGGGGTCGCCGGCGGGATCGCCCGCATCAGGATGGCCGCACTGATCCGCGTGATCTGTGCTGTGGCGGGCTGCGTGGTTTCCACCGTGCGGCTCACCTCATAGTTCTTTGTCGTCCCCGACGACCGGTTGGTGATCGCCCCGGCCAAAGGCAGCGCCCCCGTCGCTTCGCCCGCAGGCACCAGATCGGCCTGATTGGGCGGCGCATTGGCCACCGCGCCGGGAATGCCCCGCGCCTCCGGCTCGCTGCTTTCCACCAGTTCCGATTGTTCAGACCGCAGCGCCGTCGCCGCAGGGTCAACCCGTTCCTCGGTGATCTGGCTCTGGGTGAAATCCATATCCACCGTCACCTGCACCGACAGGTTGCCCGGTCCCGCAATCGGCGTCAGCAGGGCTTCGATCCGCTCACGATACAGCCGTTCCACCTCAAGGCGGTGCTGCAACTGACGGTCCGACACCTGCGCCACCGGATCGTCCGATCCGCGGGACAACAGCCGCCCCATCTGATCCACCACCGATACATCGCCCCGCGCCATGCCCGGTACCGATGTGGATACCAGGTTCACGATGGCCTCCACCTGCGATGCTTCCAGCACCCGCCCGGGGGCAAGCTGAAGGAAGACCGAGGCCTTGGGCGGTTGGGTATCCCGCAAGAACGCCGATTTCTCCGGCAATGCCAGATGCACTCGCGCCTGCGCCACCGCCGAAATTTCGGCAATCGACCGCGCCAGATCCAGTTCCTGCGCCTGCCGCAGCCGCGCCCCTTCCACCGACCGGCTCGCCCCCATCGGCAATTCCGTCAGCACGTCATTCGCATCCGGCAACGATTGCGGCAGCCCCTGCGATGCCAGTTGCATCCGCGCGCGGTGATAGTCCGCCGACGGCACCTCGACCTGGCCTGTCATGCTGTCGATCGTGGCATTGATCCCAGCCGATCCCAGCGCATCCATGACCAGCGCCTTGTCCGCCTCGGCCAGCCCCGGGAACAGCACCATCCGCGCCGGTTCGCGCAGCAAAAGCCATCCCCCCACCGCCAGCACCGCCACCCCCAGCATCAGGATCGCAGGCATCGCCCGGCGCAGCGCGGGCTGGTTGCCCATCCGCATCACATTGCTGACGGCGCCCTTCATCTGCGCCACCATCGCATTGCCGCCACTCATCGGAACCGGGGTCATTGCCATCTTGTGTCAGTCCTTCGCCCGGTCTCAGACCGGCATGTTCATGATGTCGCGATAGGCGCCCAGCGCCTTGTTCCGCACGTTCAGCGCAAACTGAAACCCAAGGGATGAGATCTGCTGATCCACCATCACCGAGGCGAGGTCGGTCTCCCGCCCCATTTCAAAGGCCTTGGCCGATTCCGATGCCTTGCTCTGCGCTGCCGCCAGATCGTCGATCGCGCCCGAAATCCGCGCGCCAAATCCGCTGTCCTTGGTGCCCTGCGCGCCCAGCGGCCCGCTGGCTGCGCCCGCTTGCGTAGGCCCCTCGGGGCGGATCACCCCCGCCGCAAAGGGCGTAAACCCGTTGACCGGTCCCACCGTCATTGTTCATTCCCCCGGATCAGACGGCGCGCGCCATCAGCCGCGTCACGGTGGGCGTGGCGGCATGGATCAGCAGATCAGCCGGCGTGATCTTGCCACCTTCCTGCATCACCAGCGCGCGCTGGATCACATTCTCCAGCTCGCGCACATTGCCCGGCCAGTCATGCGCCACCAGGGCCGACAGCGCCTCTTGCGTCAACATCGGCAGCGGGTGGCCCGCCTGCGTGTGCCGCCGCACCATCGCCACGGCCAGAACCGGAATGTCATCGGGCCGCTCGCACAGCGCCTGGGTCGTCAGCGGGAACACGTTCAGGCGATAGAACAGATCTTCACGGAACCGCCGCGCCCGCACTTCTTCCGGCATGTCGCGGTTCGACGTGGCGATCACGCGGATGTCGACGGGCACTTCCTTCTGCGCGCCAATCGGCGTCAGCGACCGCTCCTGCAAGACGCGCAGCAGCTTTGATTGCAGGCCCATCGGCATTTCCGAAATTTCGTCCAGCATCAGAGTGCCGCCCTCGGCCGCGCGGATGATGCCCTTGTTAGCATTCGACGCCCCGGTGAACGCGCCCTTCTCATGGCCGAACAGAATGGCCTCCAGCATGTTCTCCGGGATCGCCGCGCAGTTGATCGCGACGAACGGCGCAGCCGCACGGCGGCTTGCCGCATGAACCTGCCGCGCCAGCACTTCCTTGCCCGAACCGGTCGGCCCGTTGATGAACACGGTCACATCGGTCCGTGCGACGCGGCTTGCCAGATCGATCAGCTGCCCCGTTTCGGAATCGGCGGCCACCATGGCCTGCACCTGCCCGCCGATCAGATCGACCAGCATCATCAGCCCGGCGTCACGCAGCGCGACCTGCCCGGTCGCCGGCAGCGCCACACGCAGCATCCGCCCGCCCAGTTCTTCCGTCACGCCAAAGACCGCCGCGCCCTCACTGACAACCACCAGCGATTTTGCCCCGCAGCCGCGCGCCATCTCGGCCAATCCCTTGGCCCCGCCCAGCTTTGCCTCTGCCGCCACCGATGCCACCAGCACCTGCACGGTACCCGCAGGCTTTGCCCCCCGCTCCACCGCCACACGGCGGCGGGCCAGCAGTTGCGCCACGGCATGGGCGGCCTCAAAGGCATCGTCAAGGATGTGGATCAGGGCCATTGTCTTGCTCCGCATGTTGGTCCGGCATTCGGAGGGGTAAGAGGCAGGAACCGTGCCACCTCTGGCTGATGACGAAAAAAAACATGCGAAACGCCCTAAACTTGCGATCTAGACGGCCGTTTCGCAGGCCTGCCACATGAAGGACACAAGATTTCTGACTCGCCTCAGGTCCTTTTGCGCGCCTCTCGATTTCCCGACACGACTTTCGCACCACCCCGACCCATACCTTTGTCGGGCGGCCATCCAGACCGTCACGAAGACCCCTTCCGCGCGGTATCCGGCCCCTCCCTTGGGCAGCCGCGCACCTGTCCGAATCTCTGAATCGCTGTTTGCCCTGCTATCGCGATAAACGGGCCAACGGACCGGCCCCTGGGATGGTCCCAACGCCGCGCCAGAACCCGGAAAACCCCAACAATCATTAATATTTTCAGGGATTCCCATCCGTCCGGATGTAGGTCTGCCTAGCCGAAAATCCCATACTCCGGCATCGGTATTGCCCCTCCTTCCCCTGTTTAACGAAGCGTGTCAGACACCTTTTCAACGCAATTCAAACCCGGCGCAGATCAGGCATCCTGCCACCGCGCACCAGTTCATCGGAAAGGTTCACCATGTACGCGATCCGCCAGACCACGCCGCGCTTTGACGATGTCACCGAACAGCGCCAGGGCTTCACACGTGCGCCCCTCACCGCCGCGGTACTGTCTGATCAGCCCGCGCGTCTGGCCAAGGCGCTTGCGACCCAGTCCATCGCCATGATCGACGCCACCGAATGCGATCTTGCGCTGCTGCTGCGCGATGCGCCCGACATGCTGGTGATCGATCTGGACCCGGCAGAGATGCCCATCCGCCGCATCGCGCTTCTGGTGGCACAACTCGGCTGGCTGCGCCGCGATCTGGTCATCGCCGTGTCGCGCCGCACAGCGGTTGCGGTGCGCGGCTTCAAACTTGACGTGATCTTCGACACCGAAGCCGATGCCGACACGCTGGCCAACAGCTTTTGCGAAGCCGCCCGCCTGCTGGCCCATTCGCGCCTCCGCCCGGCCACTGACACCGCGCCCGCCGCGCCGGTGATGCGTCAGGCCACGGCCCGTCGCGCCACACTGTTCGGCTGATATCAACTCTTGCTGCAGGCGGGGGCGGGTTGGCAGATATGCCTCCCGCCCTTCCGCATTTTTACGCCCCTATCAGCCGCCCATGGCCCTAAGAAATCCCCGTCCCGCGTCGTTTGAATATGCAAGGCCGATGAACACCGCGCCGCTTGTTTCGAACCACCAAAAGGACCATTGCCATGAGCTTTCTCGATGCCCGCGCCCAGTACCGCCGCACCGATAATGGCGAGGCGCTCAGCGTCGAAAGCCCGCATGGCATCATCCTTGTGACGCTGCGCGAACTGGAACGCTCGCTGCGCGTTCTGGCGGCGGCAGAGCCGGACCGCACCTATCCCAGCCAGCACGTCAACCGCGCCTTCACCGCCATCTACATTCTGCAATCCAGCCTCGATTTCGAAAAGGGCGGCGAGATTTCGGACAACCTCTTCCGCGTCTATGAATACTGCCGCCTCCGAGTGGCCGAAGCCTTCCGCCGCGAACCATCGCCCAAGCTGGCCGAATGCGCCGATCACATCGCCAACCTTCTGTCGGCATGGCAGCAAATCGGAACCGTCCGCAGCGAGAACGCAGCATGACGCAGATGACCGATCCCGCCCGCATCGAACTCGCGGTGCTTGAGGCCGACCTGAACACGGCAATCCGGAACGGCGATCCGGAACAGATCCTGCTTTGCGCCACTGCGATGGATCGTCTGTCGCGCGGCCTCGCCCCGCATCAGCAGGCCATCGCCCGCCACGCGCAATCTGTTGTCGCCGGGGCCATCACCGCGCTGGAATTGGTCCTCAACCGCAGCCGCAACGAACCGCGCCAGACCCGCAAGATGCGCGCGGCCTATAGCGGCGGTCAGGGCTGAACCCACCGTGGATACAGCGGACCTAATGGCTGACGCGCCCCTTGCCGACCCGCCGCCGCCGCAACGCAAAAAGCGGCGGCAGGGGCCTGCCGCGCCCTGCAACCGTTGTCTGAATACTCGCTGGTTCCTGCTGTCGGCCGCGCCGCTGCTGGGGCTGGGCCTGCTCGACCCGGTTCTCACCAACAGCCTGCTGTCAAACCTGCCCGATCTGCGCCAGCTGGTGCTGTGGTTCCCGCTGGTGATCGCGGGAACCTTCCTTTACCGCCTGCTTACCTGGCGTCGGCAGCAAGACCGCTGATCCCGCCCGTCAGGGGCTTCAGCAGCGCCGCCAAGGGCAACAGATGCCGCCGCTTAGGGCGGTCGGCATGGTCAAAGACCACGCATTCCACCACCATCCCCTGCACCATCACGCCTTGCAGGGCCTGCAAGTCCTTGCTCTCACACTCCGGGGTCATCCTTGTCTCCTGCGGTTGTCGGTCCCACCGCGGGGTTGCAAGATGTGTGCCGCCTCAGTTCACCGTCAGCGACGTGATCAGCACTTCTTCCACCGGGTCGGGCCAGACATCGCTCCCGATCTGGTCGTTGATCACCGCGCGCAGCCGCCCCGGCAGTTCCGCATGAAGCGACTGGCTGTCCGCGCTGCTGGCCACCACTTCCTGCGCCGCGCGCACCACCTCGGCCTCGATCGGCCCGATCCGCGCCTCGACCAGCGAATTCAGCTTCAACAGATCCTCCGTCGATCCGCGCACAGCCAATGCAAGCCCTGCCTCCATCCGGGGCCCAGTCTCGCGAAGCGCAATCGTCAGCGTGTCGGTCAATGGGACATAGACCCGTGGCAAAGCCTCGCGGTTGTCCGGCGCTTTCTCCGCCTCTGCCTCAGCCTCTGCCCAAGGCATCGGCGGCGGCGGCCGCAGCAGCAGCGCACCCAGACACAGGATCATCGTCCCGCTCACCACGCTGAACCCCGCTATCGCGGGCCAGGGGCTGACCGTTTCCTCTGCCATTGTTGCACTGTCCTTTGATCAGGTGGATCACCCCTGTCTTAACGGCAGGAATGGCAAAAGCCTTACCCTGTGCCGTCATCACAAGATGCCTGCTAAAACATAACTCAACCCTGCCGTTCCTGCCTTGGCATAGGACTGTCAGCAAGAAAGGCGCGCAGATGAAAGAGAGGATGTCCCGGGCGCTGGTTCCCGTCATCTCTCGCCTGCCCAGCCTGACCCGGCTGCGCAGCGCGGTGGCGCATTACACCGCCACATCCGCAACGCCGATAGCTGACACCCGCCCCCGCGACTATGCGCTGGTGCGCCACGAAACCCACCTGCGCAACCGCGATCAGGTGGAACGCTACCTTCCCGATATTCTGGGCCGCGCGCTCGCGCGCATCTGGATCGACCCCGGCTTTCGTGACCGTTTCGCGGCCCAGCCCGTGGCCACACTGGCCGAATACGGGGTCTATCTGCCCGACAGCATCGAGATCGACTTCGTCACCGAAGGCACCACCCGCCCGCAGGTCGTGGTCTATGAACGCCCCCTGCGCGCCATGCCGCGCAAGCGCCTGCTGTATCTGCAACTCATCCTGACGGCTGCGAAATGATGCGCCCCGCCCCCCTTGCCCTTTGGCTGCTGGCCGCCGCCCCTGCGCTTGCCGCGCCCGATATGGCGACACCCGACATGGCCGCCGCGCCGCCCGGCCCGGCTCCTGCAACGGATGCCGCCCCCACACTGACCACGGCCATTGCCGAACTGCGCGCCGGTCGCGCGCCCGAGGCCGCGCAGATGCTGCTCTCTCTCGCCCGTGCGGGCGATCCAGAGGCGCAATTCAACCTCGCGCTTCTTTATTCCCAGGGCTTCGGTGTCCCCCAGAACGACCGTGAATCGCTCTATTGGGGCTGGCGTGCTCGGCTGGCGGGCATTCCCGCCGCGCAGGCACTGATCACCAAGATGGAACTTGCGGCCACCCCCGACCTGCGCACCGAAGTCGCTGGCCGGATCAATGCCGACCTTGATCCGCGCATCGCCGGGGGCGAAGGGCGCGCGATGCTGGAACGCTCGGTCCTGTTGCTCGATCTGCTGCCGGAACCCGATCTGCAAAGTGCCTATGTCTGGCAGGCGCTGTCTGCCGCGCTGGGCACTCCCAATGCCGGCCCCGCCCGCGATGCCACCCTGGCCCGGATTGATGCCAAAGACAGGCTCGCCGCGCAGGATGCTGCCATCGCCATGCTGCGCGATCTTTGCACTGGCGGGATGCAGACCAACGCGCTTTGCGCGACGCTGCCCTGATCTGCGCATAGCCCAAATGAAAAGGGCCGGGTGGTTGCACACCACCCGGCCCTTTTGCCCTGCTCTTTATCTCAATGCTTGCGGAAGGCTGCGATGGTTTCCGCAGTTTCCCGCGTCATACCCAGCTCTCGCCCGATGTCATCCGGCTGCAACCCGGTCTGCGCCATGTGGATGGCCTGTTCGATCATCCGCTCGCCCGCCAGCCATTCCACATCCGATTTCAGATGCTGGATATCGGCCTTCAGCCCGGCCAGCGCCACGGTCAGCACATCCGCCTGCCGCCGCGTCTGTTCCGCGATCAGCCCTTCCATCCGCGCCGCCACGGCGGCTGCCACTTCGGGGGCCGAAACCAGCATGGCTTCCGCGTCGGCCTCTGGTGCAAAATCCGCATCGGCGGCGTCCACAACGGCCTCCGCCATGTCGCGCTGGCGCATCCGCCACAGGCCGAGTGTCACAAGTGTCACCCCTGCCATCAGCGTGGCAAGAAGTGCGGCAGTCATGCCAATTGTCATGGCGGGTACTCCGGTCGTCAGCAGGTCAAGGTTGCGCAGCGGATCACGACACCAGTTCGAGATAGTTTTCGAACAGGCTTTCGGTAATCGCCTCAAGGTCGATGGGATACTTGCCCTGCGCGATCGCCTCCTTGATCTCCGTCACGATCGGCAGATCGATCGGGGGACCGGATTTGAGTTCGTCGGGCAGGGATGCCGCAGCGGGGCTCAGCGTCACGCTGTCGCCCGCAGGAGGGGTCAGAACAGCCGGCGTCGCGCCACCCGGAGCGGACCCTTGCACCGGCAAGCCAGCATCTTCCCCCGGTCGCGAAATGCGCGGGCGTGCAGCGGATGTCGAAATTGGGTCTACCATGAGAGCCTCCGTTTAGCTGTCTTACGGATGTTTTTCAGCGCATGTTAGTCTGCGCCATGACAGAATTTTGTCCTGTCACAACGACCTTCACTTCGCGCTGGCTCGACAGGTTCAAAACCCGGATCACATCACCCATGCCGCCATCCTCCAGCGCCTCGGCCGGGGCCGAAACCGACAGTCCGCCCGCACTGGCCACCAGCACCACAGGATTGCCCTTGGCCACCATCCAGTCCGGCTCTAGTTGCCGCAGCAGCACCGCCCGCCCTTCGCCGATCGCAGCGCGGGTGCGCCGTCCGATCACATCGTCAGGGTCGGTAAAGATCCCGTCCGGGATGCGCGCGCCCGCCGGGGCCAGGGTGACATCTTCCGTCGTCAGCACCACGCCCTTGGCCACGCTGCGCGCCAGCGTCACAACCATCGGTGCCGCCGCATCCACCTCGGCGCTGGTCAGCCGCGCGGGTGCCGCGCCCGTCCGCAAGGCCCGGCTCCAGACCGGGGCGGCACAACTCACTTCTGCCGTGGCCCAGCTTCCCTGCCGGGGTGTCACCATCGGCACCTCTGTACAGGGCGGATAGGCCCGCGCCGGATCGGCGAAATCCGGCACGCTTTCACCCGCCGCCACCATCGCATCGCGCACCAGACGGCCCACTTCGGCCCCCGGCACGCCACCCGCATAGTCCATCGCGGCAACCGGCGAAGCCAGCAGCAATCCCAGCGCGAACACCTTCATAGCCCCGTCTCCACAAAGCGCACCGGCCGCCCGGCAAAGGCCTTGGCAGGTCGGCCCGGGTCCAGCGGGCGCAGCACCACACGGTTCGCCCCGATCTCGACCACTTCCAGCATTTCCGTCGAATGGTCCGCATCGGCGGTAAAGGCGATGCTGCCCCGCGTCAGCCCATGATTGCGCCCGACCCCGGCCACGACATGCCCGCCCGACACCGCCAGATTGGCGACCACCGGCTTGCATGTCTCGATATCCAGCAGGGCGTCCATCTCGGCCTCGACCCCATCGGTCAGCCGCGCTGCCAGTTGCCGCCGGTCCGGCTCGAACGCCGCCGCCGCGCGGCCAAAGGGGGAAACCCCCGGCAAGCTTACACTGCGGCGAATTGCGGCCCGCGATTCCGTGCCGTTCGCCGCGATCAGGATCAGTTCGACATCCATCCGCAGTTCCGGCCGGGTGCCAAGGCCGCCCACATCCATCACCACCACCGGGATGAACCCGTTCTCGCCCTCGCGCAGCCGCACGGACCCGCGCATCAGCGTGGCGTAATCCACCTGCTCTTGCGCTGCCGAAAGCCGGGGAAAGGCCCGATCCGTCACCCGCACCAGCCGCGTCGCCGGATGGGCCTCCAGCCGCCGCACCAGCGCCTTCGCCACCTCCATCGCCAGCGGCTCTGTCCAGGCGGGCGCATCCGGGCGCACCCGGATCAGCGGCGCATAGACCACCAACTCAAGATTCCGCCGCCGCGAGCATTCGCCGGATGAGCCCATGCCCACCACCGCGCGGATCACGGCCGTCCATGTCCCGCCATTCTGCGACAGGCTGATCACCTCATGCTGCATCACCCGCCCCACAGGACGCACGATCAGCAGGTCCGAAGTGACCACGCTCTTGTCCACCACCGTATGCCCCTGAACCGAGGCACCACCCGACAGCGCCGCCTGCAACAGCGCATCCGCCACCGCGCGCCGCTTGGCGCTGGCCGCATCTTCGGCCCCGGACTGGATGGCAAAACCAGTGGCCTGCACCACCAACCCCTCTGCCGCCCGCAGGGGCAGGGCGGCCAGCAGCAGGATCAGGACAAGTGCAAACCGCATCACACCCGCCCCTTCAGCGCGCGCACGATATAGGCGACCGTCTCCCGGTCCAGCACCATCTCCACCTCATAGCTGTCGCTGCCCGACGGGCCCACCCGCGTTGTCCGCGCGCCGCGCAGTGTGCCCTGCACCACGGCGGACAGGCTGTCATCCTTGACCACCGCCTCGCGGATCGTGGTCGTGGCGTTGATGCGGATGCCGTGGACCTGTTCCGTCAGGTCGCGCAGCGCATCCATCCGCGCGGCACGAATGGCCATCAGGCGCTTTTCATTCGTCGTCTTGCCGGGTTGCCCTGCGATCTGGGCAAAGCCCAACCCTTTCAGCGGACGCGTGTCATCGGCCACCACGGCCGCAGGCGGTGGCGCGCCCATCCGGTCTGCGGCATCCAGATTGTCCTTCACCTCGGCCAGCTGCACAGTCTGGTCCGTCGCGCTCAGCGGCAGGGCATCCGTCGCGGTCTGCGGTGCAGTCGACGTGCAGGCCCCCATCACGAAGCCCAGGATCAGGGAAAGAATAACGGCATCAACAAAGCGCATCGCGGGCTTCCTTCGCACAAGTCTCGGTCGCCGCCTCTCTGCAATCCCCGTGCCATCCCCGCGCCACCATCGCGCCTTGGCCAATCCGCAGCATTTCCTGCCCCGCCCCCCGGATTGGCACGGGCTTTGCACAACCCCCGCCGAAGACGAACCGCCGGACGGGATCACAAGCACCATGACAACTGCCCTGCACATCAAAGGACCCCGCGCATGAGCGCCGCCGCCCTCACCACACGTGGCGTGGCTGGCGCCATGGGCGGCCTTGCTCTGCCGCTTGGGATCCTCGTCATCATCGCGATGATGGTGCTGCCGCTGCCGGTCCTGCTGCTGGACGTGTTCTTCGTCGCCAATATCCTGCTGTCGCTGGTGATCCTGATGGTCGCCCTCTACAGCTATCGCCCGCTGGATTTCTCCAGCTTCCCCAGCCTCCTGCTCATCGCCACGATCTTCCGCCTCGCGCTGAACGTCGCCTCCACCCGTATCGTGCTGGCCGAAGGTCACACCGGCCATGACGCCGCAGGTCAGGTGATCCAGGCCTTCGGGAACTTCGTCATCGCAGGCAACTTCATCGTGGGTCTGCTGGTCTTCACGATCCTCGTGATCATCAACCTCGTCGTGATCACCAAGGGTGCAAGCCGCGTGTCCGAAGTGTCGGCCCGCTTCACCCTTGATGCCATGCCGGGCAAGCAGATGGCGATCGACGCCGATCTGAACGCCGGCATCCTGACCCCCGATCAGGCACGGGACCGCCGCGCCGAAGTGGCGGCGGAGGCCGACTTCTACGGTGCGATGGACGGGGCCGGAAAGTTCGTCAAGGGCGATGCCATGGCGGGCATCCTCATCCTCGCCATCAACATCATCGGCGGCATCCTGATCGGGATGCTTCAGCACGGCCTCAGCCTGTCCGAGGCTGGCGAAGTCTACCTCGTCCTGACGATCGGCGATGGCCTTGTCGCCCAGATCCCGGCGCTGCTTCTGTCCATCGCCACCGCCATCATCGTCACCCGCGTCTCTTCCGCGAATGACATGTCCACCCTCATCGCCAAGCAGATCCATATCCGTCAGGCTTGGCTGCCCGTGGCGGGCGTCATGGCGATCATCGGCATCGTCCCCGGCATGCCCAACGCGATGTTCCTGTTCTTCGCCGCCGTCGCCGGTGTTCTGGCCTGGTATGGCAGCACCGAAAAACGTGATGGCAGCACGGATGACGCCCCTGCCGAAGGCAAAGCCGCCCCTGCGGCAGATGCGGCCCGCCCGGGGCTTGAGGCGATCACTGCCGAAGACGTGGCCGATCATGCCGCCGTCTCGCTGCAAATCGGCTATGCCCTGATCCCGCTGGCAGGCGAAGGCGGCGGCGCGCTGGTCCAGCGCATCACCGGCATCCGTCGCGAAGTGTCAAAGGCGATGGGTTTCGTCGTCCCCGGCGTCCGCATCCGCGATGACCTGACACTGTCGCCCAACCAGTACCGCATCCGCATCGGTCAGGCGATCCGGGGCGAAGATGTCGTCTACCCCGACCGCAAGCTTGCCATCCCGGGTGCCAACTCCACCCGCAAGCTGAAAGGGGTCGAAGTCAAGGATCCCTCCTTCGGTCTGGATGCCGTCTGGATCCTTCCCCATCAGCTGCCCGAGGCAGAGGCTGATGATCACGTGGTGGTCGAACCCGAATCCGTCATCGCCACCCATCTGTCGCAGCTTCTGTACAAACATGCGGGCGATCTGATCGGTCCCGATGACGTGCAGGTCCTGCTTGATACGCTGGCCCGCGTGTCGCCCACGCTGGTGAATGCGGTGGTGCCGAAACTGGTGCCGCTGCACACCGTCACCGCCGTACTGCGCGCGCTTCTGGCCGAACGCATCCCGGTCGGCGATCTGCGCCGTATCCTCGAAGGCGTGGCCGAACTTGCCCCGCGCAACCTGTCGGCCGCCGACATGGCCGAATGCCTGCGCCCCATGCTGATCCCGCTTCTGCTGCAACAGATGGTGCCGATCAACACGCCCCTGCCGCTGATCACGCTGGATGCCGAACTGGAACAGCTTCTGATCCGCGCCCGCCGCCAGGGCGGCGATGACGGGCTGGTGCTGGACACGGGCCTTGCCGGCACCCTGATCAAGTCGATCTCCGACGCGCTGGAAACCGCCACGGGGCAGGGCAAGCAGGCCGTTGTCATCGTCGCCGGCCAGTTGCGCCGCAGCTTCGCGCATTTCCTGCGCCCCCACCTGCCCGATGCCATCGTCATGGGCATCAACGAACTGTCTGACAACCGCCGGGTCGAAGTGGTGGCCTCCATCGGTGGCCAGCCGCAATTGCCGCGCATGGTCCCCACGCAACCGCAACCGCATATGATGGGGGCTGACAGATGACCGCGATCACCGTCCGCGCCGCCGACAGCCGCAAGGCGATGGAAGAGCTTCAGCGCTGCCTCGGCCCCGATGCGCTGATCCTGTCCACCCGCCATATCGGCGGGATGGTGGAAATCACCGCGCTTCCCCCCAACGCTGATCCTGCCAGCCTCCCGCCCGAACCACCCCGGCGGGACACGGCCCCTGAACCGGCCAACTTTGCCGCCGCGATGCAGGCTTCCATCCGCCGTGCCGCCGCCACCGATCCCGTGGATCACCTGATCCGCCACCTCCTCTTGCCCGATGGCCTGGCCGAGGAATGGCCCACCCGCATCCTGATCGCAGGCCCCCCCGGCGCGGGCAAATCCATGCTCGCCGCCCGCCTTGCCGCCCGCCTCATGCTGGCCCAGCCCGGCGCGCGCCCGCAGATCATCGCCCCCCTCCCGGCGGCGTCGCTGGTCGAGGATCGCCTGCGCGGCTGGTGCCGCCTCATGGGCCTTACGCCCGACCGTCCCAACACCGCGCAGGCCATGGCCCTTCCGGGGCCGTCCACCGCCATGCCGCAGATCATCGACCTGTCCGATTGCGCCGATCAGGCCGCAGGGCTGGCCGCGCGTCTGATCGAAACCGATGGGGCCGAGCTTGTGCTTTGCCTGCCCGTCGGCCTCCACCCCGCGCGCATCGCGCGGCTTTGCCACGACTGGCAGGCCTTCGCCCCCACTGTCACACTCACGGGCCTTGATCAGTGGTGGCCCGAACGCGACGAATTGCAGGCCATCGCCACGGCAGGCCTCAAACTCACCCGGATCGCCGCCGGGGCAGGGCTGGTCAACGCCCTTTCCCGCCCCGGTCCCGCCGATCTCCGCAACTGGGCCTCTGGCTGGACGCCTGCACTGGCAGAGGCTGCCGAATGACCCGCTTTCCCGAACTTTCCAAGAAAGGGCGCGAATGATGCTCGCCAAACGCTATGCCGAACAGGACGGGCCCTCGCCCGAAAAGCTGGTTCGCTCTCACATGGACCTCGTCCGCAAGATCGCCTGGCACATGCACGGCCGCGTCGGCCGCATGGCCGAGGTCGAGGATATGCTTCAGGTGGGCTATATGGGCCTCGTCGATGCCGCCCAGCGCTACACCCCGCGACAGGGGGCGACTTTCGCCGCCTATGCCGCCATCCGTATCCGCGGTTCCATCATCGACTACCTCCGCGCCTCGTCATCCCTCTGCCGCGCCACCATCGTGATGCAACAGCGGATGCGCGCCTCGGTGCTAAAACTGGAACAGCAGCTTCTCCGCACCCCGGAAAAGGCCGAAATCGCCGCCGATATGGGCATCACCGTGGCCGAGCTTGAAGACTGGGAAACCCAGTTCGGCGCCAGCTCGATCAAGTCACTGGATGAGGTCTATTCAGACCATTCCATGCTCTTCTCCGACGGTCACCGCTCCGTCGAAGACAAGATGCATCAGGATCAGATGCGCAAGATGCTCCGCCGCGCCCTGGGCGACCTGCCCGAACGTGAGGCGATGGTCCTGCAACTCTACTTCGTCGAAGAATTGAACGTCTACGAAATCGCCGAAATCCTCGGCGTCACCACGGGCCGCGTCAGCCAGATCAAGAAAGCCGCCGTCGGCCGCCTGCGCGAAAGCATCGTGGCGATGGAGGGGGAATGATGGATCGCGGCCAAAGGCTTTGAAATGGTAGCAGGGGGCCGATCCGGCCCCCGCACCCGCCGCGATCCCGTTTGATCAGGCCGCCGGTCCTGCGGGTTTGTGCCCGGTCACCCGGAACCCGTGAATATACAGAATGTCGCGCGCCATCGGCGTCAGCAGAAGCACACCTTCCGCTTCCACCGCCAACCCGGCCTCGCGCATGGCCATTGCCTCTGCCACCGATGGCTCCCGCCCGGCGGCATAGCGCAACAGGCCGGTCACTTCGGCTGACACAGCCTGTTCGTCAAGTTCCAGAAGATCCTGCATCAATCCCAGCGATTGCCGCGCCATCGTGCGGACGGTCGATGCCGCCATCCCGATCCCGCGCGAAAGGATCTCGGCCAGTTGCCGCAGCTGCAACAGCACGGCTTCCGGCATCTCGCTTTGCCGCTCATCCAGTACGGCCAGCACACCCAGCTTGCGCCCCTCCTGTGACCGCAGCGTGAACCCTGCATACAGCGTCAGCCCCGGAAAACCGGCCCCTGCCGCCTCTTGCTCCAGCGCTGTTCCGGCGATCTGCACCACTCGCTGCCCCTGCGCCAACAGCGCCGCAGGCAGATCGATCAAGCTGCCGCCTTTGGGGGTGCCTTCTGTGCTGCGTTCTGGGAAAAAGGCCAGCCGCACTTCCCCGGTGTCAGGGTTCGTCAGTCGGATGCACACCCGCGAACAGCCCGATATGCTCAGGGCCAAGTCGGCAACGGTGGCGAAATCACTTGGTTCCACAGACATGCGCGGTGCGCGCGGTGCCTCGGACCGGATCGGAGTCAATCCGTATAGATGGGCCACTGCCATTTCCGCCTCTTGCGCGTCAGTCCGTTTCCCGGCACAGGCGCCGCCCGCACGGGGCCAAGGCCGTAACCTTAGAAAAAGATCGCTGAAATCAGCATCACCCAACCACCGATCCCGCCGACAACGGCAGGCAGCAACCACCAACCGGGCGGCATGCGGAACTCTGGCACTGTATCACCATGTACTGCGTAACTACGACCAAAGCTTACGTCGTTCAGTCCAGCAGGCATAGTCTGAAAAGCGTTCTGCATCTTCGCCACCTTCATTGTCGAAGCGCATCGACTCGCGCATCGGTTAAAGGCAATTTACCTATATTACTCTCAGGGGGGCATCCTCTCCTCCGGAAGTGCGTCACGCCCAAAGGTCTGAACCCCATCCAAAGGGATGGCCGCTTACAGCCCACCCCCGGCCTGCACGGCAAGGCCTTCCCAGGCCCGGTTCCCGACAGTATACAAAGGTATGCGGCAAACCCTGATTGAGATTTACGACCAGCGCATCGCCTCCGGCACGCTCCGCGCCGATCCGGCGCAACATGCCGTGCTGACCACGCTGGAAGGCCTGCGCAACTGGCTCGAATCCAACGCCGACCGCCGCGTCGGCCTGTTTGCCGGCCTCTTTGCCAAGCCCGTCACCCCGCCAAAGGGGCTCTATCTCTGGGGCGGTGTGGGGCGCGGCAAATCCATGGTGATGGACCTGTTTACCGACGCCACCGCCATCACCGCCAAACGCCGCGTCCATTTCCATGCCTTCATGCAGGAAATCCACAAAGGCATGCACGACGCCCGCAAGAAGGGCGTCGAAGACCCGCTCGCCCCCGTTGCCGATGCCATCATCGCCGGCACGCGTCTGCTGGCCTTTGATGAAATGCAGATCAACGACATCACCGATGCCATGGTCGTGGGCCGCCTCTTCGAAAAACTGCTCTCAGCCGGGGTGGTGATCGTCACGACCTCCAACCGCCCGCCCGAAGACCTGTACAAGAACGGCCTCAACCGCGCGCTGTTCCTGCCCTTCATCGCGCTGATCCGTGACCGCCTGCATGTGGTCGAACTCGAAAGCCCGACCGATTACCGCCAGCACCGCCTGCAAGGCGCGCAGGTTTATTTCCACCCCGCCGGTCGCGTGCGCGGCGAAATCAACGCCATCTGGTCCGATCTCACCGGCGGTTCTTCGGGCGAGGTGCTGACCCTTCCCGTCAATGGCCGCACGGTCGAAGTGCCGCGCTTCGCCAATGGCATCGCCCGCGCTTCTTTCTGGGAGCTTTGCGCCCGCCCCCTCGGCCCCGGCGATTACCTTGCCATCGCGCAGGCAGTTCGGGTGTTGATCCTTGAAGATATCCCCCAGCTCTCGGCATCCAACTACAACGAGGCGAAACGCTTCGTCACCCTCATCGACGCGCTCTACGAGGCGAAGGTCAGGCTGATCTGTTCTGCCGCTGATGAACCCGAACGGCTCTATATCGAAGGTGAAGGCAGCTTCGAGTTTGAACGCACCGCCTCCCGTCTGCGCGAGATGCAGGCGGTGGATTGGGGTGGCGATAAGGTCTGAGGGTCTGGCCCCAAAAGTGTGAACTTCCGTTAAGGTTAACGCCCCACCACCGTTCGCTGCGTGCATACGCCCGTCTGCACAGCCGTCTGCACCACGCGCTGCACAGCCGTTTTCAACCTAACCCTATGTTTTAACGGGAAAAACTACGCGAAAACCTGCCACAAAAGCCGCCCCGCCATCGCCGTCGATGTCACCACCAGCAGTGGCTTTATCAGCCGCGCGCCCACCCGCATCGCCAGTTTGGCGCCAAGCGCCGCTCCCGCCACTTGCGCCAAGGCCATGGCCGATCCCATCATCCACCACATCGCACCCGATGGGATGAACACCGCCAAAGACCCGATATTGCTCGCAAAATTCAGAAGCTTGGTATGCGCGGTGGCCTTCAGCACACCAAACCCCGCCAGCATCACGAAAGCCAGCATGAAGAACGATCCCGTCCCCGGTCCGAAGAACCCGTCATAGGCCGCCACCAGCGGCACTGCCGTCACCGCAAACACCCCCGGCCGCATCCGCTGCACCCGGTCCTCATCGCTCAACCCCGGCTTCAACGCAAAGAACAAGGCCACCGCCACCAGCACCACGGGCATCAGAATCCGCAAAAGTTCCACCGGAATCAGATGCGCCACCAGCGCCCCCAAAGCCCCGCCTAGTGCAGAAATCACTGCCATTCCAACCTGTTGGCGCAGATCGACATGCCCGGCACGGGCATAGCTGACGGTCGCCGTCGCCGCGCCAAAGGTGCCTTGCAGCTTGTTCGTCGCCAGCGCTTCGATGGGCGATGCCCCCGCCAGCAACAGCGCCGGCACCGTGATCAGCCCACCGCCGCCCGCAATGGAATCCACGAACCCGGCCAGAAAGGCGGCAAGGATCAGCAGCACGGCAAGGTGGGTTGCAACCTCGAAAAACATCCCGCCTTCATTCCTGCCCCGGCAGCAGAAGTAAACCCCGCTTGCACAGTCCCCCGCCCGCGCTAATCTGCGGAAAATGCCGGATAAAGGGGAAGCCCGTGCAAACCGCCCTGATCACCCTGACCCTGTCGCTTCTGGCGGGAACCGCGCTTGCCGACACGCGCTTCACCATTGACGGCAACCGCCTGATCTACGACACGGCCCACGCCGTTGACGCCACCCTGATCGACCCAGATTCCGGCATGTCGCCCGCCGATACCATCGGCGACATCGCCTATGAAGACATCGACGCCCTGCGCTCCATCCTTGAACGCCATGAAGGCCGCATCACCACCATGCGCCTGACTTCGGATGGTGGATACATTGAGGCGGCCTATGAAATGGCAGCAATCATAACGGATTACGGCCTGAACACCGAGGTGCAGGGTGAATGTGCCAGCGCCTGCGCCATCCTGTTTTCCTCGGGCGCCGAACGCGTGATGAACCGCGGCGGCCGCATCGGCCTGCACCCGTCCAGCTGGGGCGTCGAAAGCATGCGCGCCTATTACGAAGACGTCCGCGCCGACAGCGGCTGGAACGACGAATTCGCCTTCGCAGAATGGGTTTACGAAGAGGGCCAGCGTGACGCGAACAAGCTGATCACGCATCTTCTGACACGGGGCGTCAGCGCGGATTTTGCCGTGAAGGTGGTGTCGATCGGCATGAACGGCATGTGGTATCCCACCCGGTCCGAGATGGAGGCCGCGGGCCTGATCACGCCCCCGGCCCCTGCCAACTGACACGGGCCGATCCACGGCGCGCGCCCTTCACACTTCGCTCAGGTTCATCGGTCAACCTTGGCGGCAGATCACACGGAAACCGAACATAAACCACCGATGGCGCGAAGCGCGATTCCCGACAGGCGCCTAGGAAAGGAACTCTTCCCGCGTATACCCCTGAATGAACAGCAGCGCGGTCAGGTCGCCATGGTTGATCCGGATATCACATTCCGCCGCAACCACGGGTTTGGCGTGCAATGCCACTCCGGCCCCTGCGCGTTTAAGCATTCCTAAATCATTTGCCCCGTCGCCTACGGCCATGGCCTCGGCCTCGGAAATCCCCAAACGTGCGGTGATTTCGACCAGCGCATCCACCTTGGCCTGCCGCCCCAGGATCGGCTCCGCCACCGTGCCGGAAAGAAAATCACCGTCTGAAATCAACGTATTGGCCCTGTCTTCATCAAACCCCAACACTGCCGCGATCCGCGCAGTAAAGGCGGTGAACCCGCCTGACACCAGCGCCGCATAGCCCCCGTTCGCCTTCATCGTCGCGACCAGTTCCCGCCCGCCGGGCATCAGCGTGATTCGGTCCCGGATCACCCGGTCAATCACCGCCACCGGCAGCCCCTTCAGCAGCCCCACCCGTTCGCGCAACGCCGCCTCGAAATCCAGCTCGCCATTCATAGCCCGTCGTGTGATCTCGGCCACCCGCGCGCCCACCCCGGCCTCATCGGCCAGTTCGTCGATGCATTCCTGTTCGATCATCGTGGAATCCATATCCGCCAGCAGCAACCTCTTGCGCCGCCCCTCTGCCGGTTGCACCACCAGATCGACCTGCATCGCCTGCAAGCCCTCCCAAACCTCCCACCGGTTCAAGGGCATGGATTCAAGGGGAAATTCTGCCGCCACCCCCGGTTCCAGCCAGATCGCATCCCCCCCGCCCCATGCGTTGCGCACGGCCTCTACTGTGGCGCGGTCAAGGATCGGCGTGGCGGGTGCAGTCAGCAGCGTGGCAAAGTACATGAAGTTTCCGATAGTGGACAAACCCGTCGCTTTCGCACGACGTTCCGCCGCTTTAGGGCAATTTTTGCGCTTGTGCCACCCCGTCTGCCCCGCTATCCCCAGCCTCGGGACACCCCTCCCCAACGAGGGGCTTTTAGCTGGAAGGCTACCATGACAGACCTCGCTCCGCCGGCCAAGCGCCCGGCCAATCCGCGCTTCTCCTCTGGCCCTTGCGCCAAGGTTCCCGGCTTCACCCTTGATCATCTTGCCGACGCCCCGCTGGGCCGTTCGCACCGCGCTGCGGTCGGCAAGGCCAAGCTGAAGGAAGCCATTGATCTTACCCGCGAAATTCTTGGCGTTCCCGCCGATTATCGCATCGGCATCGTTCCCGGATCGGATACCGGCGCGGTCGAGATGGCGATGTGGACGATGCTCGGCGCCCGCCCGGTAGAGATGCTGGCTTGGGAATCCTTTGGCGAAGGCTGGGTCACCGATGCGGTGAAACAGCTCAAGCTGGACGCCACCGTGAAAACTGCCGCCTATGGTCAGATCGTCGATCTTGCGACCGTGGATTTCGACAAGGACGTCGTCTTTACGTGGAACGGCACCACCTCGGGTGTCCGTGTCGCCAATGGCGATGCCATTCCCGCCACCCGTCAGGGCCTGACGATCTGTGACGCCACCTCCGCCGCCTTCGCGATGGACCTGCCGTGGGATAAACTCGACGTCACCACCTTCTCCTGGCAGAAGGTGCTGGGTGGCGAAGGCGCGCATGGGATGCTGATCCTGTCGCCGCGTGCCGTGGAACGGCTGGAAAGCTATACCCCCGCCTGGCCGCTGCCCAAGATTTTCCGCCTGACATCAAAGGGTAAGCTGATCGAAGGCATCTTCGTCGGCGAAACCATCAACACGCCATCGATGCTGGCGGTCGAGGATTACCTTGTCGCGCTGAAATGGGCGAAATCGGTGGGTGGGCTGACCGGGTTGATCGACCGCGCCACCGCCAACGCTGCCGTGGTGTGGGATTTCTGCGCCGCCAATCCGTGGTTGCAGAACCTGGCCGAAAATACGGCCAACGCCTCCACGACAAGCGTCTGTCTGAAATTCGTCGATCCCCGCATCACCGATGGCGAGGCCTTCGCCAAGGCGGTGGCCAAGCGGTTGGAAAAGGCAGGCGTGGCCTATGACGTGGGCGCTTATCGCGATGCCCCCCCCGGCCTGCGCATCTGGTGCGGTTCAACGGTGGAAACCGCCGATGTCGCGGCCCTGATGCCGTGGATCGCTCACGCCTTCCACGCCGAAATCGCCGCGCTGGTACAAGCGGCCTGAGTGGGATGGCGGGGTGAACCCGCCCGACCCGATCCCCCAACACCCTATTGAAATGGAGCCCCAAATGGCCCCCCGCGTTCTCGTTTCCGACGAACTCTCTGAAACCGCCGTCCAGATCTTCCGCGACCGTGGGGTCGAGGTGGACTACATGCCCAAACTCGGCAAGGACAAGGAAAAGCTGGCTGAAATCATCGGCCAATATGATGGCCTCGCCATTCGGTCTGCCACCAAGGTCACCGAAAAGCTGCTGGAACTGGCGACCAACCTCAAGGTCGTCGGTCGCGCCGGGATCGGCGTTGATAACGTGGATATCCCGGCGGCGTCCAAGAAGGGCGTCATCGTGATGAACACGCCCTTCGGCAACTCCATCACCACCGCCGAACATGCCATTGCCATGATGTTTTCCGTCGCCCGGCAGATCCCCGAGGCGAACGCCTCTACCCATGCGGGTAAGTGGGAAAAGTCGAAATTCATGGGGGTGGAGTTGTTCAACAAGACCCTCGGCGTCATCGGTGCGGGCAATATCGGCGGCATCGTCTGCGACCGCGCGGTCGGCCTGAAGATGAAGGTGATCGCCTATGATCCCTTCTTGTCGGAAGAGCGCGCCAAACAGCTTGGCGTGACCAAGGTGGAACTGGATGATCTGCTGGCGCGGGCCGATTTCATCACCCTCCACGTCCCGCTGACCGACAAGACCCGCAACATCCTGTCGCGCGAGAATCTGGCGAAAACCAAGAAGGGCGTCCGCATTATCAACTGCGCCCGTGGCGGGCTGATCGATGAGGCCGCGTTGAAGGATGCGTTGGATGCCGGCCATGTCGCAGCCGCCGCGCTGGATGTGTTCGAAGTGGAACCTGCCACCGAAAACCCGCTGTTCAACCACCCCAACGTCGTCTGCACCCCGCATCTTGGTGCTGCCACGACCGAAGCGCAGGAAAATGTGGCCCTGCAAGTGGCAGAACAGATGTCGGACTACCTGCTGACAGGTGCCGTGCAGAACGCGCTGAACATGCCCAACGTCACGGCGGAAGAGGCCGCTGTCATGGGGCCGTGGGTGAAGCTTGCCCTGCATCTGGGCGCCTTCATCGGCCAGATGACGGATGAACCGATCAAGGCCATCAACATCCTCTACGATGGCACCGTGGCCGAGATGAACCTTGCCGCGCTGAACCAATCGGTCATCGCGGGCGTGCTGAAAACGCAGAACCCCGACGTGAACCTTGTTTCCGCCCCCATCGTGGCCAAGGAACGTGGCATCCAGATTTCCACCACCCGGCAGGAAAAGACCGGCGTCTTCGATGCTTACGTCAAGGTGACGATGGTCACGGACAAGCGGGAACGGTCGGTCGCGGGCACTTGCTTCAGCGACGGCAAGCCCCGCTTCATCCAGATCAAGGGCATCAACATCGACGCCGAGATTGGGCGTCACATGCTCTATACCACCAACGAAGACGTGCCGGGCATCATCGGCCTTCTGGGCATGACCATGGGCAAGAACAACGTCAACATCGCGAACTTCACTCTTGGCCGGTCTGGCGTGGGGCAGGATGCCATCGCCATCCTCTACCTTGATCAGGCCATTGATCCCAAGGTGGTGGAGACGCTGGAATCCACCGGCATGTTCCAGCAGGTCAAGCCGCTGGAATTCGACGTGGCCTGATGAAACGCCGGGGAAGAGGCAACACCCCTTGCCCCTTCCCCGTTGTGCAAATATCCCACGGGTGTGCCGATGGTTCGCCATCGGCTCAAGAACCAGAGGCGGCGGCGCGTGAAACCCCTGCGCTTTCCGCCCGCGAACCCGGACAGGCATGATGCGAAGCTACGCCATTGGCGATATTCACGGCCATCTTGACCTGCTCTTGCGGGCGCATGACCTTATCGCCGAAGACCGCCGCCAGACTGGCGATATGGACGCCCCAGTTATCCACTTGGGCGATTATGTGGACCGAGGCCCGGATTGCCGTGGGGTGGTCGATCACCTGCTGCGGGGCAGCGAGGCAGGGCAGAACTGGGTCACGCTCAAGGGCAACCATGACCGGATGTTCACCCGTTTTCTGAACGATCCGAACGAACCGGAAGAGGGCCTGCGCCCTGATTTGGCCTGGCTGCACCCCCGCCTTGGCGGGGCGGCGACGCTGGCCTCATATGGCGTGAAGAACGCGATGGACCGCCCCCTCGCCCCTGTGCACGCCGAAGCGGTAGAGGCCGTTCCCCAATCGCACCGGGATTTCCTTACGTCTCGGCCGACATGGCTGCAACGCGGGGACGTGGTCTATGTTCATGCGGGCATCCGTCCGGGTATTCCTATGCCGCAGCAAAAGGAAACCGATCTGGTCTGGATCCGGGCCAGCTTTCTGGAAGACCGCCGCGATCATGGCTTTCTGATCGTGCACGGTCATACCGCGCTGGACGTTCCCACCCATTACGGCAACCGCGTGAATATCGACAGTTCCGCTGCCTATGGTGGCCCGTTGACCACGGTGGTGATCGAAGGCCGCGATGTCTGGGTTCTAACGGATCAGGGCCGCCGCCCGCTTCAGCCCTGATTGCGTCGCAGCAGCGCCCGCGCTGACAGGATGAATGTCCCGCCAAAAAAGGCCCCGGCGATCCCCACCACCTCTACCAGCCCAGGCCCGCGCGGAACGCCCTGAACGGCGAACAAAACGCCAATGCAGCCCAGCCCGAAGATCGAAAAGATCAGTCGGAACAGATGCTCTCCGCGTGTGGGTCCATACTTGCTCATGCCTAATGACATAGGTCCGGATCATTGCAGGAATAGGGTGACAGCCCCTCAGATTTGCGGTTTTCTCCGCCCTCAGGCCAGTTGAGGATTGCCGAATGCCCCAAAGTGACCGTTTTTCCTACGCCGTGACCATGGCCATCATCGCCTTGACGGCGCTTTGGTTGCTCTATGTCGGGCGAGTGCCGATTTGCGAATGCGGATATGTGAAGCTTTGGCACGGCGAGACGATGAGTTCGGAGAACTCCCAGCATCTCAGCGACTGGTACACCCCTTCCCACATTATCCATGGCCTGCTGTTCTATGGTCTTTTGTGGTTGGTCGCACGCCGCCTGTCCTTTGGCTGGCGGCTGACCATCGCCACAGTCATCGAGGCGGCCTGGGAAATCGTCGAAAACTCCGAAGCGGTGATCGAACGCTATCGTTCGGTGACCATCTCGCTGGATTATTACGGCGACAGCGTGATCAACGCGGTGGCGGATATCCTTGCCATGGTAGTGGGGTTCTTTCTCGCCCGCGTCTTGCCGATCTGGGCTTCGGTCGCGCTGATCGTGGTGTTCGAGGCGGCGACGATGTGGATTATCCGCGATGGCCTGCTTTTGAACATCCTGATGCTTGTTTCGCCGCTGGATGCGGTCAAGGAATGGCAGGCGGGCGGGTGATCAGCCCTGCGCCACCTCTGCGCTGATCCGGCGCAACAGGATCAGCGCAATCGCCGCCGTCACCACCGTGACCACGGCGATCACCTGAAAGAACCCCCGTTCGCCCAGACCCGCCAGCAACTGGCCAAGCAGCACAGGGGATGAAATCCCCCCCACCAGCCCGGCGGCTATGATCGTCGGCGTCACGCGCGGGTCATCCCCCATAAGGCGCGATGCGGTGACGAAGAAGCCCGGAAAGAACAGCCCGGCAAAAGCCCCCATCGCAATGAAGAACGGCACCGCAGGCAGGATCGTGGCAGCAACGGCGCAAAGCGCGGCCCCGGCCATGGCCCCGGTGTAAATCGCAAAGGGTGGCAGGACATGCGCCGTAAACACCAGTGCGGTCCGTGCGATCAGGAAGGCCACAAAGAACCCCGACAGCGCCCGTGCCGCTGTCTCTTCGCTTGCGCCCGTGGCAATCAATGCGGTCGGCCCCAGCCCGATCAGGCAAGCCTCCACCCCGATGCAGACCACACCAAAGAACAACAGCCCCAGTCGCACACGATAGGGCTTTGATGCCGCTGCCGTCGCGCCTTCTTCGGCCCGCCCCGAAGTTCCCGCTGCCAGCCAGATCACCGCACACAGCCCCGCCACGATGGCAAAGCAAAGATGCGGGTTCGAACCCAATGCCACAAAGATCAACGGCGCGGCAATCGCGCCAACGGCGAACATCGCGTTCAGCAGGCTCACCATCGATGGCCCTTTCACGCCAAAGGCGCGCAGCACGCGCGGATTGAACACCACCGTGGAAATCCCGTATCCGGTGCCAAATATCACCGATCCCACCAGCGTCGGCACCCAGCCGAACCCCGCCGCGATCAGCGCCGATCCCACCACCATTGCCCCCAGCGCATGGCGCGGGGTGATGGCGCGGCCGCGAAAGAACATCACCGCGACGCCCACCGCCGACCCTATCCACAAGGCAGAGATCAGCCACCCCGCCTGCGCCACCGTCAGCCCGAATTCCCGCGCAAAGGCGGGCAGGGCTGGGCCATAAAGCGACTGCCCCGCCCCCATCAGCGTGAAGGTCGTGACCCCGGCAAAAAGCAGCGCGGCATGGGTGCGAATAAGGCTGTTCAATTTCGTCTCACGGAAAAGGGTGCGCGTCGGGTGTCCCCCGCCCATGCGGCACTGTCAACCGCCCGCCGCGCCTGTCACCCGCGAAACCCCGACGCCACGTCAGTGCTGCACAAACCCGCCGCCGCATGGCACGGTGCGCCGAAAGCAGGAGCCGTGACATGACCGATATCTTCATCCTCTCAGGTGCCCGCACCGCCATTGGCAGCTTTGGCGGTTCCCTTGCCAGCATGGCCCCCATCGACCTTGCCATGATCGCTGCCAAGGCCGCCCTGTCGCGTGCAGGGTTGGAGGGGGCGGCGATCGGCACCACAGTTTTTGGCCATGTCATCAATACAGAACCCCGCGACATGTATCTGTCGCGTGTGGCCGCCATGCAGGCAGGCGTGCCGGAAACCGTGCCGGCGATGAACGTCAACCGCCTGTGCGGGTCTGGCGTGCAGGCCGTGGTATCGGGCGTCCAGGCCCTCCTTGCTGGCGATGCGGACACCGCCCTTGTCGGCGGCGCAGAATGCATGAGCCGGTCGCCACATACCCTGCCTGTCGCCCGCTTTGGCCAGAAGATGGGCGATACCCGTGCCATCGACATGATGACCGGCGCTCTGACCTGCCCCTTCGGGACGGGCCATATGGGCGTGACAGCGGAAAATGTGGCTGCTGCACATGGCATCAGCCGCGCAGATCAGGATGAATTCGCGCTGGAAAGCCAGCACCGTGCCGCGCGGGCGCTGGCGGAGGGGTGGTTTAGAGATGAAATCACCCCGGTCGAGGTTGCCTCACGCAAGGGGCCAGTGATGTTTGACCGCGATGAACATCCCAAGGCCACCACGCCGGAGGCGCTGGCCGCCCTGAAACCCGTATTCCAAAAGGACGGCACCGTGACCGCAGGCAATGCCAGTGGCATCAACGATGGTGCCGCTGCGCTGATCCTGTCGCGTGGCAAGCGTGACGGCGCGCGCGCCCGTATCCTTGGCTATGCCGTCGCGGGGGTTGATCCACGCGTCATGGGCCTTGGCCCGATCCCCGCCACGCAGGCACTTTGTGCCAAGCTGGGTATGCGGCCGCAGGATTTTGACCTAGTGGAATCGAATGAGGCCTTCGCCGCGCAGGCCATCGCCGTGACCCGTGCGCTGGGCCTTGATCCCGCAAGGGTGAACCCCGCAGGCGGGGCCATTGCGTTGGGCCATCCGGTGGGGGCGACCGGGGCGATCCTTGTCGTCAAGGCGCTGCACGCGCTGGAACGCTTGGGCCTGTCGACCGCGTTGATTACCATGTGCATCGGCGGTGGGCAGGGCATCAGTCTTGCCATCGAACGGGTTTAACCCTCACCGCAACCGAATACGCGCCCGCGCAGACCGCCCCTCGGCATCGATCACCGAAAGGGTCAGGAATCCCAATCCGTCAAGCGGCAACACCACCGCGCGGCTGCGCTCGGCCGTGACCATCGGCCTGCCATCCGCCAGCCAGGTAAATGGTGCGGTTCCGCCCTCGACCCGCACCAGCACACCTTCGGGCAGACGCTCCACCTCGGCGCCGTCGGGTGGAAAAGCGACCGCGGGCGCGTCTGCCGCTACCGCAAAGGCCGCGCTGCGCGACCTGAAGCGTTGCAGTGGCAGGGGCAATTGGGCATTCGCTACCAAAAGCGTCTCAGGCGGGGCAGGGGGCTGCGGGGCCAGCGTCGGTTTCAGCCGCGCGAAGGCCTGAAACAGCACGGGCGCCGCAAGGTCCGCGCCAAACACCCCCGGCACCGGCGTGCCATCTGGCCGCCCCAGCCAGACGCCCACAACATGCCGCCCGTCGAACCCGATGGCCCAGGCATCGCGGTGCCCGTAACTCGTTCCGGTCTTATAGGCCAAACGGTTCTCTGGCGCCCCCGGCGGCGGGGCCAGCCCACCCAGAATATCGGCCACCTGCCATGCCGCCACGCTCGACACGACCCGCGCGCCTTCGTCGCTGTCACCATCCGCCCGCCACCGCAGAGGAAGTGCAACACCTCCCCGCGCCAGCGTCGCGTAGAGCTGCACCATATCCTGTAAACTGATCCCGATCCCCCCCAGCGCGATGGCCAGCCCGGGCTGACCTGCAGGCAGCCGATACCCGATCTTCGCCTGATCCATCGCCACCAGCAGCCGTGCCGGACCCATCGCCTCGGTCAGTTGCACGACCGGGATATTCAGCGACATCTGAAGCGCCTGCCGCACCCGAACCGTACCGCGATACTGCCGGTCAAAGTTCTGCGGCGCATAGGTGCCGAACCGTGTCGGGCGGTCCTCCATCATGGTTTCCGGATGGGCCAGCCCCTCATCAAAGGCCAGCCCATAGACCAGCGGTTTCAGCGTTGATCCCGGCGACCGCAGCGCCTGCGTCATGTCCACGAACCCCTGCCGCGCATCGGCCCGGAACGCCGCCGACCCGACCGAGGCAAGGATTTCCCCCGTCGCGTGATCGGCGACCACCATCGCAACCTGCAACCGCTCGCCCTGATGCTGTACTGTGTCCGCCGCCAGCACCTCCAGCGCGACCTGCACCCCCTTGTCGATGGTCAGCCGATGCACCTGCGCGCCCGGCGCATCAACGCGCGCGCGGTCGGCCAGATGTGGCGCGATGGCGGGAACGGCCCTTCGCGCCACGGGCACGCCCTCGCCGCGCGCTGCCTGCGCCTGTTCGGCGTCGATGATGCCCTTCGCCACTGCCCGCGCCAGCACCCGATCCCGCGCGTCCGCCGCGCGATCCCGGTGGCGGTCCGGCCTGCGGCTTTCGGGGCTTTGCGGGATGGCCACCAGCAGCGCCGCCTCGGCCGGGGTAAGCCGCCAGGGTTCCTTGCCGAAATAGGCCAGCGTCGCCGCGCGCAGCCCTTCGATGTTGCCGCCATAGGGGGCCAGTTGCAGATACAGCCCCAGAATCTGAGCCTTGGTCAGCCGCCGTTCCAGCGCCAGCGCCACCCGCATCTGCCGCAGTTTGCCGTCCAGCCGCCCGGTGCCGCTTTCCTCAAGCAAGCGCGCGACCTGCATTGTCAGGGTGGACCCGCCCGACACCACGCCGCCGTTCCACACCGCCTGTGCCACCGCCCGCGCAAGGGCCCGCGCATCCACCCCGTCGTGATCCATGAACCGCCCGTCTTCATAGGCGATCAGCATGGCGATGAACAAAGGGTCCGCCGCATCCGGCGACAAGGCCAGCCGCCAGCGCCCATCCGCTACCGTATAGGCGCGCAGCAATTCGCCGTCGCGGTCTTCGACCAGCACCGATGTTTCCGGCACCAGTGGCGGCAACACCGTTGCCGCCACCCAATTGTCAAATCCGTCGCGTGCCGTGGCGGCAAGGAACAACCCGGCCGCTAGCGCGAAAACGGCCCGTGCGCCGATCACCGCGTCACTCCGTCACGACGACCCGGCCCGTTTCGCCCACCGCGCGGAAATCGGGGCGATACATGTCCTCGACCGACGGCGCAGGATGGTGGAACGAACCCGGCGATACCGCCCGCACGATATAGGCCAGCCGGAAGGGTTGATTGTCCATCCGGTCCACAGCGGCAAGGAAACGGTCTTGCCGATATTCCGCATGGGCCACGACATCCAACACGTCCAATCCCTCCAGCGCGGGCAGGGTGCCGCCGGTCATCAGGTTGGGGTTGTCGATCTCGAACCCGGCGGGCAGGGGATCGTTCACCATCAGCCGCGCTTCGCCACGGGCGAAGGGCGTCACCTCCAGCACCGCGATCATTCGCGTTCCGGTGGGCACCGAGCCGGGGTCAATCGCGCTGCCATCCATCGCCAGATAGCGCCGCGCAATTGCATAGCCGTTGCCCGACGCGGGTTCCGCAACCTCAGGCACGCCAAAGGTGGTGACAGTCAACGTCGTATCCGACCCGCCATTGGCGACCGCCACCGGGGCCGCCCCAAGCATCCGCATTTGCACAAGCGGCCCAGCGGCAGGCTGGCCGTCGATGGTCACACCCCCTGCATCGGGCGCGTCGATCAGCGCATTGGCCGCCAGCAGCGCCCATGTGCTTTCCTGTGTCGACAATGGCCCCGAAGTTGCGATCCGGTTTGTCAGCGCCTCACGATCCACGGCATTCGACCCAGCCTCCACCGCCAGTGTCAGCACCGCCGCTGCATCGCGGTAGGTGGTGCCGTAATCGGCGCGGAACAGCTGTTCCGTCTCGACTGTTGTTGCCTGCAACAGGGTGCCCGCCCGCGCGAACATCGCATCCGCCCGCGCCTGTTCGCCGTAAGCCGCAAGCGCCGCGCCGAGCTGTGCCATGGCTGTGGGCGTAGCAAAGGCATCGCCCTTCACATCGGCATAATAGCGCAGGTCACCAATCGCCGCTGCGCCTTCGCGTGCCAGCACCATCAGGGAATAAGCCAGCGCCTCACCGCCAAGGTCGAAATCGGGCGCGAAGTTCACCTGATTGCGCAGGTTGTCCAGCGCCATCCGCATCGCCCGATCCGGCACATCAAAGCCGCGCGCCTTGGCGCGTGACAGGAAGTCGGTCACAAAGGCATCCAGCCACAGGTCACCCGATCCCGGCCCCCACAGGCCAAATCCTCCTTCGCTGCCCTGATTGGTCAGGATCTCAGCCACCGCTTCCTGCACACGGCCCCGCACATCATCCGACCATGGCAGGTCCATCGCTTGCGCGACCTGATCGAAATACAGAAGCGGCATCGCTTTCGATGTCATCTGTTCCGTGCAGCCATAGGGATAGCGGTCCAGCGCCGCCAATATCCCCGGCGCGTTTAGCCGCGCCACAGGCCCGATAGCCAGCGTCGCACGCGCGCCGGGCGCATAGCCCGCCAGCACGGCATCATCAAAGCTGAAGACCTGCCCGGCTGCCAGATCAAAGCGCGACACCTTTACCACCTCGGGGTCGCCCCGTTGCACGGGCAGGGCGAGCGTCTTGGTCAGCACCTTTCCGTCCGGTGTGGTCAAGTTGACGGCAATCTCCTGCACGCCTTCCGCCCCCGCCGTGACCGGCACGGCGATGATCTGCTTGCCCTTCTCGGCCAGATCAATCGTTGCGGGAACATCACCCAGCGTCACGCCGTTGCCGGAAACTGCCAGCCCCATTGTGCCGAAAGGCCCCGTCGCATGGACAATCTCCAGCAGCACCCGGCTGTCATCCCCTGGCGACATGAAGCGCGGCAGGGATGCCGTCACCATCACCGGATCGCGCACCAGCACATCGGCACTGGCTTGCCCCACCCCGGTTTTCGACCAGACCACCGCCATCACCTTCACGCTGCCGTTGAAGGCGGGCAGGGTGAATTCCGTCCGGGCATAGCCATCAGCCCCCACTTCTACCGGCCCGGTGAAATAGGCGACCAGTTCCTCTGTCGGCGGCGGCGCTTGCAGCCGTGCCTGTGCGCCTGCATCACCGCCCGACCTGACGGTTCCTTCGGCCCCGTTCAGCCCGTCAATCAGCCGACCATAAATGTCGCGGATACCCACGCCCAGCTTGCGCTGGCCAAAGTAATGCACCTGCGGATCGGGCGGCGTGAAGGCGGTCAGGTTCAGGATTCCCTGATCGACCGCCGCGATGGTGACATAGGCCTTCTCCCCGGCCACAACGCCGTCCACCTTCACCGCAACGGGCAGCACCCCGCGTGGATCGGCTTCTGTTGCCACTTCTACAATAGCCGAAAGCGCCCGCGCCCCCGGATCAACGCCCGCATGTGCCAACCCCAGTGCCCGCGCCGGATTGCGCCCCGCCGCAACGTCCATAGGCCGCAGGACGGATGCCGTTACATAGACGCCCGCACCCCAATCATCGGTGACCGGCAGATCGATGACATTCTCGCCCTCCACCACATCCACTGCCTGCATGGCGACGAGACGGTTGGACAGCACCATCACCACCGCCTTGCCCGCAAAGCGCGGCACCAGCCGCAGCTTGGCGGTATCGCCCGCCGCATAGGCGGCTTTGTCCAGCGAAAGCTCCAGCGTATCGGGTGTAGATGCGGCATCCGCTGCCGCAAACCATCCCGCAGCAAAGGGAACCGTTGTCGCCGCCGTGCCATCCGTCTGCGTCACCGCAAGCTCATATTCACCCCATTTCACTGGCACCGCGATTTCGGTCGGCGTATCCAGTGCCACCTCGCCCTCGGCCACCCTTTCCCGCCGCGTGACGGGTTCCCACATCCAGTTGCCAAAGCTTTGATACCATTGATAGGTCGTCTCGACCCGCACCAGTTCCCAGCGCGAGGTTATTGCCGTGGCTTTGCCATCCGGCCCAATACCCGCCAGTGAAAAGCGAGCCTCGCCATTCTCGGCCACCACGCCATCGAACATCGGCTTCACGCCGATCATCGCGGTTGCGGGGGCCAGCGGCACCGTGGTCACCCGCTCTACCGGGCGACCTGATCCTTCGGCCACGCGCAACGCGATCCGCGCCTCCAACGGGCGGCCCGCGTCGCCCACATCGGGCAGCACCACAGCCACCGCCGCCAGCCCAGCCGCATCGGTGCGGGCGGGATCAAGGCTTTGCATCGCGCCATTGAAAGGCTCGTCATGGCGGCCAAAGAGGTAGCCATCCCAGCCAGCAAGGCTGTCAGCCGCGCGCACGGATACCTCGCCCTCAATGGCCAGATCTGCCCCCGGCGCGCCGAACAAGTAGCGCGCAGCGACGTTCATCTCGGCCACTTCGCCCGTACGCAGGGCATCTGGCACTGTCACATCAAAATCAATCCGTTCCGGCAGGAAATCCTCGACCAGAAAGGTCGTCTTGGCCAAGGGCGGGGCGTCCACATCGGCCAGCACCTCCAGACGCCACACGCCACGCGGAGCAGATCCCAGGATTTGCTGGCTGAACACATAGCCACCGCCCCAGTCATTGACCGACATCCGCGCATGTTCCACCCCATCGGGGCGCTTGACCACGGCGGTCAGGGGAAGCCCTTCAATCGCCGCCGCCCCGCTGTCGCGGGTCAGGGCCGTGGCATAGACGGTCTCTCCGGCACGATAGGCACCGCGATCAGTGGTCAGAAACACATCCACCGGCGGTGCAGCCTCGCGTCCCTCCACCCCGCGATCGGACAGATCGAACTCCGGGTCGTTCAGCGACAGAAAGGCAATGTCGGCGTCGCCCTCACGTGCGATCACCAGCGCAGGCGCAGCCCCGCCGACACCGCGCGCCAACCCGGCGTCAAAGCGGGCATAGCCCTGATCATCCGTCGTGGCGCTGTCTAGAACCTCATTCCCGTTCGACAGCAGATCGACCGTCACGCCCGCCTTCGCCGCGGCAGTGCCAAGGCCGCGCACAAAGACATGCAGGCCGTCCACCCCGGACAAAGTGGTGATCCCCAGATCGGAAACCGTGAACCACTGCCATCCGGCCGGCACCTCCCACGGCTGTTCCCCCGGAACGGACGCGCGCAGCGCGTAAACGCCCGCCGGTTGCCCCGCCAAGGCCTCTTCCATCGGCAGGCGGGTGGTCACATCGCGGTTGACCTCCATCCCCACCGTCGCGCTGCCTTTCCAGACTTCGGTTCCTGTCTGTGTGCTGAAATCGGCTTCCTGCCATTCCGCCATCGGGGATGACAGATAGCCGTTCTGGAACGCACGGATCAGGTTGCGGTCGGTTACGCGATACAGTGTCAGATCTAGTGCTTCAGTATTCACCGTTTCAACCGGCAGCGCCGCCCCGCCTGCCTTGGGCAGGACATAGGCCCGCCCCGGAAAACGCACGCCGGGATTGCGATCCCGGATATAGGAGGTGATGTCGACCGACGCGCCCAGAACCTGCCCATCCGCCGCAGGCAGGCCTTCCCGGAAGGTCACCGTCGCGCGCTGACCATGGGTCAGCCCTTCAACGCAGATATCGCGGAATTGCGCGCTGACTGTCAGGCCGGGATCATCCAGTTGCACGAAACTGGCGTAATCCACGCCTTTGCCTGCCAGATCCTCGGAAAAAGTCGCGCAAAGGCGCGGGCGGGCACTGTCGGATTCCACCCGGTTTTCGACGATGCGAAAGCCGTACTTTCCAGCAGCATCGGCCAGATAAACCGCCGTATCATCCCGTGATTGCAGGGATTGCGCCAACCGCAGCGCGCGCACCGTATCGCTGCCGCGATCAAGCCGTTCCAGAGCCTGCCCCATATAGACAAGGATTGTGTGGCGCTCTGGCGCGCTTTCGGCGCGCAAATAGGCATTCACAGCAGCAAAATAGGACCGCTCGCGATAACTGCGTTGATCAGGGCCCTCGGACTCGCCCGCCGCCAGCAACAGCCGGGCATATTCCGCCCAATCCCCCGCCGCATCCGTCAAGTTGATCGCCGCGCCGACATAGCGCGACGCGGTGTCGAAATCCCCCGACATCTCGGCATCCATAGCCGCCGCCATCAGATCAGGCGCGGTCCAGTCGCCGGTCATGTGATCGCCCGCAAGACCTGCCGCCTGCTGGGTTACCGAAGACAGTTCCCAATCCTGCACAAAGCCGATCTCGCCACGCCGCAGCCTTGCCCGATCAGCCGCACCATCGGCGGCACGCAGCACATAGGCCGAAATCGCCCCGGCATAAGGCGCGCCTTCGCCCGGCCCGGCCTTCAGAAAACAGCTTCCGTTCCGCCCGTTGAAAGTAAACGCCTCGCAGCTTGTATTGGCCAGACAGGCCCGTTCGCAGGCCTCTAGCGTGGTGTCAAAGGCTGATGCGAAATCGCCTCCCGGCAGGTCCATGTCCTGCGACAGAACCAGCCGTTTCGATGGCACAAGGTCCTGTGCCAAGGCGGGGATGCTGGAAAATGACAGAAGGGCGGAAATCAGAAGGGCATGGATACGCATGACGGCACCGTGGTTGGCTGGAACGCGTCCGATGCTGGCATGTCCACCTACCGGCTGGCAATGAGTCGTCCGGTTTCCACCGCCGTTTACCGCTGGTTTACCGACCTCGCAGATGCTGGCCAAAGGACCAGCAGGGAATCGCATAGGCCATGACATCGGCAGAAAGACTGGCTCAGGAACGCCGCGCCCGTATGGCGGCGGAGCGGCATCTGGAATGGAAAAGCCGCGAACTCGCCGCGGCCAATGAAAAGCTGGCCTTGCAGGCGCGCGCGCTTTCAGACCTCGTGGTCGAAGAACGCCAATCTGCCCGTGCCGCCCGGTCTGAGGCCGCACGATTGAAGGGGCAGAACGAACGCTATGTCGGCGATCTGGATCGCGCCCACACCACGGCCGTCATGGCCGAGCGCCGCCTTCGCACTTCGATCGACATCATTCGCGACGGCTTCGCCGTCTTTGATGCGGAGAACCGGCTTCTTTTGGCGAACCGCGCCTGGATGCATCCTTTTGCAGAAGGTGCCATCTCGCCCGGCATGGCCTATCGTGACCTGCTGGCCACCGTCGCGCCGCTGTTGCGGCTGGATCAGGAGGTTGACCTCTGGATCGACGCGATGTGTGACCGCATCGCCGGGGATGACATCCCGCCCGTGGAACTTTCCCTTCAATCGGGCCGCTGGATCCGGCTTGAGGATCGGCGCGCCCGCGACGGTGACCGCGTCTGCCTGGCTATCGACATTACAGCCGAAATGCGCCTGCGCGCGGCGGTTGAGGCGATCCCCGATGGATTCGTGATCTTTGACAGCCAGGATCGCCTGATCATGTGCAATCAGCGCTACCGTGATCTGTATGCGCTGTCACATGAACTGATCCGCCCGGGAATACGGTTCGAAGACCTGCTTCGTTCAAGCCTTGGCAACGGCCTGCATGCCGATGCCCTTGGTCGGGAAGAAGCGTGGATCACGGAACGACTGGCGGAGTATCGCGCTGCGTCGGGCGCGGTGGAGCAGCGCTTTACCGATGGCCGCTGGATCCGTGCGCAGGATCACATCACCCCCGATGGCGGCCGTGTCGGTTTGCGCAGCGACATCACCCCCGAACGCGGTGCACAGGAAACCCTGCTTGCTGCCCGCGCCGCGGCCGAGGCTGCAAACCGCGCCAAATCCGCCTTCCTTGCCAACATGAGCCATGAAATCCGCACGCCCATGAACGGCGTCGTCGGCATGGCCGAACTGCTGTGCGGCACCGACCTGACCGAAGAACAGCGCCTGTTTGCCGAAACCATCCGTTCCTCAGGCGAGGCGCTGCTGACGATCATCAACGACATTCTGGACTATTCCAAGATCGAGGCCGGTCATCTGGCATTGCGCCCGGAACCCTTTGATCTTGAGCGTTTGATCCACGAAACGGCCATCCTATTGCAGCCGCAGGCCCGCGCGAAGGGGATCGAACTGCTGACGGATTATGACATGTTCCTGCCAACCCGGCTTGTGGGCGATCCGGGCAGGTTGCGGCAGGTGCTGACCAATCTGATGGGCAATGCGGTGAAGTTCACCCAAACGGGTCATGTCCTTGTACGTGTCGTTGGGATTCAGCCTTTTGATGGCACGGCCCGGCTGCACGTCACGGTGGAAGATACCGGCATCGGCATTGCAACCGAACAGTTGGAACGCATCTTTGACGAATTCACCCAGGTCGATGATGCCGCCAACCGCCGGTACGAAGGCACCGGGCTGGGCCTTGCCATCACCCGCCGCTTGATCACGCGGATGGAAGGGGAGATGTGGGTGGAAAGCGAACCGGGCAGCGGGTCCTGTTTCGGTTTTGCGCTGACCTTGCCCGTGGCGGAAGAGGCGCTTCCGGCCCGAGTGCCCACCAGCCTGCGCCGCCTGCTGCTTTGTGCCGGAAATCCGACCAACCGTACGATCATTGAACGCCAACTGTCCCCGTTCGGCATAGACCTGACCGCCTGCCGCAGCGGGGATGAGGCGCTGGATCGTGCCCTGTCCGGTGTGGATGCCGCCATCCTCGTGGATCACGGAGCGGACAGTCTGGACGGCCTTGCCCTGTGTCGGGCCCTTGCGCATAGGGGCGCGGCACAGCCGCGGATCCTGATGGTCACGCCCGACCACCTGCCCGAGGCCGAGGCCGCAAGGCAGGCGGGTATCCTGCACGAAATCCTTGTCAAACCTGTACTGCGGGCCGATCTGTACCGCGCCCTGACGCGGCAGACGGGCAGCACGATCCCGCTTGCGGCAACCGCATCGCCAGCAACCCGCCGCATGCGCGTGCTGGCCGCCGAAGACAATAAGACCAACCAGCTTGTCCTTGCCAAGATGGTGCGCGACCTGGATCTTGATCTGCGCTTTGCCGACAATGGCCGTCAGGCAGTGGATGTCTGGCAGGACTTCCATCCTGACCTGATCTTCATGGATATCTCTATGCCCGAACTGGACGGCTGCGCCGCATCAAGCGAAATTCGCAGCATCGAGAGCGGGCGCGCCAGGGTGCCGATCATCGCCCTGACTGCGCATGCGATGGAAGATGACAGCGTTCGGTTTCTTGCCGCCGGGATTGACCGCCACCTGACCAAACCATTGCGCAAATCCGCGCTGGTGGAGGTGCTTTTGCATTTCTGCCCGCCTGATGCCGTGCTTGGCCCTGTCGCTGCACAAAGCACCGCAGCCTGACCGGTGTTTCAGGCGGCGACCTCTGCCACCTGATCGCGCAGAAACACCATCCGGTCGACCGTAGACCGGTCCGGCGCAAAGGCATAACCGCCGGTGTCAAATCCGCGCAGATCATCGGCATTGGTCAGTCGATGTTCAGCGATGAACCGCGCCATCGCGCCCCGGGCCTTTTTGGCAAAGAAGGAAATCACCTTTGCCTCTGCCCCACGCCCTTCCAGGAAGACAGGCGTGATTACCCGAATTTTCAACGCCTTGGCGTCCACCGCCCCAAAGTATTCCTGCGAGGCACAGTTCACAAGAATATCCGTTCCCGCTTCGGCCGCTGCGGCGTTCAGCGCCCGCGCGATCCGGTTGCCCCACCAGGCGTAAAGATCGGCGCCTTTGGGGTTTGCCAGCTTGCTGCCCATTTCCAACCGGTAGGGCTGTATCAAATCCAGCGGGCGCAGCAGACCGTAAAGGCCAGACAGGATCCGCAACCGATCCTGTGCCCAGCGCAGCGCATCTGCATCCAGCGACCGCGCTTCCAGTCCGGCATAGGTATCCCCGTCAAAGCAAAACGCCGCAGGCTTCACCGCCGCGGTATCGGGTTTGGCCGAAAAGGCAGCGAACCGTTCCGCGTTCAGTTTGGCCAGCGGTTCGGAAATCGCCATCAGCTTGCGCAGATCGGCCACGCTCAGCCCGCGCGCGATCCGCGCCAGCTTTGCGGCATCGGCGGCAAAGACAGGCTGTGTGGGCTCCAGACCCGCAGGCAGGGCGCGGGGTTCTTCATCCAGCCGTTTCGCGGGGGAAATCACGGTCAACATTGCAGGCTCCTTTACCGAACCATCTAGTTTTGCTCACGCCTCGCGCAAGACATCCAGAAACGCCTGCCCGAACCGTTCAACCTTCTGCTCACCCATGCCTTGAATCCGTTCCAGATCGGATAGGCTGGCAGGTCGCCGTTCGGCGATCAACCGAAGGGTGGAGTGTGTCACGGACAGAAACTTCCCCGTCCCATCTTCGCCCCGCGACAGCGCCAGTTGCGCGTCGGCCAGTCGGTCGAATACTTGCCCGGCAGGCCGCCCGGCAAGCCGCATCCGTTGCGGGTGCAGAATTTCAGCTGCGCCGTTGATCACCTCTAGGAAGGCGGCACCATAGCTTTCCAGCTTTTTCGCCCCCACCCCGGTGATCCCGGCCATCCCATCCAGATCGGCAGGGCGTTTTTCGGCCATCTCGATCAGGGTGCGGTCTGGAAAGATCACATAGGCAGGCACGCCCGCCGCCTCGGCCAGCGCACGGCGCTTGGCCTTCAGGGCCGACAGAAGCGGCGCATCCTCATCGGCCACCAGCGCCCGCACGGCCACCCGTGGCTGAGCCGAGGTGATGGTATCCCGGCGCAGGGTGATGCTTTCCTCCCCCCGCAAGATCGGCCGCGCGGCATCGGTCATCCGCAGCGCGCCATGGCGTTCCGTATCCGGGCGCACCAGATCGCGGCCCATCATTTGCCGGAACACCGCTCCCCATGCGGCCTTGGTCAGATCGCGCCCGACGGCAAAGGTCGGCAACTTGTCATGCCCGCGTTCGCGAACCTTTTCCGTCGCGCTGCCGGTCAGGATGTCGATCAGATGCCCTGCGCCGAACCATTCCCCCGTCCGAAGGATGGCCGACAAGGCCTTTCGCACCGCCTCAGTCGCGTCGAATAGGTCGGCCGGGCGGTCGCAGAGATCGCAATTGCCGCAGGGCGCGGCAGTTTCGCCAAAATAGCCCAGCAGAACCTGACGGCGGCATTTCATCGCCTCGGCCAACCCCAGCAGCGCATTCAGCCGCGCGTGATCGGCGGCCTTGCGGTCGGGTGGGGCAAGGCCTTCGTCAATCTGGCTGCGGCGCAGGCGAATGTCGTCCGGGCCATATAGCGTCATGGTTTCCGCCGCCGCGCCATCGCGGCCTGCGCGACCAATCTCCTGATAATACCCCTCGATCGACTTGGGCAGGTCGGCATGGGCGACCCAGCGGATATCGGGTTTGTCGATCCCCATCCCGAAGGCCACGGTCGCGACCACAATCAGCCCATCCTCGCGCTGAAAGCGCATCTCGACCTGTCGGCGCTCGTCCGGGTCCATCCCACCGTGATAGAAGCAAGCGGCATGCCCCTCTTCGCGCAGGGCCTGTGCCAGCGTTTCGGTCTTGGCCCGCGTGGCGCAGTAGACAATCCCCGATTGCCCCTTTCGCGCAGCGGCAAAACGCAACACTTGCGTACGAGGATTGTCCTTTACCGCAAAGGCAAGGTGGATGTTGGGCCTGTCGAAACCGCGCAGAAAGGTTTCCGGCATCATTCCGTCGAAGAGGCGCGTCACAATTTCGGCCCGCGTTTCCTCATCTGCGGTGGCTGTGAATGCAGCCAACGGTACTCCCAGACTGCGCCGCAACTCGCCGATGCGCAGGTAATCAGGGCGGAAGTCATGGCCCCACTGGCTTACGCAATGCGCTTCATCCACGGCGATCAGGGTGGTTTTGATCCGCCGTAGCATCGGCAGGGTGGCGGCAGAGGCTAAGCGTTCCGGCGCCATGTACAAAAGTTTCAGCCGGCCTTCATCCAGCGCGGCGAAAACCTCTTCCGTCTCGGACTCGGTATTTCCGGATGTCAGGGCCCCCGCTTCAACCCCCGCTTCGCGCAGGGACCGGACCTGATCCCGCATCAGCGCGATCAAGGGGGAGATCACGACCGTAACCCCGTCACGGCACAGGGCGGGCAGTTGAAAGCACAGCGACTTGCCGCCACCCGTGGGCATGATCGCCAACGTGTTCCGCCCGGCGAGAACGGCATCCACAATCTCTTCTTGGCCGGGGCGAAAGCCCGGAAAGCCAAAGATCGATTGAAGAAGCGTCTGCGGTTCAGTCATGGGCCCGGAATCATCAAGCGGCGGGCCAAGGATCGCCCGCGCGCGGTTTACGCAATATCAAGATCAGACGAAGGCCGAGGCGTTGTTGATCAGGATGATCCGCAGCGCATAAACCCCAATCAGCACAACCAGCGGCGCAAGATCCAGCCCGCCCATCTGCGGCAGAACCGACCGGACGCGGGAATAGATCGGCTCCAGGATGCGGTTCAAACCATCCCAAATCTGGGCCACAATCGGCTGGCGCAGGTTAAGCACCTGAAAATTGATCAGCCAGCTCATGATGATATGGGCCAGGATGATCCATTGGGCGATATCCAGGATCAGAAGCAGAATTTGCAGGATCGAGGTCATTCCGGGGCCTCCGCATACTATGGGTTGTGTGCAGAGGTAGCGGCTGGATCGCAAAAGGGCAACGGCCTTCCGCAGCGTTGTGGGTTGACCTTGGCTGTTGCACGGGGCAACCGGGGCCAAGACAGGAGAGTGACCCATGTATCCTTTCTTCCGCATGGCAAAAGAGTTGTGGAAGTTCCGCAACGCGCCGCAGTTGCCGCTGCTGGGCACCCATGTCAGCACGCATCGTTGCTGGCCATGGGATCTTGACCCCTGGGTCGAACTGAACAATGGCCGCACGCTCACGATCTATGACCTTGGGCGCATTCCGCTTGGGATCAGGACCGGATTGAAAGCTGTTCTGCAGGCAAATCGCTGGGGCCTGACGGTGGCGGGAAACACTGTCCGCTATCGTCGCCGCATCCGCGCCTTTGATGTGGTCACGATGCACAGCCGCTGTGTCGGCTGGGATCATCGCTTTCTTTATCTGGAACAGTCGATGTGGAAGGGTGATGACTGCACCAGCCACATGATTTTGCGGTCGGCCATCACATCGCCCGATGGGATCATCGCACCCGAACGCGTGCTTGCCGCGCTGGGCCAGCCCACCGAAAGCCCACCCTTGCCCGCGTTTGTGCAAGCCTGGATCACAGCCGAAGCTACCCGGCCCTGGCCCCCAAATCGCTGATTTATCCCACGGCCATGCAAAGGCTTGGCTTGCGTGACGGGCCATTTCACGATTGACTCTGCGCAAAGACCGCAGGGCAGGGGGCAGGGATGGCAACGGCAGTCAGCGCGAAACGGCGCATCTGGGGTTGGTTCTTTTTCGATTGGGCCAGCCAGCCCTATAACACACTGTTGCTGACCTTCATCTTCGGCCCCTATTTTGCCGAAATCGCCCGTGGCTATTACATGGGCGAGGGCCTGGATGCCGAGGCCGCGGGTGCCGCCGCACAGGCCTATTGGGGTGCCGGGCTTGCCATCGCGTCCGTTGTCGTGGCGATCATCGCTCCGCTCTTGGGTGCGATTGCCGACAGTACGGGTCGTCGGCTGATCTGGGTCTGGTTCTTTTCCGCCTTCTACATCTTTGGCTCTTACGCGCTGTGGTACATCGCGCCGGGCGGCGACAACCTGTTCTGGGCGGTGCTGTTCTTTGGCCTTGGCTTCATCGGGATGGAGTTTGCCACCATCTTCACCAACGCCCTGATGCCCAGTCTGGGTGACCATGACGATCTTGGCGCTGTCAGCGGAAGTGGTTTTGCCTTTGGCTATCTGGGTGGCGTGCTGGCCTTGGCGATCATGCTGGCATTGTTTGCCGAAAACAGTGCGACAGGAAAAACCCTGATCGGGATTGATCCGCTTTTCGGGCTGGATCCCGAGGCACGAGAAGGCACCCGCGCCGTCGGCCCATTCACGGCGATCTGGTATCTGGTTTTCATGATCCCGTTCTTTCTTTGGGTGAAGGAACCGCATACCGAACGCCGCCCGCTGAACTTGTCGGCCGCTTTCTCCAGCCTGCGTGATCTGCTGGCATCCTTGCGGTATCGGGGCAGCCTTTCGGCTTACCTCGCCTCATCGCTGTTCTATCGCGATGCGCTGAATGCCCTTTACGGCTTTGGCGGGGTCTATGCCTCGGGCGTGCTGGGGTGGGAGATCACGCAGATCGGCGTCTTTGGCGTGGTCGGGGCCGTCACAGCCATGATCGCCTCATGGATCGGGGGAAAGGCGGACCGTCGCTTTGGTCCGAAACCGGTGATCGCGTTCTGCATCGTCGTGCTGATCTGCGTCTGCATCATCATCGTCGGCATGACCCGCGAAAGCCTGTGGGGCATCTCACTGGATCCGGCAGGTGGCATGTCTGACCAGATCTTTTTTGCTTGCGGTGCGCTGATCGGCGCGGCGGGTGGTGCGCTACAGGCGGCGAGCCGCACGCTGATGGTGCGCCACACCACCCCTGACCGCGCGACCGAGGCGTTCGGACTTTATGCCTTGTCGGGCAAGGTGGCCAGCTTCATCTCGCCCGCTCTGATCGCACTGGTAACCGCGGTCAGCGGATCGCAGCGCATCGGCATCTCTCCGCTGATCGTGATGTTCCTGATCGGCCTTGTTCTGCTATTCTTCGTACGCGCAAGGGGCGAACAGATATGATTTTCAGGCTTTTGACAGTGCTTGTTCTTGCCGTTTCGGCTGCGCTGTCCGTGCAGGCGGAAACCAAGGCGAACCAGTTATTCGGCGCTGTCAGCACTGCATCCGATAGCCGACCCATGCCCTATGGCAGCTATGCCAAGGGCTGTGCGGATGGTCTGGTCCAACTGCCCGAAACCGGGCCGACATGGCAGGCCATGCGCCTGTCGCGCAACCGCAACTGGGGCCATCCGGTGATGATCGACTTTTTGGTCGAACTCAGCCAATCCGCACGTCAGATCGGTTGGGCTGGCCTTTACATCGGTGACATCAGCCAGCCACGCGGTGGCCCGATGACAAGCGGCCATGCCAGCCACCAGATCGGGCTGGATGCCGATATCTGGATGCTGCCTCCCCGTCGCCTTGACCTAAGCCGCGCCGAGCGGGAAGAGATTTCGTCGATCCCCGTGCGGTCCGCCGATCAGCGTAGCATCACGGAAAACTGGACCCCCCGGCATCAGGCCGTGATGCGGGCCGCTGCGTTGGACCCGCGTGTGGACCGCGTCTTTGTGGCGGCTGCCGTGAAGATCGAGATGTGCCGCACCGCGACGCGGGCAGATCGCAAATGGTTGCAGAAGATCCGTCCGATCCAAGGCCATGACACGCATTTCCATGTCCGTCTGAAATGCCCCCGTGGCGCGCGGCACTGCGAAACGCAGACCCCCACGGTCAGCGAACTTTCAAATGGTGGCGATGGCTGTGATGACACGCTGATGTGGTGGGTGTCGGAAGAATATCTGAACCCCAAACCCGACCCAAATGCTGAACCCGCGCCGCGCCAGCGTGGCGCACGCGATTACACTCTTGCCGATTTGCCCAGACAATGCCGAAACGTCCTCACCTCGCCCTGATGGCGGGGGCGTTTCTGGTTCTTGGCCTGCAGGGCAGCGCCAGCCAGACCTTGCCGGCAGGATTGGTCGGCGCGTTCCCCTGGCGGATGGATGACCCGAATTTCGGCGGATTGTCGGCCATCGAACTGGCAGAAGACGGCATGTCCTTCATCGCCCTATCGGATCGGGGGGCCTGGACACGGGGGCAGATCACCCGCGACGACGTGGGGCGCATCACCGCGGTCGACGCCCGCCCAATGCGCTTTTTGCGCGGCCGGTTTGAGGCGCCGCTGGATCCCGGTCGCAATGACTCCGAAGGTATGGCCGTCGCGGCGGATGGCACGGTCTATGTGTCTTTTGAAAACATCGCCCGTGTCCTGCGATATCAAGCGATCGACGGTCCGGCCCAGAATCTGATCACCCCGCGCGAATTTGGCCGAATGCAGCGCAACTCGGCGCTGGAGGCGCTGGCCATCGGCCCGGACGGGACACTCTATACCCTTCCCGAACGGTCCGGCGAACTGGAACGTCCCTTCCCCATCTGGCGTTATCGTGATGGCGTATGGGATCAACCCTTTGGCCTGCGCCGCGATGGTGGGTATCTTGCCGTTGGGGCGGATTTCGGCCCGGATGGGCGCCTTTACCTGCTGGAGCGTGAGTTTCACGGTCTGGCCGGGTTTTCCAGCCGCGTCCGCAGCTTTGCAGTGTCAGAAACGGAACTGTCAGACGAGCGGACCGATCTGGAAACCCAGCCCGGTCAGCATGACAATCTGGAAGGCATTTCTGTCTGGCGCGGTCCGGATGCCGCGATCTGGCTGACGCTGCTCGCCGATGACAATTTCAACTTCTTTCAATCAACCGAAATCGTTGAATATCGGCTGACCGATTGACGCGGTCGCCATAGCACCCCTGTTGACAGCGGGATGGCCGGGGCGTAGGGGGCGCGCGTCCCCCGATGCGCGGGGGGCCAAGTCTCCGCGACCTTGTCAAAACGGAAAAACAGACATGACCCGCATTTCGCTTTATGGCGTGCTCGCCATGGCCATCGTCGTGGTGGCCTCTAACATCCTTGTCCAGCATCCTATCGGCACCTGGCTTACTTGGGGTGCCTTTACCTACCCGCTGGCCTTTCTCGTCTCGGATATCGTGAACCGCCTCGAAGGCCCGGCTGCCGCGCGTCGCGTGGTCTATGCGGGCTTTGTTGTAGGCCTTGCCTGCTCTGCTGTTGGCACGCAAATCATGGGTGAGTTCGGCCCTCTGGTCACCCTGCGCGTTGCTATCGGATCGGCCATCGCCTTCCTGCTGGCACAGCTTCTGGATATCGTCATCTTTGATCGCCTTCGCCGTCAGGCGTGGTGGAAGGCGCCGTTCATTTCCACCTTCGTAGGCTCCACGCTCGACACGGCGATCTTTTTCACCATCGCATTCTCGGCCTCGCTCAGCTTCATCGAGCCGGGCAATGATGTGTCTTGGGCTGCCGAAGCCGTGCCGCTTCTGGGGGTGGGAACTTCGGTCCCGTTCTGGGTGTCGCTGGGCGTTGCGGACTGGTGCGTGAAGATTGCCGTTGATCTGATCGCCCTGTTGCCGTTCCGCTTTGCGATCCGCCATATAGGCGCAAGGGTAGCGTGATTTGTTTTGACAAACACAAAATCTGTGTCACGTTTGCCCTACTAGCAACCCATTTGAAAGGAGGTGATCCAGTGTCTAGAGCTACATTGGAGAGAGGTGTCGGGACAGTCAGGGGGCGTGTTTTCTGAAGGCAGCCCTTCAGTCGACAAACCATCTGATTGGGCTTGAAACCTAACTGGCCCATCTCCTTGGATCTCGGAAAGGGTCGCCGCGCAGGCGACCCTTTCTCTTGTGAAACATCAGCCAAAAACCGCGCCCATGCTTCGCATCACCGACGACATCGCTATCGCCGATTGGGAGCTGTCCGAACAGTTCATGCGCGCCTCGGGGCCGGGCGGGCAGAATGTGAACAAGGTATCAACCGCCGTCGAATTGCGGTTTGAAGCCGAGCGATCCCCGCAGCTTTCCGGCCCGGTCAAAACCCGCCTGAAGCGCCTTGCAGGCCGAAAGTGGACGACCGAAGGCGCCATTGTTATTCAGGTCGATGAAACCAGGTCACAGGCCCGAAACCGTGAAATCGCCCGTGAAAGGCTGGCCGATCTGATCCGTCAGGCGCTCGTCGCCCCAAAGCGGCGGATCGCCACCAAGCCGACGCTGGGCAGCCAACGCCGCCGCCTTGCCGCCAAATCAGTGCGGGGCGAGGTTAAATCGCTGCGCGGCAAGATTGACGGCGAGAATGACTGATCCTATGCGTGAAGATGCGGAAGAGGCCGCCGCGCTTTGGGATGCCCGTCTGCTGCGCCTGATTCTGGCGCGTGAGAATGCCGTTTTCGAAATCGCACTTCCCGGCGGTGATCGTGCGGCGCTACGGCTGCATCGCAGGGGATATCAGGGTGCAGCGGCCATCGCGTCCGAGCTTTGGTGGTGCGCAGAACTTGCCACCTTGGGCTTGCCGGTTCCCCGACCAATCACGTCTTTGCAGAAGCGCGTTCTGGAAACCCTATCCTCTGGCCGCCACGCCAGCGTCGTGGCTTGGCTTGATGGTGTGGCGATGGGCACGGCGGGCCAACCCTTTGCCGACAGCATCGCGGAACAGATCGACCGGCATTTCCGGCTGGGGCAGCTTCTGCGCCGGGTACATGAGGCGAGCGAGGGTCTTGTATTGCCAGTCGACTTCACCCGCCCGCGCTGGGATGCCGACGGTCTGGTTGGCGAGCTGCCCTTCTGGGGCCGTTTCTGGGACCACCCCGCCGCACAACCTGACCAATCTGCCGTGCTGATCGCCGCGCGTGACGTCCTGCGCATGGAACTGCCCCGCCACGCCGCGGCAGGTGGCAAAAGCGGGCTGATCCATGCTGATGTGCTACGTGAGAACGTGCTGCTGTCAGAAGCGGGCCTGTCCCTGATCGACTTTGACGACAGCGGTTTCGGCTTTCATCTTTATGATCTGGGCACCGTCCTTTCGCAGAACCAATACGAACCCGCCCGCGATGATCTGCGTGATGCGCTGATGGCGGGATATGGGACCGATGCCGTAGACATGGTCGAGCTTTTCACGATGGCGCGCATCATGGCCTCGGTCGGTTGGACCATGCCGCGACTTGCCCCGGATGACCCGATCCATCGCAGCCATCTGGCCCGCGCAGTGATGTGCGCCCGCCGCGTTCTGGGCTAGGCTACACCGTCACCGCCATCGCCGCCTGCTCGCCAACGCCAAAGATCCGCTTATATCGCGCGATCTCGTCCTGCGGGCCCATCGCCTTGTTGGGGTTGTCCGACAGCTTCACTGTCGGGCGGCCATTTGCCGAAACCGCCTTGCAGACAAGGCTGAACGGCGCAAGCCGGTCACCCGCCAAGCCCCGGAAATCATTCGTCAGCATCGTGCCCCAGCCGAAACTGACCTTGACCCGCCCGTGAAACTTGCGGTGCAACTCTTCGATCTTTTCGACATCAAGACCATCGGAAAAGATCACCAGCTTTTGCGTCGGGTCCTCGCCCCGTGCTTTCCACCAGCGGATCGCGGTTTCCGCCCCGGCGGCAGGATCGCCCGAATCGATCCGTATCCCCGTCCAAGCCGCCAACCAATCGGGTGCATTGCGCAAAAAGCCTTCGGTCCCATAGGTATCGGGCAGAATGACGCGCAGATTACCGTCATGCTCTTCATGCCAGTCGGCCAGCACTTGGTAGGGGGCTTGGGCCAGTTCCGCGTCACTGTTGGACAGGGCCGAATAGACCATCGGCAATTCATGCGCGTTCGTGCCGATCGCCTCGATATCCCGCTTCATCGCGATGCGGCAATTCGAGGTGCCGATGAATTTCTCGCCCAACCCTTCCTGCATGGCCTGAACGCACCAATCCTGCCACAGGAAAGAATGCCGCCGCCGCGTGCCAAAATCCGCGATCTTCAGCGTATCCAGTGCCTTCAGCCGCTCGATCTTTTCCCAAAGCCGGGTCATGGCGCGCGCATAGAGCACTTGCAGTTCAAACTTGCCCATCCCTTTCAGCACGGCGCGCGACCGCAATTCCATCAGAACCGCCAGCGCCGGGATTTCCCACAGCATCACCTCGGGCCACTTGCCTTCAAAGGTCAGCTCATACTGACCATCGCGCTTTTCAAGATGATAGGGCGGCAGAAGCAGCCCTTCGAACCATTCCATGAAATCGGGCCGGAACATCTGGCGCTTGCCATAGAACATGTTCCCGCGCAGCCATGTGCTTTCGCCGCGCGACAGGGACAGCGACCTGACATGATCCAGCTGTTCGCGCAATTCGCCTTCGTCGATCAGTTCCGCAAGGCGCACACTTGAGGACCGGTTGATCAGCGAAAAGGTGACGGTCGTTTCCGGCTTGTTCCGGAAAATCGACTGACACATCAGCAGTTTGTAGAAATCGGTGTCGATCAGAGACCGGACGATCGGATCGATCTTCCAGTTATGGTTGTGCACCCGAGAGGCAATATCGACCACGTCAGTCCTCCAACGCGACGCCGGCTGCGCGCAAGTCATTCACCATCCGTGCCAGCGATCCGCCAAGGTCAATGCCCCGGCAAGCCCCCAGCAGAACCGTCGCTGCAAAACCCAGACGGGCGGCATCCAGTGCGGAATAGGCAACGCAAAAGTCGGTAGCAAGGCCAACAAACGTGACGCCCGCCACGCCACGGCTGCGCAGATAGCCTTCTAGGCCGGTGGGTGTTGTGCGGTCATTTTCGAAGAATGCGGAATAGCTGTCGATCGCGGGGCGAAATCCCTTGCGGATGATCAAGTTTGCTGGATCCGTCCGCAGTGCAGGGTGAAACAGGGCGCCATCGCTGCCTTGAATACAGTGGTCGGGCCACAGTGTCTGTTCCCCATAAGGCATTGTCACGGTGTCGAATGCAGCCTTGCCGGGATGGTTGGAGGCAAAGGAGGAATGCGTAGGCGGATGCCAATCCTGTGTGAGCACCACAACCGAAAACTCGGCCATCAGGGTATTCACGCGCGGAATGATCACGTCCCCCTCGGCCACCGCCAAGGCACCGCCGGGGCAGAAGTCATTCTGGATGTCGATCACGATCAGCGCTTGATCTGCGGCACGCATGGCGGTCCTCGCGGCGGTATATTCAACCCTGCGTAGGAAACCCCCGCCCTTGCGTCAATGGGAGGCGCTTGAATTCGCGGGGAAATGGGGGCATCCCCCGGATATGCTGATCGTCGCCGCCCTGTATCACTTCACCCGATTTGCCGATCCGGCCGCTCTGCGCGCGCCGCTGCTGGACTGCGCTTTGCGCAATGGCGTCAGGGGATCACTTCTGCTGGCGAGTGAAGGCATCAACGGCACCATCGCCGGAACGCGGCTGGGGATTGATACGGTTCTGGCCCATATCCGCACCTTGCCCGGCTGTGCCGATCTGGAATGGAAGGAAAGCCCCGCATCCGAGATGCCTTATGGCAAGATGAAAGTCCGCCTGAAGCGCGAGATCGTGACAATGGGCCAGCCCAACGTAGACCCGAAATCGCGTGTGGGCCATTACGTCGATGCGGCCGATTGGAATGATCTGATCGCATCGCCCGATGTTGCGGTGATCGACACGCGGAATGACTACGAGGTGGCCATCGGAACTTTTGCCGGTGCCGTCGACCCCGGCACCCGGTCCTTCAGCGAATTTCCGCAGTGGTGGGAAGCCAACCGTGACCGTTTTCACAACAAGCGGATCGCGATGTTCTGCACGGGCGGCATCCGCTGCGAAAAATCCACAAACTGGCTGCTGCAACAGGGCGTGTCAGAGGTGTTCCACCTGAAAGGTGGCATCCTGAAATACCTTGAAACTGTCCCCGAGGATCGCTCGCTCTGGCAGGGGGAGTGTTTTGTTTTCGACAAGCGGGTTTCTGTCGGTCACGGTCTGTTGCCCGGCGATCTTTCGGCTTGCGGGGCCTGCCGTCGCCCCGTCACGCCGGAGGCGCGTCTGGACCCTGCCTATGAGGAGGGTGTTTCCTGCCCCGCCTGCAAGGATGAATACAGCGCTGCAGATCGTGCGCGTTTTCGCGAACGCCAGCATCAGATGAAATTGGCCGAGGCACGGGGAGAGCCGCACCTCGGCGCGTGATCACCGAAGGCGTTTGCCATCGGCATCAAAGAACAGCGCGTCCTTGGCATCAAAGGCAATCCCGACGGTGCTTCCCATCGGCGGTGTGACATCCCCTTTCGTTTCGATCACCAGCTTTTCGCCAGTGGTGGCCGAAACGTGAATGAAGCTGACGCCACCCAGCGCCTCGGTCATTTCCACCCGGTGGGAAGTGCCTTCGGTCACCCGCAGGTGTTGGGGCCGCAGGCCGATCTCGACGCTGGAACCGGTAGAGGGGAGCCCGCCAGAAAAAGCCACGGTTGCGCCCAAGGCTGGCGCGTTCGCACCGTGTGCGCCGTCCACCTTGGCTGCGACGAAATTCATCGCAGGGCTGCCGATAAACCCGGCCACAAAGCGGTTGTCCGGGTTGTGATACAGTTCCAGCGGCTTGCCGACCTGTTCCACCCGCCCTTTGCGCAGCACAACGATCTTGTCGGCCAGCGTCATCGCCTCGACCTGATCATGGGTCACATAGATCATCGTCGCGCCAATCTCGCGGTGCAGGCGGGCGATTTCCACCCGCATCTCCACCCGCAATTCAGCATCTAGGTTGGACAGCGGTTCATCGAAAAGAAACACCTCTGGCCCGCGCACGATGGCGCGTCCGATGGCCACGCGCTGGCGTTGCCCACCAGACAGTGCCTTGGGCTTACGCGACAAAAGCTCTTCCAGCTTCAGAATCCGCGCCGCTTCGGCGACCTTTTTATCCGTTTCGGCCTTGGGATGGCCGGTCATCTTCAGGCCAAAGCCCATGTTTTCGGCCACTGTCATATGCGGGTAAAGTGCGTAGGTCTGAAATACCATCGCCACGCCGCGTTCGGATGGGTCCACCTGCGTTACATCCCGGTTCCCGATCCGAATGGCGCCGTCCGACGTTTCCTCCAGCCCGGCTACCATGCGCAACAAGGTGGACTTGCCACAGCCCGACGGGCCGACAAAGACGCAGAACTCGCCGTCTTCGATTGTCAGATCGACCCCGTGGATGACCTGTGCCTCGCCGAATCGTTTGACGACCTTCTGTAGAACCACTCCCGACATCCGCGTCCCCCCTTGAATTCCGTTAAGTCTGTTCTGGAAAGCGCCAGCTTTCCGCTTCGGCAGCGATGCGTGCTGCCGTTTCCTTGATCTGGTCTGACCCGGTTTCCAGTTCCGCAATCGACGTGCGTGCCGTGGTCGATGTAACTGACAACGCGCCGATCACGCGCCCTGTGCGCGTCAGAATCGGCACCGCGCAGCAAATGATTCCCGGTTCATGCTCTTCGCGGTCGAAGGCGTGGCCGCGCTGGCGAATCGCCTCCAACTCGGCCTTCAGCTTGCTTTCTGTATCCAATGTCTGCGTCGTGAACCGGTGAAAACTTTGCCGCTGGATCGCGCGTTCCAAAGCTTCGGCCGACAGGTAAGCCAGCATCGCTTTGCCAACCCCGGTGCAGTAGGCAGGCCCCACCTTTCCGGCCTGTGCGAACATCTCAACCGGCTTGGCCGCATTGCGTTTGTCGACATACAGAACCTGGCCATTGTCCATCTGCGCCAGATGGATGGTTTCGCCGGTTTCTTCTGCAAGTTCATCAAGATAGGGCCGCGCAATCGGGGCCAGGGACGAGGTTGCCCAAGCCGCATGTGCAAGCCGAACCAGCCTTACGCCAAGCGCGTAGGTCTGACGGTCGGCGTCATAGGCCAGCATCCCCTGATGGGTCAATGTCTGGATCAAACGGTACAGGGTTGCTTTGGGATAAGCCGACACTGTGAGCAGTTCCGAAAACCGCACAGGGTGTCCGGCGGCTGCGACCATGTCGAGCACATCCAGCGCCTTGCCTACCGTTCCGTCACCCTGTTCTGCCGACATCGCGTTCCCATGCGTTCCTGTTGACAGCTTAAACGATAGGCAGCATAGTTTTCAATATTCAAGACTAAGTTTCACATAATGGAACCAACCGGGAGGAAACCATGGTCCATAGAAAAGCGGGCGCGGCAGCGCTGGTGGCGGCATTGCTGATGTCGACATCGGCCATTGCGCAGGACAAACGCGTCGTCACCTGGAATGCGGACTACGATCCGATTCCGCTTGCGGCCACCGAAGCGCTGATTGCTGATTTCGAGGCCGCAAACCCCGAGATCGACGTCCAGCTGACGAATTTCGATCACGAAGGGTACAAGAACGCGATCCGCAACTTCCTGACCGCCGATCCGCCGGATCTGGCCAACTGGTATGCCGCAAACCGGATGCGCCCCTTCGTCGAGGCCGGTCTGTTTGCCGACATCTCTGATGTCTGGGCTGCAAATGGGCTGAACGAAGCGCTGGCGTCTTCGGTGCCTTCGTCCACGATTGACGGCAAGCAGTATGCAATCCCCTACACCTACTATCAGTGGGGCATCTACTATAACCGCGACGCTTACGCTGCTGCAGGCGTCGAGCCGCCGGCCGCTGACGCAACCGTTGATTGGGCGACCTTCATCGCCAACTGCGAAAAGTTCAAAGCCGCAGGCATTGACTGCGTGACCACCGGTTCGGTCGCAAAGTGGCCGGTCGCGGGCATCTTCGATTACCTGTCCCTGCGCACCAACGGCTATCAGTTCCACGCTGACCTCGCCGCTGGCAAAATCTCGTGGACTTCGCCCGAAGCACGCGCCGTGTTTGCCGAATTTGCCAAGTTGCAGCCCTATGTCACCGAAAATCATGCTGCGATCGACTGGCAGGATGCGGCGGCAATCTTCACGCAGGGCAAGGCTGCGCACTACGTCATGGGCAACTTCGCCGTTGGCGTCTTCAAAGAAGGCGGGATGACGAACGACAATCTCGGCTTCATGGTTTTCCCGGAAATCACCCCCGGTATCGCACGGGCCGAAGAAGCACCGACGGACACCATCCACCTGACTTCGGGCGCCAAGAACCCGGAAGATGCAAAGCTGTTCCTTGCCTACATGGCCTCGGCAGAAGCGCAGTCCAAGTGGAACGCAGCGGTTGGCCAACTGCCGACCAACGCGAACGCAACCGTCGATGCGGCTGACCCCTTCCTGACCGAAGGCTTTGCCTCGCTTTCCACGGCAACGGGTGGCATTGCCCAGTTCTGGGATCGTGACGCAGATGCCGAATATGCCAGCCTTGGCATGGACGGCTTCCAGCAGTTCCTTGTTCAGCCTGAAGAGCTTGAGGCGATCCTTGAGCGGCTGGAACAGGCACGTCTGCGCCTCTTCCCGCAGTGATCTGATACCCCGGGCGTCCCCATCCTGTGGGGGCGCCCGTTTTCCGTTTTGCAGGGGGGTGACTTATGGCGAACGCATCAGGCACGCTGACGGCGGCCACGGCTATGCACAGCAGACGACGCTGGAACCAGCGCACCCTGGCACCCTGGCTGTTCCTGTTGCCGGGCACCTTGATGTTCGCCGTCTATGTGTTGTGGCCGATCTTCCAAAGCATTTCCCTGTCGTTCTATGACTGGAACGGCTTGTACAACCGCGAGGGCGAATTCACCGGCACCTATATCGGCCTTCAGAATTACCGCGAGCTTGGCAATGACCCGGCTTTTGAAACGTCACTCTGGAACAACCTCAAATGGTTGGTTCTGTACATGCTCGCCCTGCCCATCGGGCTGTTCCTGGCGATCTTCCTGAATCAGACCGTGCGGGGAATCCGGCTGTACAAGTCATTGTTCTTCTTCCCCTTCGTCATCAGCCAGGTTGTCGTTGGTCTGATTTTTGCCTGGTTCTACGCGCCAAACTTCGGCCTGTTTTACCTTTTGACGGAGTGGATCACCGGCGATGGCACGGCCATTCTTGCCGACCCCGATCTTGTGACCTACGGAATCATCGCCGCGGGCCTTTGGCCGCAGATCGCCTATGTGATGATCCTGTATCTGACTGGCCTGAACAACGTCGCACCCGACCAGATCGAGGCGGCGCGTCTGGACGGGGCAAAGGGTTGGAAGATGCTGTGGTACGTCGTGCTGCCGCAACTGCGCCCGGCCACCTTCATCGCCGTGATCGTCACCGTCATCGGCGCGCTGCGGTCGTTCGACCTTGTGTCGATCATGACAAGCGGTGGCCCCTTCGGATCAAGCCGCGTGCTGTCGTTCTACATGTACGAAATGGCGCTGGGTGAGATCGGACTGCGTATGGGCTATGGTGCGGCCATCGCGGTTGTCCTGTTTGCCATCATGATGATCTTCATTTCGGGCTTCATCTGGAAGATGTGGCGCGACGAGAAGGAGCGCTGATCCATGTTCCCGCGTCCCATTCAGAAAACCAGCCAGCCGATGCAATGGCTGTATTCCATCGCCCTGCCCATCGCGCTCTTGATCTGGCTGTTCCCGCTTCTTGGCGTGGCCCTCACCTCGCTGCGGCCTGCATCCGATCTGGCGCAGGGAAACTACTTCGGCATGCCCTCGGGGATTGCGTGGGAGAATTACGTCTACATCTTCACCGAAACGCCTATCGGGCAGTACATGGTGAACTCGCTTTGGGTGACGATCCCCACCGTGATCGGTGCGGTCAGCTTGTCGCTGATGACAGGCTTTGCGCTGGCGGTTTACGGGTTCCGGGCGAACATTCTAGTGTTCTTCATGTTCGTGGCAGGCAACTTCGTGCCGTTCCAGATTCTGATGGTGCCGGTGCGCGATATGACGCTGCAACTTGGCATGTATGATACCTGGTATGGGTTGGCGCTGTTTCATATCGCGTTCCAGACCGGGTTCTGCACCCTTTTCATGCGCAACTTCATCAAGGCCCTGCCTTACGAGCTGATCGAAGCCGCGCGAGTGGAAGGCGTCTCCGAATGGCGGATCTTCTGGTTCATCGTGCTGCCGCTGATGAGACCTGCCATCGCAGCGTTGTCGGTGCTGGTATTCACCTTCATCTGGAACGATTTCTTCTGGGCCACGGTGCTGACCCAAGGCGTAGACAGCCAGCCGATCACGGCAGGGTTGTCCTCGCTGAACGGCCAATGGATTGCGCAATGGCACCTTGTGTCCGCCGGGTCGATCCTTGCAGCGTTGCCGCCGGTCGTGATGTTCTTTCTGATGCAGAAGCATTTCATCGCGGGGCTGACGCTGGGGGCGGTGAAGTGACCGAATTTCGTCTGGACGCAGGAACAGGGGCCACAGCGCAGACCATCGCGCTTACAACCTCGGGCGGGATTCCCGAAGTGATCTGGTGGGGCGCGGCCCTGCCCGCCGGCGAGGATCTTGTGCACCTCGCCGCCGCATCACGCAATGATCTGACCGGTGGGATGCTGGATGCTTTGCCCGCGCTTTCGCTGTCGCCCGAAGCGGGCCGCGCCTTTCAGGGCCAACCGGGCCTGGTGCTTGCGGCGGCGGATGGCATGCCGATGCAGCCTGCCTTTGTCTTTGACCGGGCCGAGCAAAGCGCGGGATTTCTGCGCCTGACCAGCGTGTCAGCCGGGTTGCGGCTGATCCATGAACTGACAGCCCATGCCACGGGTGTGATCGAACTGCGCAGCATTCTGGAGGCGGACACTCCCGTACGCCTGCACTGGCTGGCCGCGCCGGTTCTGCCCGCCCCGCAGGATGGCGAGATCATCGATATCCACGGCAAATGGACGCGCGAGTTTCACCTGAACCATGTCGCATGGACCCCCGGCATCCGCCTGCGTGAGGCGCGGACTGGCCGATCGGGGCATGAGCATCCGCCCTATGTGATCTTCGCTGGGCGTGGCGCGACCAACACCCAAGGCGAGGTGCGGGCCCTGCATTACGGCTGGTCCGGCGGGCACCGCATGGTTGCCGAGGAACTGCCCGATGGCCGCCGTCAGGTGCAGTTCGGCCATCCTTGGGGGGCGGAAACCCAGCCCCAAACACGGTTTGAAACCGCGCCGCTGCTGGCGCTTTGGTCGGGTCACGGGTTGAACGGGATTGCCGCGACTTTCCAGCACGACCTGCGCGACAGAGTGATCACCTGGCCCGATGCAGCCCGCCCGCGCCCGGTGCATTACAACTGCTGGGAAGCCATCTATTTCAACCACAACCTTGCCGATCTGTCCGCCATCGCCGACCGCGCCGCTGCTATGGGGGCTGAGCGGTTCGTGCTGGATGACGGCTGGTTCGGGCGGCGGGATGATGACACGACCAGTCTGGGCGACTGGACCGTGGACCGGCGCAAATGGCCCGAAGGTCTGCATCCGCTGATCGCGCATGTCCATAAGCTGGGCATGACCTTCGGCCTGTGGTTCGAACCTGAAATGGTCAACCCTGACAGCGATCTGATGCGCGCCCATCCGGATTGGATGTTGGGCCCCGCTGATCAGGTGGCGGGCCGCAACCAGATGGTGCTGGACCTGTCCCTGGCTGACGCGCGGGAGTATCTGTTCCACGCTGTGTCTGAAGTGCTGGCCGAATATCCCATTGATTACATCAAATGGGATCACAACCGTCTGCTGCCGGTGGTGGATGCCGCGCAGACGCGGGGGATTTACGAACTGCTGGGGGCGTTGCGAAAAGCGCATCCGATGGTGGAAATCGAAAGCTGCGCCAGCGGTGGCGGGCGGATCGATGCAGGCATTCTGGCGCATACCCAACGGGTCTGGCTGTCCGACAGCATCGATGGGATCGAACGGTTGCGGATGCAGCATGACGCCGCGCTTTTCCTGCCAGCGGCGGTGACCGGAAGCCATGTTGGCGCGCGGCGCAGCCACACAGCGGGGCGCGTTCTGCCTATGTCCTTCCGGGCCTGGGTCGCGGCGCAGCGGCATTTCGGGTTCGAGATGGATTTGCGGACGCTGACTGATGATGAGGCTGCCGTTCTGAAGGCCGTGACCGACTGGTGGAAGGCCAATCGTGCGTGGATGATGGCAGGCACGATCTGCCGCGTGGACAGCGACGATCCCGCTGTGGTGGCCGAGGTGCAGGTTGCCGCCGATGGCGGGCGCTTTGTGCTCTTTGCCGGGCAGGGTGAGACGAGCGTGCAGATGCTTCCCCGCCCCCTGCGGCTGGCGGGATTGGATCCCGACGCGACCTACAGGCTGCGGCTTGTGAACCCTGAAGACGCGCCGCCTCAGTCACGCGGTCCCAATGCGCTGAAATCCGGGGGCTTGACGCTTTCAGGGCGTGTGCTCATGCAGCGGGGGCTGCTTTTGCCGGTGGCTTGGCCCGCAACGATGTGGGTCGTGGAAGGTGAACGTGTCTGACAGGCGACCCTGCGAGAAGGCGGAACAATGACGGTGGAATGGATCGCGGTCGATTGGGGGACAACCAACCTGAGGGTTTGGGCCATGGGGCACCGCGGTGTTCTGGCAGAGGCCGTGTCGGATGATGGCATGGGGCGGCTGGATCGTGACGGGTTTGAACCTGCGCTTTTGCGGTTGATTGCACCTTGGCTGGTCGACGGAACGCGGACAGAAGTGATCGCCTGCGGGATGGTGGGCAGCCGTCAAGGCTGGTTCGAGGCGCCCTATCGCACGGTCCCTTGCACCCCACTGGATCCTGCGGCGACAGTTGCCGCGCCGACGCGGGACGCACGGATATCGGTTCGGCTGGTGCCGGGCCTGAAGCAGGCCGCGCCCGCCGATGTGATGCGGGGAGAAGAGACGCAGATCGCCGGGGTTCTTGCCCTTAGCCCCGGTTATGACGGGATCATCTGCCTGCCCGGCACGCATTCCAAATGGTCGCATATCAGCGCGGGCGAAGTGGTCAGCTTCCAGACCTTCCTGACCGGCGAGATGTTTGCGCTGCTGTCGCAAGCCTCGGTCTTGCGGCATGGCATGGTGGGCGAGGGTTGGGACGACGCCGCCTTTGACGAAGGCCTGTCGGATGCGTTGTCGCATCCCGAACGGATCGGGGCGAAGCTGTTCGGCATTCGCGCGGAAGGCCTGATCGCGGGGCTCTCTGCGGCGGCAGCGCGGGCGCGGCTGTCCGGGTTGCTGATCGGGATGGAACTGGCTGCGGCGCGGCCCTATTGGCTGGGTCAGGCGGTCACGCTGGTGGGGTCCGAAGGGCTGGCGAAGTCCTATGCACGGGCATTGCGGACCCAGGGCGTGGAACCGCGCATGGTTTCGGGAACAGAGGCTGTGTTGGCAGGTTTGCAAGCGGCACGGACAAGGGTAACGGCATGACGCATCGCAACATCATCGCCATCCTGCGGGGGATCACGCCCGATGAAGCGGTTCCCGTGGCCGAGGCTTTGGTCAGGGCCGGGATCACCCGGATCGAAGTGCCGCTGAACAGCCCGCATCCGATGACGTCCATTGCTGCGATGGCCAAGGCCTTGGGTGAACACGCGCAAATCGGGGCGGGTACTGTGCTGACAGTGGCCGAAGTTGCCGAAGTGGCCGAGGCTGGCGGGCGTCTGATCGTGTCGCCGAACTGCGATCCGGAAGTCATCCGCGCGACCAAGGCGCGGGGGCTTGCCAGTTGGCCAGGTGTAATGACGCCAACCGAATGCTTTGCAGCGCTGAAGGCCGGGGCGGATGGGTTGAAGATCTTTCCCGCCAGCCTGATCGGGCCGGATGGGGTAAAGGCCATGCGTGCCGTCCTGCCGAAAGACTGTCAGGTTTATGCCGTCGGCGGCGCGGGGCCGGACAACTTTGCCCAGTGGGTAAAGGCCGGAGCAAGCGGCTTTGGCATTGGAACCGCGATCTACACACCGGGCCTGTCGGTGGCAGACGTGGCCGCGCGGGCGGCGCGCATCGTTGCCGCGCATGACGAGGCCTTTGCATGATCCATGATGGCCGTGTCTGCGAACTGGGCGAGGGTGCGCTCTGGCATCCGCTGCGCCGCCAGTTGTTCTGGTTCGATATTCTGGGAAAGCGCCTGCACAGTATCGAGGATGGCGTGCCGCGCAGCTGGAGCTTTGTCGAGATGGTCTCGGCCGCGGGCTGGGTCAGCCGGGATGTGCTGCTTATCGCGGGTGAGCGGGATCTTTTCCTGTTCGATCTGGAAACCGAAGAGATCGAAACGCTGGCCGAGCTTGAGGCCGATGATCCGGGTACCCGGTCGAATGACGGGCGGGCGGATCGGCAGGGTGGGTTCTGGATCGGCACGATGGGCAAACGCGGCGGCGATGATCCGGGCCGCGGGTCGATCTGGCGCTGGTATCGCGGCGAGTTGCGGCGGTTGTATTCCGGGCTGACGATCCCGAATTCTATCTGCTTTTCACCAGACGGGCGCTTTGCCCATTTCTCGGACACACTGACTCATCGCATCCAGCGGGTGGCGCTGGATCAGGATGGCTGGCCTGCGGGTAACGCTGAAACCTTCGTCGACCTTGGCGATGAGGGGCTTTTGCCGGATGGTGCCACCGTGGATGCTGCGGGCAACCTATGGAACGCGCAATGGGGGGCGGGGCGTGTGGCCTGTTACGGCCCCGACGGCCGGTTCCTGAAGGCAGTCCCCATGGGCGCAGGCCAGACCTCCTGCCCGGCATTCGGGGGAGAGGGGTTGTCGACCCTGTATTGCACATCCGCCCTTGAAGGCATGGATGCAGCCGCCCGTGCGGCCGACCCCGATGCCGGAAAAACCTTTGCCGTGCCAAGTGTTGGCACAGGCCTTCCCGAACCGCAGGTGATGATTTGAAACGGTCCCTTGGCGTTTGCTATTACCCCGAACACTGGCCCGAAGCGCAATGGGCCGAGGATGCCGCCCGCATGGTGGCGCTGGGTTTGACATGGGTGCGCATCGGCGAATTCGCCTGGAGCCGGATGGAGCCGGAGCCGGGCCGCTTCGATTGGGAATGGCTGGACCGGGCGATTTCCGTGCTCGGCGGGGCCGGGTTGCAGGTGGTGCTTGGCACACCCACGGCGACGCCGCCGCGCTGGATGCTGGACAAGCATCCCGACATGCTGGCGGTGGATGCGCAGGGACGCGCGCGCGGGTTCGGGTCGCGGCGGCATTACTGTTTTTCCCATCGCGGCTACCGCACGGAATGCGCGCGGATCGTTACAGAACTTGCGCGGCGCTATGGGCACAACCCGCATGTGGCGGCATGGCAAACTGACAACGAATATGGCTGCCACGATACAGTGCTGAGCTATTCCGATGCCGCCCGTGATGCCTTTCGCGAATGGTTGGCGCAGCGGTATCAAAGCCCGCAGGCGCTGAACCGGGCATGGGGCAACGTGTTCTGGTCGATGGAGTATTCCTCGTTTGATGAGATTGGTCTGCCCAACCTGACCGTGACCGAGGCGAACCCGTCGCATGTCATGGCCTTTCGCCGATTTGCCAGTGACGAGGTGGCCGGTTTCAACCGGCTGCAAACCGAAATCGTCCGCAAGCATTCGGACGCGCCGATCGCCCATAACTATATGGGCCGTATCACGGAATTCGATCATTTCGCCGTGGGCGCGGACCTCGATATCGCGTCGTGGGACGCCTATCCGCTGGGCTTCCTGTCCGACCGTCTGGAGGTGACCCCCGAACACAAGCGTCGCTTCGTACGGCAGGGCGATCCTGATTTTCAGGCGTTCCACCATGACCTTTACCGCGCCGTTGGCCGCGGTCGGTGGTGGATCATGGAACAGCAGCCCGGGCCGGTGAACTGGGCCCCGTGGAATGCCGATCCGCTGCCGGGTATGGCGCGGCTTTGGGCGTGGGAGGCCTTTGCCCATGGCGCCGAAGCCGTGTGTTATTTCCGCTGGCGGCAAGCGCCCTTTGCGCAGGAACAGATGCATGCGGGGCTGTTGCGTCCCGACAGCGCACCGGCACAAGCCTTTGAAGAGGCCGGAAAAGTGGCAGCTGAGCTGGCAGCGATGCCGGATGTCGGCACCGCGCGCGCAGATGTGGCGCTGGTGTTCGACTATGCCAGTGCATGGGCTTGGCAGACGCAGCCGCAGGGGCGGGATTTCGATTACTTCCGGCTGGCCTTTGCCTTCTATCGCGGGCTGCGGCGGTTGGGGCTGAATGTGGATATCCTGCCGCCGGATATGGCGGACCTGACGGGGTACAAGCTGGTGCTGGCGCCGGGGGTGGCAACCTTGTCTGCACCGTTCCTGACCGCGCTCACGGGCTTTGACGGGACGGCCCTGATCGGGCCGCGCAGCAATGCCAAGACGGTGGAGTTTGCCACGCCGGTGCCACTGCCGCCCAATCTGCCGGGGCTGGATGTCGTGGTGGCGCGGGTGGAAAGCCTGCCGCCTGATGTTCCCGTGCCACTGGAGGCGGGCGGTAACCTGTTGCATTGGCGGGAAAAGATCGAGGGCGGGGCCGAAGTGGTGGAGCGTGCCACCGATGGCTGGCCTGCGCTTCTGCGCGCGGGGGGCATGCACTATCTGGCGGGGTGGCCAGAGGATGCGGTGCTGGACCGGATGCTGATTGCCCTGTGCAAGGCGCAGGGGATTGCGGTTGAGGTGCTGCCCGAAGGGTTGCGGCGGCGCGACAGCGACACGCACCGCTTCTGGTTCAACTACAATCCGTTTGCGGTGGAGTGGGATGGCGTGACCATCCCCGCCGCTGGGGTGCATTGGGAGCCGCTCTGACCTGTCAGAGCGGTCCGGATGCCGTGGCGAAAGCCGCGCCGTTGGGGCCGAGGGTAAGGGTGTCGCCTGCAAGGTTCGCGTCCAGCGAGGGGCCTGTCAGGCCGTTCAGACCTGCGATGTTCAGGGTGACTGGCGCGGGCGACAGGTTGAAAAGACAGGCCATACCGTCGCCGCGCAGGAAGCCAAGCACTGGATCGGGCAGATCGATAAAGCGGGTTTTCCCATGACGCAGAGCCGGGCTTTCGCGCCGGAAGGCCAGCATCTTGCGATAGAAATTCAGCACGGAATCAGTATCTTGCACCTGTGCTGCCACGTTGCGGGACAGTTGCGGGGCCTTGACCGGAAGCCATGGTCTGCCTGTGGTGAACCCGCCCTCTGCGCTGCTGTCCCAGACCATCGGGGTGCGGGTGTTATCGCGGCCGACGGGTTCGGGCCAGAAGGCGATGCCTTGGGGATCGGTGAGTTCGTTGAAACTGAGGGTCGTGTCGGTCTGACCCAGTTCCTCGGCCTGCCAGAGGCAGATGGAACCTTCAAACGACAGGATCAGAGCGGCGGCCTGTTTGGCGAGGGCGTCTTGGGTGATGCCGTGCTTTGCCCAGCGGGTGGCGTGTCGGGGGACATCGTGGTTCGAGAAGGCCCACATCGGCCAGCCTTCCGGCGCGCCGGCGAAGAAGTCCCTGATCCGGCTACGGAAAAATTCGGGCGTGTAGTCGTAGCCCATCATTTCAAAGCTATAGCATTGGTGCAGGCGGCCCGGGGCGGTGTAGTCGCCCATCATGCGGATGGCGTGGTGGCTTTCACCCATTTCGCCCACCGAAGTGCGGTTGGGGAATTCGTCGAGCAGGGCGCGGATGCGTTCGATCCATGCCAGGTTTTCCGGGCGGTTCTTGTCGAACAGGTGATACTGCATCCCGTAAGGGTTTGCTTCTGCTTGGGTTTTTTCGCGGTAATCGGCGGGGTTGTCGCGCAGAAGTGGGTCGTGGAAAAAGTAGTTCACGGTATCCAGACGGACCCCATCTACCCCCCGTTCGAGCCAGAAGCGCATGTTGGCGAGGTGCCAATCCTGCACGGCGGGGTTGTGAAAGTTGAAGTCGGGCTGTTCGGACAGGAAGTTGTGCAAGTAGTACTGCTTGCGCCGAGCGTCCCATGTCCAGGCGCTGCCGCCGAAGACGGAAAGCCAGTTGTTTGGGGGTGATCCGTCGTGTTTCGGGTCGGCCCAGACAAACCAATCAGCCTTTGGATTGGTGCGGTCAGCGCGGCTTTCGCGGAAGAAGGGATGCTGGTCCGAGCAGTGCGACAGCACCTGATCGACGATCACCTTCAGGCCAAGATCATGCGCTTTTTCAATGAGTTGCGCAAAGTCTGACAGGGTGCCGAAGGTGGGGTCGATATCGGTGTAATCGGACACGTCATAGCCCATGTCGAGCATCGGCGAGGTGAAGACCGGCGAGAGCCAGATCGCTTCGACGCCTAGATCGGCAATGTAGGGAAGGCGGCGGGTAATGCCCGGAATATCACCGATCCCGTCGCCGTTCGTGTCCTGAAAAGAGCGGGGATAGACCTGATAGGTGACAGCACCTTTCCACCAATCCGATGCTGACATCCGTCCCCCCAGAATATGCCGCCTTGCCCAAGCGTTAGCGGGAACGGGGGGGCTTTGACAGGGGGAATGGCGGAATGGACTGTGCAGCAGGCGGTGCAGATGATGGTGCAGACAACTGTGCATACAAATTCAGAGAGATTGGGGGCGGTTTGGTGATTTTCTGTGCGTGAATGCGCGGAGGTGGCGACTGTGCCTTGGGCGTTTGTTCGGGTGGCGAGGTCCGGATTTTGGGTATTTGGGCCAAGATGAAATGGCAGGGTCGGTGTGGCGTGATGGGGGGGGCAGGTCCGGGGCGAATTGTCTGCATCACAAATCTGCATTTGACCTTCGGGGGTGGCGGGCAGAGAAGAGTGCGGATCAGTCAAGGTGATCCCGCATGACAACCAAAGCCCCCCTCATCACCCCGGTTCTGGTTGCGGGGTGTTTCATCCTGATGCTGGGCTTTGCCATCCGCGCGAGTTTCGGGGTGTTCCAGATCCCGATTGCCGAGGAGTTCGGTTGGGCGCGGGCGGAGTTTTCGCTGGCCATCGCCATCCAGAACCTTGCCTGGGGGATCGGACAGCCCTTGTTCGGCGCGGTGGCAGAGCGGTTCGGGGATCGCAAGGCGATTGTCGCCGGGGCGTTGATGTATTCGGCGGGGCTGCTGTTGACGGCTTTTGCCATCACGCCGGGGCAGATGCAGCTTTTGGAAATCCTCGTTGGCTTTGGCGTGGCGGGAACGGGGTTCGGTGTGGTGCTGGCCATCGTGGGCCGCGCGGCGAGCGCGGAGAACCGGTCGATGGCGCTTGGCATTGCCACGGCGGCGGGGTCGGCGGGGCAGGTGTTCGGGGCGCCGGTGGCAGAGTTCCTTTTGCAATCCTATAGCTGGCAGATCGTTTTCATCATCTTTTCGGTTGTCGTGCTGGGCACGCTGTTCGCGCTGCCCTTCATCCGGTCGCCCCGGGTGGCAACCAAGGCCGAGCTTGAGGAAAGCATGGGGGTGGTGCTGACGCGGGCATTCAAGGACCCGTCCTATACGCTGATCTTTCTGGGCTTCTTTTCCTGCGGCTATCAGCTGGCCTTCATCACCGCGCATTTCCCGGCCTTTGTAACAGAGCTGTGCGGGCCGATTGATCCGGGCGGCATGATCGCGGGAATGGGGATCACGACGACCAGCGCGCTTGGGGCGGTGTCGATTGCCACCATCGGATTGTTCAACATCGTCGGCACGATCACGGCGGGGTGGCTGGGCAAGCGATACACCAAGAAATACCTGCTGGCGGGCATCTATACGGGCCGGACGATTGCGGCGGCGGTGTTCATCCTGTTGCCGATCACGCCGGAAAGCGTGCTGATCTTTTCGGCTGTGATGGGGGCGCTGTGGCTGGCCACAGTGCCGTTGACGAGCGGGTTGGTGGCCCACCTTTACGGGCTGCGCTACATGGGCACGCTGTACGGTGTGGTGTTTCTAAGCCACCAGATCGGCGGGTTCCTGGGCGTGTGGCTGGGCGGGATGATGTATGACATCACCGGGGGCTACACGATGGTGTGGTGGATCGGGGTGGGCGTGGGTGCGTTTTCGGCCATCGTGCATCTGCCGATCAAGGAGCGTGAGGTGCGCGCCCCCGCCGCCGCCTAACCGGGAGGCGGGGTCACGATCAGGATCTCCAGATCGCGGTCGGGCGTGTAGGTCTGCTTTTCGATCACGAAGGTGGTGGGGCCGGTCTTTTCCACGCCGCTGGCGCAGAGCGAAATGACGTTTTGCGCGGCACCCTTATCCAGCGTCAGGCGGAAGCTGCCGATGGGGCCCGCCCATGAGTTGGCGGTTCTGAGGACATAGGCGAGGTTGTAGGCGATGCCGTAGCCATCAGGCCCGAGCCGTTTGGCGATGGCGCGCGAGGTGCCGTCGTCGATGCAGTAGCGGGTTTCGTAGTCCTGCGCCCATTCGTCTGTGGGGGGATGCTGCCAGCCGAACAGGCCCCCCGGCGGGCGGTTTTCGTATTCGTGCGAGATGTTGACGGTTTGGCCTGCGGGGAAGGTTTGTGTCCAGTGATAGCGCAGGATGATGGACCAGAGCGGCCAGATTTCCATGGGGATACCGGCGGCGGGATCGCCGTCGTAGACATCAATCAGGCCTTGGGCGATGAGGGGGGCGCGTTCCTCGGGCGTCATGACATGAAGCCAGTCTGTCACGCTCTTTATGTCGATCGTCATGGGGATGTTGGCGGCGCGCAGTGCGGCGGTGACGTCTGTTCCGGGGGTGTCGTATTGTTCTGACAGGGGCCGGTCGGCGGACCATTCGGGTTCGATCACGGCGATGCGGTCGATGGTCAGGGGCACGGATTGGCCGTTCACGGTGGCGGTGAAGTTCACGAGGTTTTCACGGTCGCCTTCGTGGATGTTGAAATCCGAGGTCATCAACGCCGCAAGCGGGATCGGGGGGAGGGGGAAGATCACCTCGCCCGTGACATCCCGGTCTGTCAGGTTGCGGAAGGTGTAGGTGACGCGGATGCGGTCGAGGCCGATGAACAGGTCTTCGGTTTCCATCGCGATGGCGTCGGTCTGGGCGAAGTGCAGGCCGGTGGCGGCGATGCCGCCGAAGCCGTCATTCGCGAAGGTTGGGGTGGCGAGAAGGAAAAGCGCGGTGAGGGGGGCACGGAACATGGGGGCACTCCTGACAGGTGGGGGAAGTGTGCAGGGGCAAGGGGCGTTGTGGCAAGCGGGTTGAGAGGCCGGGCTTGCGCCGGGCAGTCGGGATGGGCAGGAAGTGCCACGGGTGGAGGAATTTCCGTGCAAGAGCGGGCAGAATGAGAGCGGGCATCGCGGTGCTGGTGGCGGCCTATGTGCTGAGCCAGTTCTACCGGGCATTTCTGGCGGTGCTGGCGCCGGTGCTGGCGGCCGAGATTGGCGCGGGGGCGGATGATCTGGCGGTGGCGTCGGGGGTTTGGTTTCTGGCCTTTGCGTTGGCGCAGATCCCGGTGGGCTGGGCGCTGGACCGGATCGGGCCGCGGATGACGGCGGCGGTGTTGTTGGGGATTGGGGGCGCGGGCGGGGCGGCGGTCTTTGCCATGGCGCAGGGGCCCGGTGCGGTGACGGTGGCGATGGCCTTGATCGGGGTGGGCTGCGCGCCGGTTTTGATGGCGGCCTATTACATCTTTGCGCGGACCTATGCGGCGGCGGTGTTCGGCACGCTGGCCGGGGTGATGATCGGCCTGGGGTCGATGGGGAATATCGCGGCGAGCCTGCCCTTGGCCGCGGCGGTGGAAGCGATGGGTTGGCGGCAGACGTTGTGGGTGCTGGCGGGGGTGACGGGCGTGGTGGCGGTGGCGCTGGGCGTTCTGGTGCGCGATCCGCCGAAGGTGACGGGATCGGGGGGCGGGTCGCTGATGGACCTGCTGCGGATGCGGGCGCTGTGGCCGGTACTGGTGATGATGGCGGTCTGCTATGTGCCGGCGGCGGGGCTGCGGGGGCTGTGGGTGGGGCCGTACTATGCCGATGTGTTCGGCGCGGATGCGGCGGTGATCGGGATGGCGACGCTGGTCATGGGGGTGGCGATGGTTTTGGGCAGCTTTGCCTATGGACCGTTGGAGCGGTGGCTGGGCACGCGGAAATGGCTGATCCTGGGCGGGAATGCCGGGGTGTTGCTGGCCCTGATCGCGCTGGCGCTGTGGCCCGCGGCGGGGGGAGGGGTCACGCTGGCGCTGCTGGCGGGGATCGGCTTCATGGGATCGTCCTATGCCATGGTGATCGCGCATGGCCGGGCCTTTGTGCCGCCGCATCTGGTGGGGCGGGGGGTGACGTTGCTGAACCTGTTCGGGATTGGGGCGGTGGGGATCGCGCAGGTGGTGACAGGGCGGATTCACGCGGGGCTGGCCGCGCAGGGCGGGGCGGCGGCGGTGCCCTATCAGGGGCTGTTTGCCTTTTTCGCGGTGGTGCTGTTGGCGGGGCTGGTGGTTTACGCCTTTTCACAAGATCGGACGGACTGATCCCGACAGGCGGAATTCCCTTTCGCGACTGGCCGGGTTGGGGTAACAGGCCCCGTCTTTCGCTGAAGAGGACGGGTACAAGGAGAACCCCGATGGGCTACAAGGTCGTTGTCGTCGGTGCCACGGGCAACGTTGGCAAAGAAATGCTGAATATCCTCGCGGAACGCGAGTTTCCGGTCGATGCGATTGCGGCGCTGGCGTCGCGTAAATCGCTGGGGACGGAGGTCAGCTTTGGCGATCGAACTTTGAAGACCCTCGATCTGGATACCTTTGATTTCACCGGCTGGGATATTGCGCTGTTCGCCATCGGGTCGGACGCGACAAAGATCTATGCGCCGCGCGCGGCTTCGCAGGGCTGTGTGGTGATCGATAACTCGTCGCTGTATCGCTATGATCCGGATATTCCGCTGATCGTGCCGGAAGTGAATGCGGATGACGTCGTCCGCTACAAGAACAAGAACATCATCGCCAACCCGAACTGTTCTACCGCGCAGATGGTGGTGGCGCTGAAGCCGCTGCATGACCGCGCGCGGATCAAGCGGGTGGTGGTGGCGACCTATCAATCCGTGTCGGGCACCGGCAAGGAAGCGATGGACGAGCTGTGGAACCAGACCAAGGGCATCTTTGTGCCGGGTCAGGAAGTGGCGCCGAAGGTGTACCCCAAGCAGATCGCGTTCAACGTGATCCCGCAGATCGACGTGTTCCTCGATTCGGGGGATACCAAGGAAGAATGGAAGATGGTCGCCGAGACCAAGAAGATCCTTGATCCCAAGATCAAGGTGACGGCGACCTGCGTGCGGGTTCCGGTCTTCGTGGGCCATTCCGAAGCCATCAACATCGAGTTCGAGGATTTCCTCGACTGGGAAGAGGCAACCGACATTCTGCGCGAGGCACCCGGTGTGCTGGTGATCGACAAGCGCGAACCCGGTGGCTACATCACGCCGATCGAATGCGTGGGCGAATATGCGACCTATGTCAGCCGCATCCGGCAGGACAGCACGATCGAGAACGGGCTGAACCTGTGGTGCGTGTCCGACAACCTGCGCAAGGGCGCGGCGCTGAACGCGGTGCAGATCGCCGAAGTTCTGGGAAGCCGCTGCCTGAAGAAGGGCTGATCCGGGTTCCGAAATTTGGAGAGGGCCGCCCCGGATGGGGCGGCCCTTTTGCATTTCAGCGCCGGATGAGCGACGTCCCAGCAAGAATGAGCCAAAGCGTCAGGGCGAGGTAGCCCGCGATGGCTGCCAGCGCGAAGATTTCGCCCGACAGGCCCAAGGCGAGGGCCGGAGTTTCGAAGCTGCCCATGGTGATCAGCGCAGCGGTGAGCCCGCCAGCGATGGGAAGCGCGCGGTGACCTTCGCCCCGGTGGATGGCGGCCATCAGCCCCACATGCAGTGCGGTGGCAAGCTGGCCCAGATGTTCGCCGATAACCGCGCCGCCAAAGGCATGCAGGGCGGTGAAGGTGGTGGCTGCATCGGGCATTTCCGCAAGGGCGGGCATCACCAGCACCCAGCGTAAAAGCCCCATGGCTTGCAGAATGCCCGCGAAAGCGCCGGCAATGGCGGCGGCGATGGCCAGGGCCGGGGCGCGCTGCGCCCGGCCTTGGCCCAGCGCCTGCGCCATCGCGAGCGGGGCAAAGATCAATGCGCAGGCAGCAAAGGCATACCATGTGGCGATGAGGCCAGACCCACCTGCCGCAAGGGAAGCGAGGATGGTTTCAGGCGTTTCGCGCAGGATTGCCGGATAGTCGAACGTTGCGGCGAGACGTGCATAGGGAAGGTTGAAGGCAAGAGCGAGCGCGATAAGCGCCATACCGAGGGAGCGGTTGGGATTGACGGGGGGCATGGGGTTCTCCAATATGTCACTGAGTGGTGACATATGACCGCGATGTGAGTCGTGCAAGCAAAATGTCACTGATCGGGGACATCAGGGTGGGGCGATGGTGAAAGATCGGGAACTGACGGCTGCGCGACTGGTCGAGGCGGGGTTTGTCGTGCTGGGGGCAGAAGGTCTGGCCGGTTTCGGCGTTAATGCCGTTGCGCGGGCGGCGGGATGCGACAAGAAGCTGATCTATCGCTATTTCGATGGGCCTGAGGGATTGCTGGCCGCCATGGGGGCGTCATCGGGGCGTGCCATGGCAGAGGCGCTGGAAGCGGTTCCGGTCGATGGCGCGGGCTATGGCCATGGCGTGCTCAGGCTGCTGGAGGCGCTGGCGGCGCATCTGGCGGGTGATCCGGTGGCGCGTGAGGCGGCGCGTGTTGCGCTTGCGGCGCCCGAGGCGGAGGCGGCGCCGTTTCGGGCGGCGCGAGCAGCCGTGCTGCGCGACTGGTTCATTCAGGCCCGGCACCGCATGGGGATGGCGGCGCCGGAGGGTGTAGATGCGGCGGCGGTGAATGCGGTTCTGATCGCAGGGATCGAGGCGTTGGCCGTTGCGGGCGATTATGCCGGGATCCGCCTGGCCGAGCCGGAAGGGCGCGCGCGGGTAGAGACTGCCTTGGCACGGCTGGTGCAAGGGGCCTATGGGGGGCGGTAATGGCGCCGCGCTGATCTGGCAGTGCCGTGGCACGGCGGCGAATCGGCGGCTTTCGGGAGTTTGCATGTGACTGGAAGTCGCCAGGATATTGCCATGGAAAAGCCATGATGCCCGCCCCACGGCCATGGAATGGCCCCGATGACATATGCGTAAGGGTAGTGGACTTACTCGATAGGGGTGAGGTGACATAGCTGAACGGATGGCAGGCATCCGTTTGACAGCCTGCGATTGATCGGGACTGAATTGAGATTTTGCCGCGGATGCGTTCATTAACCTTTGTGTACGAGTAACGAAGTTCAGTGAGTTGTGTGCCATGTTCCAGATTCTGGGAGTGATGTTCCGTAAGTCTGCTGCGGAAAGCATCAAAACCGTATCGCCGCCCGCCTTGGGCCGCGCCGAGTTGCAAAATCTGTTTCGCGATGATTTTGCCGACCTCTCCGTCATCGAAAAACGCGTAAGGTGTCCGGCCTCTGCGGCGCAGTAACCGGTAGGGAATCGGTTGATTTGCCGTGGCGACAGGCGGGCGGATCCGGCCTGTCAAATGCCCGCGAAAAGCCAAGATCCCTGTGCCTTTGCCACGGTCCTGCCTGATCTTCCCGCACCAAGGGCCACCCGCGCCACACGATGGGGTGGGCGGGGCACAGACCAAGGTATTGGCTTCATCCCTGTGCGGTTCACAGAAATGCCCAAGTCAGGTTGAGGTTAACGCGCCGATGCCGTCTTTAAAGAATAGTTAAGTCGATCAGATGAGTGCTGAAAAATGATGAAGGTTCTTGCTGTGACCATGCTGAAAAAGACCGCTGAACCCACCGTGGTTACCGGGCCGCAGATTCTGGGCCGCGCGGAACTGGAGGATCTTTTTCAGGATGATTTCGCCGCCCATGCGATGCTGATCAAGTCGCGCAAAGCCGCACGAGCAGCACAGGGCCGTCTGGCCGCCTGAGGGTGGTCTGTCTGATGTTTGTTGCGCGGCCCTTTTGGCAGGTGGGGCCGCGGATGGTGTCAGAAACGTTCGGCGCGTAGGACCTGAGTGTCTGTTACGCTGACAACGCCGATATGGCGTTCAACCACGGTAAAGGCGGCGTCGAGCAGGGCGTCCAGCCGTTCGGGGCGGATGAGGCAGATCACAGCGACCATGCCCGCCCGGCCGACCTGACCTTCACGTGTCCAGCGGCCCGAGCGGCCCGATCCGCCAAGGACGGGCAGGACGGTGAAACCCGACACGCCCGCACGGGTGAGGGCGTCGGTCAGGCGGTTCTCCATCGGGGCTTCGATGATGATTTCCACGCGTTTGGCCTGATGGGTTTGCATGTCAGCCTCCGGAAAGGGCGGTGGCCACGGCGACATAGGCCGGGATGCCAAGGGTGAGGTTGAAGGGGAAGGTGATCCCCAGCGAGAGGGTCAGGTAGATCGACGGGTTCGCATCCGGCAGGGCCACGCGCATGGCGGCGGGCACGGCGATGTAGGAGGCGGAGGCGGCCAGCGTCATCATCAGCGCTGTGCCGCCCGGTGACAGCCCGAGGATCAGGCCAGCAGCAAGGCCCGTGGCGGCCCCGATGACGGGCATCAGAAGGCCGAAGGCCAACACGCCGGGGGTGAGGATGCCGCGCGCGCCGCGCAGGCCGCGCCCGGCCACAAGGCCCATGTCCAGCAAGAACAGGCAAAGCACGCCCTGGAAGGGCGAGACGATGAAGCTTTCGATGCGGGCCATGCCTTCGGCCCCGGTGATGAGCCCGATGGCGAAGGAGCCGACGAGAAGGACGATAGAGCCGTTGAGCAGAATCTCGCGCCACAGTTCTGCATCCATGCCTTCGCTTTTGCCGCCCGCGCGTGTGACGATGAAGAGGGCGGAGATGATGGCCGGGGCCTCCATCGCGGCGGCGACGGCGACCATGTAGCCTTCGGCCGCGATCCCTTGGGATTGCAGGACGGACGTGGCGGTGACGAAGGTCACGATGGAGATAGAGCCGTAATGCGCGGCGACGGCGGCGGCATCGGTGACCGACAGGCGGGTGAGCGCCTTGAGGAGCGCGAAGGCCGCGAAGGGCAGGGCGAAGGACAGGATCACCCCGGCCACGAGGGCGGCGAGGAGGTTGACGTCAAGCCCGTGATCGGCGACCGCGACGCCGCCTTTGAAGCCAATCGCAAAGAGAAGGTAGATCGACAGGGCTTTGGCGGCGGCTTCGGGGACCGAAAGTTCTGACCGGGCAAGTGCGGCGGCAAGGCCGAGGGCGAAGCACAGGATCATTGGCGTCAGCAGGTTCGCGCCTGCCAGCGTCAGGATGTCTTGCATGGATCGGCCCCCTGTTGGTTGGTCTGGAATATAGACGCGTTCACGGCGCTGTGAAGATGCTGCGCTGCGGAAAAGCAACAGGTGTTTATCGGGGGCGTGGCGCAGGTGGATGGGGAAGATTGGGTATTTGGGCCAAGGTGAATGGGCAGGTTCGGCTTTTTCCTAGACCGGGACGAAGCCCGCGCGGGTGGGATCGAACTGTTCGAGACCGCCTTCGCCTGTATCCGTCCACAGACCGTGCAGGGTGAGGCGGTCATCTTCGACGGCGGCGCGCACGAAGGGGAAGGTCATCAGGTTTTCGAGGCTGACAAGGACGGCTTCTTTTTCCAGCGCGCGGAGGGGGTCTTCGGGTCTGGTCAGGGTGACGCGTTCGTATCCGGGGCGGAGGATATCCATCCAGCGGCCGACGAAGGAGGATTTCATCTCAAGCTCCGGCGCGTGGCCGGAGCACATGTCATGGCAGCCCTTGACGCCGCCGCAGTTGGAATGGCCCAGCACGACGATATGCGCCACGCCCAGCGAGGTGACGGCGTATTCCACCGCCGCTGAGGTGCCGTGATATTCGCCATCCGGGTTGTAGGGCGGCACAAGGTTCGCGACGTTGCGGTGAATGAAGAACTCGCCTTCATCCGCGCCGAAGATCGAGGTGACATGAACACGCGAGTCGCAGCAGGAGATCACCATGGCGCGGGGATGCTGGCCGCTTTGCGCAAGGCGGCGGAACCAGGCCTTGTTGTCCTGATAGGTCGTGGCGCGCCAGCCATGAAAGCGGCTGATCAGATAGGCGGGAAGGGGCCGGGCCTGTTGCATGGGGCATCCCTTTTGCAGTGCTTCGAGCGGCCTTGGTAGGATGAAGTATAGGAAAATTCGAGTGTTTATTTCCTTGGACGGCAACCTTTCGTTCAATGGCATGAAACATGCTGTCCCCGGGTGTGATACGCGTGGGGGAAGTGATGACGAGCGGGGTGGTGACCTTGCATCCGCAAGAGCGGGTGGATGAGGATGAGGGGGCAATCCTGGCGATCTTTGATCGGCTGGGCCCTGATCCCGGGGCAAAACTGGTGACCCGGGCGGTGGGTGAACTGGCGATGGCGGTGACCGTGATGTGCGCGCAGGTGGATCGGCATGAGCTGGACAGCCTGCCACGGGCGTTGAAGCGGATGCAGGCGATGGCGGCTGGGGTTGGGCTGGTGAGCCTTGCGCAGGTGGCAGAGGATGCGCGCGAGGTGTTGCTGCGCGGGGACGCCACGGCCTTTGCCGCCGTCTGGGCGCGGCTGATGCGGGTGGCGGAACGGTCGCTGGTGCGCTGAGCGGGGCGTTGCGCGCCGTGGTGGCCTTGCCCTGCGGGGCGGGCGATGTGACCCCCCGTGCCTTTGCCCGATATGTGTGACGGGCTGTGACTGCCCTTGCGGGTGCGGGGCGGCGTTCTTAGGGTTCTGCGGGAAATCACCTGTGGAACCGATGCCATGACCGATGCCGTGCTGCCCTATCTGACGCCCGCTTTTGCCGATCCCGCCGCCGTGGCCTTGCCTTTGCACGTGGTGCCGTCTGACGGGATCGAGGCGATCAAGGCGCAGTTGGGGCCGGAGGCGGCGGGATGGCTGGCGGCAACCGGGTTCAAGGGGGAATTGGGCGAGGTGCGGCTGTTGCCCGCTGCGGGGGGCGGGTTGGCCGGGGCGGTGGCAGGCTATGGCACGGCCAAGGCGCGGCGGCGTATGCGGTTCGGGCTGGCCAAGGCGGTGGCGGGGCTGCCTGCGGGTGCATGGCGGATTGAGGGAGCCTTGAGTGTTGCCGAGCGGGAAGAAGCGGCGCTGGGCTGGGTTCTGACGCAATATCGTTTTGGCCGATATCGCGCGGCGAAGGCCGAGGCCGGGGCGCTGCTGGTTTGCCCGGACGGGGTGGATGCTGCGCGGGTGATCGCCATGGCGCGGGGCGAATTTCTGACGCGCGACCTGATCAACACGCCCGCGCAGGATATGGGGCCGGGGCAGCTTGAGACGGCCTTTGCTGCGCTGGGCGCGCGGTTTGGCGCGGCGGTTGCGGTGGTGCGGGGGGAGGACCTGCTGGAGCAGGGCTTTCCCATGGTGCATGCCGTGGGGCGGGCCAGCCCGCGCGTGCCGCGCATCATGGAGATGCGGTGGGGGGATGCGGGGCCTGCGCTGACGCTGGTGGGCAAGGGCGTGTGTTTCGATACCGGGGGGCTGAACCTGAAGCCGTCATCAGGGATGAACCTGATGAAGAAGGATATGGGGGGTGCCGCCACGGTGATGGGGCTGGCGCAGATGATCATGGAGCTGGGCCTGCCCGTTCGGCTGCGGGTGATCGTGCCAGCGGTGGAGAATGTGGTTTCGGGCAATGCGTTGAAGCCGAAGGATATTCTGACCAGCCGCAAGGGATTGACCGTGGAGGTGAATGACACCGATGCCGAAGGGCGGCTGGTGCTGGGCGATGCGCTGGCCTGGGCGGGGGAGGAGCCTTGCGATCTGCTGGTGTCGATGGCCACGCTGACCGGCGCGGCGCGGGTGGCGGTGGGGCCGGACCTTGCGCCGTATTACAGTGATGACGCGGGGGTTGTGGCGGCGTTGGAGGCCGGGGCCGTGGCGGGGTTTGATCCGGTCTGGCGGTTGCCATTCCATGATGCCTATGAGGCGGTGATCGAACCGGGGATTGCGGATCTGGACAATGCGCCGGGGTTTGGCTTTGCCGGGTCGATCACGGCGGCGCTGTTCCTGCGGCGGTTTGCGGAACACCCGCGCTATGTGCATTTCGACATTTACGGTCACACGCCGAGCGAAGCGCCGGGGCGGCCCAAGGGCGGGGTCGGGCAGGGTGCGCGGGCGCTGCTGTGCGGGTTGCCCGCGATGCTGGGGCTGTGATGGACCGGCGTTTGACGGCCTTTTCGGGGCGGGTGGCTTTGGAGGGTTTGCGCGGGCAGGTGGCGGCAGAGGTCTTTGTCGCGGGGGAGCGGGGCGCGGTGGCGGTGCCGCTGGCCGATCTGTGCGCAAGCCCGGGCGGGGCACGGGACCGACAGGTAAGCTTTGGCGCGGCGCTGCTGGTGGTGGAGCGGCGGGACGGGGGAGTGTTCGTGCAGATGGGCCGGGATGGCTATTGCGGGTGGCTGGAGGCGGGGGCGGTGGGGCCTGCGGTGGCAGCGACGCATTGGGTGGCGGCGGTGGGAACGCATCTTTACCCCGAGCCACGGGTGCAGGCGCGGGAACGCGCGGCGCTGCCTTTTGGCGCGCGGGTGGCGGTGCTGGAGGATGACGGGAAATGGGCGCGGGTGGCGGGGGGATATCTGCCATCAGTGCATCTGCGACCGGATGGGGAGTGGTTTGACGACCCGGTGACGGTGGCAGAGATGTTTCTGGGGACGCCCTATCTGTGGGGCGGCAACAGCCGGGACGGGATTGACTGTTCAGGGCTGGTGCAGGCGGCGTGGCTGGCCTGCGGGCGGGACTGTCCTGGGGATAGCGACATGCAGCAGGGGCTGGGTGTGGCTTTGGCGGAAGGCGCGGTGCTGCGACGGGGCGACCTGATCTTCTGGAAGGGGCATGTGGCGATCGTGGTGGATGGGGACCGGATGATCCATGCCAATGGCCACAGCATGGATGTACGCCATGAGGGGATACCGGCGGCCATCGCGCGCATCGCGGCGCAGGGGGGCGGCCCAGTGGTGGCGCGGCAGCGGGGGTGAGGCTTGCCGCTGGCGGCGGCGGCGGGCTATGGTCCGCGCCTGGGAAAGGTGGTCGGGATGGATGAGGCAGGCGAACAAGTCCGGGTGGAACCGGCGCGTGATGGGCTGATCCGGCGGGGGCGGAAGTTCGATCAGGTGCTTGCAGGCGCGCGCGAAGTGTTCCTGCGCGACGGGTTCGAGGGCGCGTCCGTCGATGACATCGCCCGCGAGGCGGGAGTGAGCAAGGCGACGCTGTACAGCTATTTCCCGGACAAGCGGCTGCTGTTTCAAGAGGTTGCGCGGGCCGAATGCCGCCGCGCGGCGGATGAGGCGGAGGCGCTGATCGATGATCAGGCCCCGGTGGCGGATGTTCTGCGGTTGGCGGGCGAGCGGATCGTGGGCTTTGCGCAATCGGATTTCGGGCAACGGATGTTTCGCATGTGCGTGGCCGAAAGCGACCGGTTCCCGGCGCTGGGGGCGGCGTTCTATGAAAGCGGGCCGCTCCTGATCCGGGAGCGGCTGGCGATCTATCTGGCCAAGGCAGTGGCGCGGGGGGAATTGCGGATCGACGATCTGAACCTCGCCGCTGACCAGTTTGCGCAACTGTGCAAGGCTGATCTGCATGACCGGGCCGTTTTCGGCATCGACGCCGCCCGCCAACCGCGCGAGGTGACGCGAGTGGTGGAGGGGGCAGTGGCGATGTTCATGGCGCGGTATGGAGTTTGAGGGGGGACGTCACTTCTTCAGGCGTACCCGAGCCAGTGGCCCCTTCGGATCGCAATGGAAATGCTCTGGGCGGGCGCGTAGCCAAGCACGCCAGTTCTTTTCGGGTTCCTGCGAAATTCTTACGCCCTGACGGTGCAGCAGGGGATTGAGCGCCTCGATCTTGATGCCATCCGGGCCGCCATGTCCTTTGATAGCGGCGCGGACCTTGGCAAGTAGCGTGCACGTGGCCGGATCCTCGGTCACGGGAGCGGCGGAATGGGGCGGCGCGGACTGTGTCGGTGGTGCAACGGGTTTGGGCGTGGGTGGCGGTGCCAGTGTCTTGACTTGGTTGGCGGTGCATCCCAAGCGGCGGAGGTGGCGGGTGAGCGGTTCGAAATCCCGGTCGTTCGATGCGATCAAGAAAGCGGTGGCAAGCCCGCGATAGGCGAGGTCGAGCGCCGCGATGCACAGTGACATGTCGGCGCTGTTCTTGCCGGGGCGGCCCTTGCAATGGGTCACGTCTATCCCGGTTTCTGAGGCCCAGTCAGGCCGGAGCGAGAGATCGCAGAAAAGCTGCGTCGATATCACCTCGCCGAGTTTCGCCGCTTCGGTAGAGATGTTGGTGCGGAACGATGCCGGGATATGGTCGCCGTCGATCAGCACGGCAACGCGAGTCAGGACCTGAGATGAGACCGGGGAAAAAGCAGTCATTCGAATAGTGCTCGCGTGGAAATGTCCTGCGAGCGTTGTCGAGGATTGGGGCGCAAGTTTGGCTGGGGTGGGGAGGGGCGATTTTTCTGCGAAAAATCGGGAGTGTTCGGGGAACACTCCTTGTCGGCTTTGCGGTGCGGCGGATCAGCCGTTTTCGCGCAGGATGTGCCCGGCGAGGTAGAGGGAGCCGCAGATCAGGACGCGGGCTTGGGGGGCGGTGGCGGTGATGGTGGTGAGGGCCTCGGCCACCGAGGGGGCGGTGGTGGCGTCGATGCCTGCGGTCAGGGCGGCGTCGCGTGTGGCCTCGGCCGGGAGGGTGTTCTTTTCGCCGGGGATGGAGACGGCGTGGAGGCGCGTGACCTGGGGCGCGAGGGGGCGCATGTAGCCCGTCACGTCCTTGGTGTTGAGCATCCCGCAGATCAGATGCGTGGGGCGGGCGGGCATGCGGGCCAGCGTGGCGGCGATGGCCTCACCCCCGGCGGGGTTGTGGCCGCCGTCGAGCCAAAGCTCGACCTGCGGGGCAAGGTCGATCAGCGGGCCGTGACGCAGGCGCTGCATCCGGGCGGGCCATTCGGCGCGGGTGACGGCGGCCTCACACGCGGCGGCGTCATAGCCCAGATGGCGCAGGGCGGTGATGGCGGCACCGGCGTTCTGGATCTGATGGGGGCCGGGCAGGTTGGGCAGGGGCAGATCAAGCAGGCCGGTTTCATCCTGATAGATCAGACGGCCGCGTTCTTCCCAGACATGCCAGTGTTGGCCGAAGGCCAGAATCGGCGCGCCGAGGCGGGCGGCGGTGGACTCAATCACTTCCAGCCCGTCAGGGTGCTGGGGGCCGACGATCACGGGGATGCCGCGCTTGATGATCCCGGCCTTTTCCGCGGCGATCTTGGCGATGGTGTCGCCGAGGAAGGATTCATGGTCCATCGAGACGGGCGTGATGATCGACAGGCGCGGGGTGATGACGTTGGTGGCATCAAGCCTGCCGCCGAGGCCGACTTCGAGAAGTGTCCAATCGGCCGGGGTGCGGGCGAAGGCAGCGAAGGCGGCGCAGGTTGTGATCTCAAAAAACGTGATCTCATCCGGGCCGTTCTTTGCGACGCATTCATCAAGCAGGGCGGTGAGGGCTGGTTCGCTGATCAACTGCCCGGCCAGCCGGATGCGTTCATGGAAGCGCGCGAGGTGGGGAGAGGTATAGGCGTGGACGCGTTGCCCGGCCTGTTCTAGCCCGGCGCGGATCATGGCTTGCGTGCTGCCCTTGCCGTTCGTGCCTGCGATATGGATCGCGGGGGGGATGGCGCGTTCGGGATTGCCCAGCAGACCCAAGAGACGGTGGACACGGTCCAGCGTGAGGTCGATGACCTTGGGGTGCAGGGTCATCATCCGGTCGAGCAGGGCGTCGGAGGTGAGGGCGGTCACGGGTTCAGGTCTTTGCGGATCAGGCTTCGACGGGCTGCGCGGTCAACTCGCCCTTGATGGCCGGGGGTTGGCCGGTCAGCAGGCGGATGATCGTGACCAGTTCTTCACGCAAGGCTTTGCGGTGGGTGACGCGGTCGAGCATCCCGTGATCGAGCAGGTATTCAGCGCGCTGGAACCCTTCGGGCAGCTTTTCGCGGATGGTCTGTTCGATCACGCGGGGGCCGGCAAAGCAGATCAGCGCGTTGGGTTCGGCCAGTTGCACATCGCCCAGCATCGCATAGGAGGCGGTGACGCCGCCCGTGGTGGGGTGGGTGAGGACAACGATATAGGGAAGGTGCGCCTCACGTAGCATCTGCACGGCGACGGTGGTGCGTGGCATCTGCATCAGGGACAGGATGCCTTCCTGCATGCGGGCGCCGCCTGCGGCGGAGAACAGCACGAGGGGGCGCTTGAGTTTCACCGCGCGTTCGGCTGCGGCGAGGATGGCATTGCCCACATACATACCCATGGAGCCGGCCATGAAGGAGAAATCCTGCGCGACGGCGACAATGGGGGTCTTGGCGATTTCGCCTTCGGCGACGAGCATCGCCTCTTTCTCTCCGGTCGCCTTTTGCGCGGCCTTGAGGCGTTCTGGGTATTTCTTTTGATCGCGGAAATGCAGCGGGTCGGTGACGGCGTCGGGGACCTTCACCTCGGTGAAGATGCCGCCGTCGAACAGGGCGGAGAAGCGGTCACGCGGGCTGATGGCCATGTGGTGATCGCAGGAGGTGCAGACGTTCAGGTTGGCGGCGAGTTCGCGGTGGAACAGCATCGTCCCGCATTCGGGGCATTTCGTCCAAAGATTTTCAGGCACTTCCCGGCGCGAGAAGAGCGAGTTGATCTTGGGGCGGACGTAGTTGGAAATCCAGTTCATGCGGGCGTGGCCTTTGCGGGTCGCGTCGGATGGCAGACAGATATGCCGGGGGGGTGGGAAATGCAATCGCCGGGCGGTGGGGAGCAGGTGGCGGTGGCGTGGTTTGGCCGGGGCGAGCCTGCGGCGTGGTGCGTGTGGCAGGGGTGGATTTGGGTATTTGGGCCAAGATGAAGCGGCAAGGACAGGGTCAGGTGGTGGGGAGGGAGTAGAGGATGAAAGGGGTACGGGGGGCGTAGCTGTCATAGAGCGTGCGGGCGGTGGTGTTGTCTTCGGCCGTGAGCCAACGGACATTGGGCAGGCCGTGGCTGCGGGCGAAGGCGAGGACATGGTCGATCAGGGCGCGGCCGGTGCCCCGGCCCCGGGCGGCGGGGGTGGTGAACAGGTCTGACAGGTAGCAGACCATGGAGCCACCGAGGGAGCGGTGCATGAGTTGGTATTGCACGAAACCGAGGGGGGTGCCGCTGTCATCAAGGGCGAGGTCGCACCAGAAGGGGTTGGTGGGATCGTGGATCCAGGACCAGACGGTATCGAGCGTCTGTGGGGTGAGGGGGGTGTTGTAGAAGGCGGCGTAACCTTCGAACAGCGGCTGCCAGAGGGCGCGGTCATCCGGGGTGGCGGGGCGGATATGTGACTGGATCGGGGGCATGGGGATCAAACCGTGAAGCTGTGCGAGGGAAGGCGCATCAGGAGGTTGGGGTCGGGGCTGATGTTGGACCAGACATCGTGCAAGCTGGCATGGCCCACGCCAAAGAAGTTGCCCCCTGTTTGGGCCAGAAGATCGGTGATGATCTGGAAATGGATATGGGCGGCCCAGCCGCCGTTTTCCGGCCAGTCGCCCAGATGGGCGATGAGTTGGCCGGGTTCGACCGTGCCGGTTGGGTGCAGGCCGGGCAGGGTGGCGGCAAGGTGGCCGTAAAGGGTGTAGACCGTCGCGCCACCGAGATCATGTTCAAGGATCAGGGTATGGCCGTAATCCAGCGGATCGGCGTTATAGGTGAGGTGTTTCACCCGGCCCGGCAGCGGGGCGAAGACGGGCGTGCCAGCAGGGGCGAAGACGTCGATGCCGAGGTGGATCGTGCGCCGTTCCGGGCTGGCGGCATCAGCGAATTGCGGCGTGGCATAGACGGTACGGTTTTCGCCGTAGAGGCCGAGGCCGTAGCGGATGCCCTGCGATTGGTGTTCGGCGAACCACGGATCAAAAGCGGGGTTCGAGAAGGCGGGCATGTCGGGGCGTTGGCCGGTGGTGGGCAGGGCCATAGTGGCGCCTGTGGCCGGATCGGGCAGAAACAGGGGATGGGCCGGGGTGGCGGCGAGGGTGTCGCGCAGGGTGGCGGCGCCGGGCGTGGCCGTGCCCGTTGTGGCCTTGCGCGCGATGGCGGCGAGAAGACCGGCATCGACGCTTTCCAGCCGGGCGCGGGTCGGGGCATCTGTGGCGGCGATGAGGGCGGGAATATCGGGTGCGTGGTCGCTTGGAGCGAGGGCCTGACGCAGGGCGGTGTAGAGATCGGCCTGCCCGTTCAGGCGGGCGGCGAGGTCGGAAAGACGGGTCATGCGGGGCCTGTGGTTCGGGTTTGGCTTTGCGTGGAGTGAAGCGGTTTGGCGGGGCGGATGCAATGGTAGCTTGGGGGAGCTTGGGGCGCGTGCGTGGGCGGCGTTGCGCCTTTGGGGGGCGGGGCGGTGGACGGTGGCGGGTGGGGGCGCTATGCAACCGGGAAGAGTTGGTCTGGCGCAAGGGGATGGGTGTGAAGAGTTTGGGGTTGATCGGTGTTCTGGTGCTGGCCGGATGTGTGGCGACGCAAGGCGCAGGGATACGGCAGGTGGCGCTGTTGGACGGCGCGGTGGTGGCGGCAGCCCCGGCGGGCTATTGCATCGCGCCGGGGGCGGGGCAACGTCAGGCCGACAGTGCCGTGGTGATCATGGGCCGCTGTTCGGCGGCCGGGACAGCGGAGCCTGCGGTGCTGACGCTGACTGTGGGTCAGGCGGGATCGGCCGGGGCGATGGCCGGGGGCGGCGAGGCGTTGGCGGCCTATTTCACATCAGAGGCGGGGCGGGCGGCGTTGAGCCGGTCGGGGCGCGCCGGGGATGTGCAGGTGATTTCGGCGACCGGGGTTGATGGGGCCTTTCTGGTGCAGGTGCGCGACCGGGTGGCGGGCGAATACTGGCGCGGAATTGCCGGGCTGCGGGGGCGGTTGGTAACGGTGACGGCGGCAGGGCCTTCGGAAGACGCGCCATTGCCTGCCGCCAAGGGGCGGGCGCTGGTAGAGGCGGCGCTGGCGGCCTTGCGGCGGGCCAATGCGGGCGAGGCGGTGGTGCGCGCCAACCAGACTGGTGCTAACCAGGCCGGGACTAACCAGACCGGGACTGGGGGCTGAGAACTTCGCTTTTGAGGTGAAAAGTCGGTGGCGCGGTGCGCCCTTTCCGGCAATAGATAGGGCGTGTGGTCCGCGCCTTTGCGCGGGGCCTTAGGCGGTATTCGGGACGCGGAATGGTGGGCAAGATCGAGGGCGTGCTGGACAAGCTGCTGCAGAAGCGGGTCGTCCGGCGCTGGGAAGAGATCGCGGAGGCGTCGGCTGTGGCCGATCCGGATGTGCTGCGCGGTTGGCGTTCGCGGGCGCGGTCGCTGCGGCGGCAATTGGACCGGGTGATCCATCAAGCGGAACATCGGTTGGCGCTGCCGGTGATCGGATCGAATGCGATGCGCAAGCCACTTGGCACGGATTGGGCCTGGCGGCCCGATCTGTGGCGCGGGCCGATGCCGGTGCCGGGGCAGGCATCGGTGCCGAACCGGATGTTGTTCTGCGAAGGGGCAACTGTCTTTCACGACTGCCGGGTGAGCGAGTTGACGGTGCGCCAGATCCGCAATGAGCGGGAAAGCGACGTGGCGCCGTTCGGATTCCGAATGGATGTGTTCCGGTTCGACGGATCCTTCTTGTCGCTGGTGGTTGACCTGCCGGATGAAGCGGCGCGGGGGTTGAAGCTGCGCCATCTGATCCGGCTGGATGTGATCGTGGAGCTGGAAAAACCGCTGGAAATCTTTGCGCGGCTGAATGTGAAGCATGGACCGAACACCGAGCAGCTTGTGCTGGAACTGCCGATCGGGGCGGAAGAGGTGATGGTGGAATTCGACCTGACCTACACCAAGATCAACGAAAAGCGGATCGAAAAGCTGTGGATCGACCTGATCTTTGAAGGGCCGGAGATGAATCAGATCATCCTGCGTGACGTGACCGTGAGCCGCAGGCCACGGGCCGAGATGTGAGGGCATGGGGATGGACGGGGTAAAGCTGACCAAGACGCGCATCCGGGCCGGGGTCTGGGAAGGGGTGTTGTCGGGGACCGACAAGCCCGCGCTGGAGGTGCGGCATCTGGAGGCCGAGGTGCCGGGGGTGACGGTGACGTCGATCCCGGACCGGGCGGGCGAGTGGGCGGTGCGGGTGCCTGTGCCGGTGGCGGCGCTGAGCGAGGGGGTGCAGAGCTTTCTGATCCGCAACCGGGGTACGGGCGAGACGCTGGCGCATTTCACCATCATCACCGGGGTGCCGATGGAGGATGACCTGCGCGCCGAGGTGGATCTGTTGCGGGCGGAACTGGATATGCTGAAGCGGGCCTTCCGGCGGCATTGCGTGGAAACACTGGGCTGACGCAGTGCCGGGGGCGGCGTTGCAGGGGGCGTTCCGCCCCCTCGGAGCTCACGCTCCTCACCCCCTGAGGATATTTTTCAGAGAAGAGAGGGCTTTGAAGGAGTGCTGCGTCTGGGGCGTGGCCACGATCCGCGCATGACGTTGCGTTGTCCGTGACAGGCGTGCGGGGCTGCGGCAGTGTCGCGGTCCGGAGGACCATCATGACGCTTTATCCCAATCTGCTTTCGCCGCTGACCCTTGGCCATGTCACGCTGCCCAATCGGGTGCTGATGGGGTCGATGCATACGGGGCTGGAGGAGCGGGGGGATTGGAACCGGGTGGCCGAGTTCTATGCCGACCGCGCGCGGGGCGGGGTGGCGCTGATGGTGACGGGGGGGATGGCGCCTAATGCAGAGGGCGGCGTGTTTCCCGGTGCGGCGGGGCTGTATTCGGCGCTGGATATTGCCAATCACCGGGTGGTGACGGACCGGGTGCATGCGGCGGGCGGGCGGATCGCGATGCAGATTCTGCATGCGGGACGCTATGCCTATGGCAAGGATTGCGTGGCGCCGAGCGCGATCCGGTCGCCGATTTCGCCTTTTGCGCCGCGCGAACTGGATGCCGCGGGGATCGAGAAGCAGATTTCAGACATCGTCACTGCGGCCGTGCGGGCGCGTGAGGCGGGGTATGACGGTGTGGAGGTGATGGGGAGCGAGGGGTATTTCCTGAACCAGTTCCTTGTCGCCCATACCAACCGCCGAACGGATGACTGGGGCGGGAGCTATGAGAACCGGATGCGCCTGCCCGTTGAGGTGGTGCGTCGGGTGCGGGCGGCGGTGGGGGCGGATTTCATCGTCATCTATCGCATCAGCCTGATTGACCTGGTACCCGATGGGAGCACCTGGGATGAGGTGGTTCTGCTGGCGAAGGCGGTGGAGGCGGCGGGGGCGTCGATCCTGAACACCGGGATCGGCTGGCATGAGGCGCGGGTGCCGACGATTGCCACATCGGTGCCGCGCGCGGCGTTCGCGCATCTGACCGGGCGGCTGCGGGGGGAGGTTGCGATCCCTGTGATCACATCGAACCGCATCAACACGCCGGAAGTGGCCGAGGGGCTGCTGGCGGATGGGATGGCGGATATGGTGTCGATGGCGCGGCCCTTTCTGGCGGATGCGGATTTCGTGGCCAAGGCGGCGGCGGGGCGGGCAGAGGAGATCGCGCCCTGCATCGCCTGCAATCAGGCCTGTCTGGACCATACGTTCAGCGGCAAGCTGACAAGCTGTCTGGTCAATCCACGCGCCTGCCACGAGGTGGAACTGGTCTATGCGCCGGCGGAAGTTGCGAAGTCGGTGGCCGTGGTGGGTGCGGGGCCTGCTGGCCTTATGGCGGCGGCGGTGGCGGCAGAGCGGGGGCACCGTGTGACGTTGTTTGACCGGGCGGACCGGATCGGCGGGCAATTGAACCTGGCCAAGATGGTGCCCGGGAAGGAAGAGTTTCACGGGCTGGTACGTTGGTTCGCGGCGCGGGTGGCGCGGGCGGGGGTTGAGTTGCGGCTGGGATCGGAGGTCGGGGTAGGCGACCTACGCGGTTTTGACGAGGTGATTGTAGCGACGGGCGTGATCCCGCGTGATCCGGCTATTCCGGGGCAGGAGGCGGCGCTGGGCTATATCGAGGTGCTGAACGGCGCGCCGGTCGGCAAACGGGTGGCCATCGTGGGCGCTGGCGGCATCGGGTTTGATGTGGCGGAGTTCCTGGCCCATCGTGGGGCGAGCCCTGCGCTGGATGCCGCGCTGTGGCGGCGGGAATGGGGTGTGGGCGATCCGGCAGAGGTGCGGGGCGGGCTGGTGGCACCGGAACCGGAAGCGCCTGCGCGCGAGGTCTGGCTGTTGCAGCGCAAGGCGGAAAAGCCGGGGCGCGGGTTGGGCAAGACGACGGGATGGATCCACCGCGCCGCGTTGGCGGCGAAAGGGGTGAAGATGATCGGCGGGGTCTCTTATGAGCGCATCCTGCCCGAGGGCCTTGTCGTGCGGCGCGACGGGGTGGAGGAGTTGATCCCGGTTGATTCGGTGGTGCTGTGCGCGGGGCAGGTGCCGGCGCGGGGGCTGGCCGATGAGCTGGCGGCGGCTGGGATCGGGTGCCATGTCATCGGCGGGGCGGATGTGGCGGCCGAATTGGACGCAAAACGCGCGATTGATCAGGGTGCGCGGCTGGCGGCGCGGCTTTGAGCCGGGTGCCGGGGTGGGGATTTATGTTTCCCTGATATCAACGATCCCATGGAAAACCCCGGATCGGCCCCGTCTGCGCCCCGATCCTGCCTGAATTCGCGGTCAATCCTCGGCAATACGACCTCATAGCTTGCCAGAGGGTAACAATGGACCGACTGACGGAAATGGAAGCCTTTGCCATGGTTGTAGACCAGGGCGGCTTTACCGATGCGGCCAAGAAGATGGGAATTTCGAAGTCTGCGGTGTCAAAACATGTATCGGCACTGGAGGCGCGGCTGGGGGCCCGCCTTCTGAACCGGACGACACGCCGCGTTTCGCCCACCGAGATTGGCCTTGCCTATTACGACCGCGCCCGCCGCGTGCTGAATGATGCAGGCGAAGCGGATGCGCTGGTCACATCCATGCAGTCGGCCCCTTCGGGCCTGTTGCGTATCAGTGTCGCCACCGATTTCGGGGTGAACCTCTTGTCGCCGATCCTTGGGGATTTCCTGCTGGAATACCCGGATATCACGGTGAACATGGTGCTGAACAACCGCTATGTCGAGTTGATCAGCGAAGGGTTCGATATGGCGATCCGGGTGGGGGAACTGGAGGATTCCAGCCTGCGCGCGCGGAAGCTGACTGAGACGACGAAGCGGATGATCGCGTCGCCTTCGTATTTCCAGAAGTTCGGTCGGCCGATGAAGATCGACGATCTGAATGAGCACAAGCTGCTGCATTATTCGAATCAGGCCAACGGCAATGTGTGGAAGATCACCGCGCCGTCGGGGGAAAAGCGGCAGGTGCGGTCGGTTGGCTGGTTGACGGTGAATGACGGCCAATCGCTGCTGAATGCCGCGATTTCGGGGTTGGGGATCGCCTATCTGCCGAGCTTCCTATATGCCGATGCAATGCGGCAGGGTCTGGTGGAAGAGGCCATTCCGGGACTGCCTGTGGAATGTCTGGGCATCTATGCGGTTTATCCGCCGGGGCGGTTCACGCAGCCCAAGGTGCGGGCGTTCATTGATTTTCTGGCGCGGCAACTGATCGACAAGGGGCCGGACAGCTGGTGATTTCGCCGGTTTCCCGAAAGGGGGACTGCCTACTCCTGGGGGAGTTCAGAGGGTCGGGGTCGTAATGACCTCGACCCTTCGGTTTTGGGCGCGGCCTTCGGCTGTGTCGTTGGTGGCGATCGGTTCAAGCGGGCCTGCACCGCGCGTGGTGATGCGGGAGGGGTCGATGCCGAATTGTGCGATCAGGGCGGCGCGGGTTGCTTCGGCCCGGGCCAGCGAAAGCGCGGTGTTGGCCTGCGCGTTGCCGGAGGCATCGGTATGGCCCACGAGTTCGACCGAGGCGGTGGGATTGGCGGTGAGCCAATCGGCCAGCCGCGCCAGCGAGGGATAGCTGCCGGGGGCGAGGTCGGCCTGCGCGGAGGGGAAAACGAGATCGGCCAGAGTGGCGGGCTGACCGGCGGTCAGCGCGGCGGTCAGATCATCCTGCGGCAGGGCGGTGGGCAAAGTGTTTGCCGTTGGCGCGGCTGGGGTGGGTGAAAAGGTCGATTTCGACGAAAGGCTAAGATCGGGGACGCCGGGGGTTTCCGCCCCGATTCGGGTGAGTTGGACAAAGCCAGTATCGGCAGAGCGGCTGACGATCAGGGTGAGCCAGTCACTGCCATCCGGGCCATCGCGGCGGGCGGCGAGAAAGCGGTAATCGCCAAGGTCCACATGCATCTGCGGTTCCGGCAGAATGTCGGTGCCGTAGCGGAAATCAAAGCCGCCACAGGCCGAGGTGGCGCATTCGAAGACAGTTTCAAAGCCCTGTTCGGCGACCTGCGCGCGCAGCGGTTGCAGGATTTGCAGCGTCGACAGATCGGCGGCGTCGATTTTCCATGCTGTCTGGGCGAATGCGCCTTCGGCGGTGGTGGTGGGGATGACCCCGGCCTGCCACGGACCGGTGGGGATGTTGTAGGAAGTGACCGCCTCGCGCCGTTCGCCGGAGGTGGCGGCGGGGGCGGGAAAGCGCAGGTCCAGCGCCTGCGCGGGCAGGGCAACGGTCAGGATCAGCGCAGCCATGGCCATAGGGCGGCCAAGCCGGTGAAGGTGTTGCGGGCGCGGGTCTGTCAACTGCTCAGCCTTCTGCGGGGCCATGTTTTCGATAGTGATACTGTCCCACAACGGCGAAGTTCAGGGAAGCATAGAGCGCGCGGGCGGCGGCGTTCCGCTCAGTCACAAGCAGAGAAATCGTGTCGGCCCCGTGATTGCGGGCCCAGATGGCGGCGGCCCGCAAGATGTTGTGTGCGCAGCCCTTTCTGCGCTGATCCGGCGCGGTTTCAAGCGCGTGAAGCATTGCAACATTGCCGTGGATTGCCGTGAAGGCGATGCCTGCGGCGCGGTCGCCCGCGCGGCCGAGGATCGCGGTTTTCGGACCGGCGACGCGGTCCATCACGGCAATGCGGGCGGGGCCGATTCCGCCCTGTTCCCAGATCTGGCGCGCGACGGCGAGGGGGGGCCAATGCGGAAAGCTGGTGAGGAAGGCCGGTTCCGTGGCCGCAAGATCGGCCACCGGGGCGGCATAGGCGACGACGGGATCGTGATGGGCATAGCCGCGCGCGGCGAGGGCCTGATCGAGCGCGATGTCCGAGGGGCGCAGGACGAAAAGGGGGGATTGGCCAAGCGCGCGCATGGCGGTTTCGGCGGTGGGGATGTCAGCCTCGGCCCAGTCGCCGATGGCGGAGGCGGCAGAGACGCGCTGGCCGCCGCCTTGGCCTTCGCGGATGAGCCAGGGGCCGTGGCGAAGGGTGGCCGCGGGGGGCCATGTCGCCTCGGTCACCTCGGCCAGCAGGTCGGGGGTCATGGGAACAGCGATGCGAGGCGGGTCATGGCGGCGTCGATCCGGGCGGGATCGGTGCCACGGATGACAAGGTTGGTGCCGTAGACGCCATTGGTGTTGAACGGGTAGCTGCCCATGGAGAGATCGGGGAAATCAGCGGCGAGCGCGCCAAATTCGGCGGCAATCTCGCCTTCGCCCCGGTTGACGCGCAGCGATTGCGACAGAAGCGGTGCCCCGCCCGTGAGAGTGGGCAGAAGGCCTGCGAGCATTGCTTCGAAGATGCTGGGGACGCCCGCCATGACATGGACATTTCCGAGCGTGAAGCCCGGCGCGGTGGAGATGGGGTTTTCGATCAGGATCGCGCCATCGGGGATGCGGGCCATGCGCTGGCGCGCGTCGTTGAAGGGCAGACCCGCGCGGTCGTAATGCGCCTGCAGGAGCGCCATCGCGTCGGCGCGGTGGGTGATGGGGGTGGCGAAGGCGGCGGCGATGGCATCGGCAGTGATGTCATCATGGGTGGGGCCGATGCCGCCCGAGGTGAACAGGTGGTCAAAGCGCGCGCGCAGATCGTTGACGGCGGCGATGATGGCGGGCTGTTCATCGGCCACGACGCGGACCTCGGTCAGGCGGATGCCGTGCTCTGTCAGGCGTTGCGCGAGGTGGTGCATGTTCGAGTCGCGTGTGCGGCCGGACAGGATTTCGTCGCCGATCACCAGCATGGCGGCGGTGGGATTGGGCATGGGCGACTCCTTATTGGGCAGGTGGATGGGGTATAGGCCGCGAGAAGGCGGTTTCAAAGGGGGCGCTGCGGGGCGGGTCTGGCCTTTGCGGGCGGCTATGCTTATTTAGGCGGAAAAGCGAGAAGGAAGGTCGGGCGGTGGACGAAACGCGCGGGCGCATCACCAGAGACGGGATCCGTATCCATGAGGATGCGGATTTTGCAGGCATGGCCCGTGCGGGGCGGATTGCGGCCGAGATACTGGATGCCGTGGGGGCGCTGGTGGTGCCGGGGGCGACGACGGGCGAGATTGACGCCTTCATCAATGCCGAGGTGGAACGGCACGGGGTGACATCGGCCACCATCGGCTACAAGGGATACCAGCATGCGTCGTGCATCAGCGTGAACCACGTGGTCTGCCACGGGATTCCGGGGGCAAAGATTCCGGGACGCAGCAGCGATGTGTTGCAGGCGGCCGATATCCTGAACGTCGATGTGACGGTGGTTGTGGATGGCTGGTTTGGCGATAGCAGCCGGATGTATGTGGCGGGAACGGCCAAGCCCTTTGCGCAGCGCCTGATCAATGTGACGCATGAGGCGCTGATGCGCGGGATCGCGGCGGTGAAGCCGGGGAATACCTTTGGCGATATCGGCCACGCGATCCAGAGTTTCGTGGAAAGTCAGCGGATGAGCGTGGTGCGCGATTTCTGTGGCCACGGTCTGGGCCGGGTGTTCCATTCGCCGCCGAATGTGCTGCATTACGGGCGGCCGGGATCGGGGCCGGTGCTGGAAGAGGGCATGTTCTTCACCATCGAGCCGATGGTGAATCTGGGCCGGCCCGAGACCAAGGTTCTGGCCGATGACTGGACTGCGATCACGCGGGACAAGTCGCTGAGTGCGCAGTTCGAGCATTCGGTGGGCGTTACGGCCACGGGATGCGAGATCTTTACCACCTCGCCCGCGGGAAAGTTCCATCCGACGCAATGATTGGGTGCGGGCTAGGGGGAATTCGCGCCTCCGGCCCCCCCCGCATGATCCCCCGCTGTGGTGCCATGCGGGCAGGTCGAATTGGGTATTTGGGCCAAGATGAAGGGGCAGCGGGTTGCATCCTTTTGCGGGGCATGGAACCTTGGCCGCCACAGATGCGAGGTGCGTGATGAAGACCCTTTCCGAGAACCGTGCTTTTGGCGGCGTGCAGGGGGTTTACACCCATCCGTCCGATGTGTGCGGCACCGATATGACCTTTGGGCTGTTCCTGCCCGATCAGGCCGAGGACGGGCCGGTGCCGGTGCTTTGGTATCTGTCGGGGCTGACCTGCACGCATGAGAATGCGATGGTGAAGGCCGGTGCGCAGCGCTGGGCGGCCGAGGCGGGGATCGCGCTGGTATTTCCCGACACATCGCCGCGCGGGGAGGGTGTGGCGAATGACCCGGCCTTTGACCTTGGCCAGGGTGCAGGGTTCTATGTGAACGCGACAGAGGCACCTTGGGCGCAGCATTTCCAGATGTGGGATTACATCACGGATGAATTGCCCGATGTGCTGTTTTCGGCCTTTCCGCTTGCCGAGGCTGCGCAGGCGATCACGGGCCATTCGATGGGCGGCCATGGCGCGCTGACGATCGCGATGAGCTTTCCGGGGCGCTTCCGGTCGGTTTCGGCCTTTGCGCCGATCTGCAATCCGGTGGCGAGCGAGTGGGGGCGCAAGCAGTTCACCGCCTATATGGGCAAGGATGAGACGGTCTGGGCGGGCTATGATGCGACGCTGTTGATGCGGCGCTATGGGTTCGACGGGCCGATGCTGATTGATCAGGGGACGGCGGATCAGTTCCTTGATCTGCTCAAGCCCGAGGCTTTGGCCGAGGCGATGGCCGTGCGGCGGCAGGGCGGGGCCTTCCGGATGCAGAAGGGCTATGACCACAGCTATTTCTTTGTATCCACCTTCATGGAAGAGCATGTGGCGTTCCATGCAGCGGCGCTTCATGGCTAGGATCTTCGTCGATGCAGATGCCTGCCCCGTGAAGGAGGAAACCGAGCGGGTTGCGGTGCGCCATGGGCTGCGGATGCTGATGGTGTCGAACGGTGGCATCCGGCCCAGCCAGAACCCGCTGGTGGAAAGCGTGTTCGTCGCAGCGGGGCCGGATGAGGCGGACAAGTGGATCGCCGATAAGGCCGGGCCGGGCGATGTGGTGGTGACAGGGGATATCCCGTTGGCGGCACGAGTCATCGCGGGCGGGGCGGTGGTGGTGAAGCACAATGGCGATGTGCTGACCGACCGCAACATCGGCAATGTGCTGGCGACGCGTGATCTGATGGCCGACCTGCGCAGCGCCGATCCGTTCCGGCAGGGTGGCGGGCGGCCCTATTCCAAGGCTGACCGGTCGCGATACCTTGAGGCGCTGGAGCGGGTGGTGCGCGCGGCGGTGGCGGCGGGCTGATCCGGCGGAGGAGGCGGGCGGGACAATCCGCCACGACGATGTCGCGGGCGGGACAGAACAGATGCGACGGCAGGGGTTTTCTGCACCCATGACGACCGAGCCTTCCTCGCGCAGCGCCTTGACCGGCATCCTTCTGGCCATTGGCGGCAGTGCCATGCTGTCGATCAACGATGTGGCGATCAAGTTCCTGTCGGGTGATTATGCTCTGCATCAGGTGATCCTGATCCGGGCCGGGGTGGGCATGATCTTTCTGCTGGGATTGATGCATTTTTCCGGCACGGGCTTTCGGCAGATTTTGACCCGGCGGCGGCGGGATCATCTGATCCGCGTCGGATTCGTGATGGTGTCGAATGTCTGTTATTTCCTTGGGCTGGCGGCGTTGCCGCTGGCAGATGCGGTGGCGATTGCCTTCATCTCGCCCTTGCTGGTGACGCTTCTGTCGGTTGTCGTGCTGGGCGAGGTGGTGGGGCCGCGGCGATGGGCTGCGGTGGCCGTGGGGATGCTGGGGGTGGTGGTGATGCTGCGGCCCGGCAGCGGGGTGATCCAGCCGGCGGCGATCTTGGTGCTGATTTCGGCCTTTTGCTATGCGTCCAGCCATATGATGACGCGGCGGATGAAGGACACGGAAAGCGCGATGACGCTGTCGTTCTATGTGCAATGCGGGTTCATCGTGGTGAGTTCGACCATGGGGCTGTTTGTGGGCGACGGGCATCTGGCGGGGTCGTCGGATGCGTCGCTGGCGTTCCTGTTCCGGACCTGGGTCTGGCCGCCGGTGGCGGATTGGCCGTGGTTTCTGGCGACCGGGTTGTCGGTGGCCATTGGCGGGCTGATGGTGAGCCAGGCCTATCGCACGCTTGAGGCAGCGCTGGTGGCGCCGTTTGAGTATACGGCGATGCCGCTGGCGATCCTGTGGGGGGTGGTGGTGTTCGGGACATGGCCGGATATCTGGGCGGCGCTGGGGATTGCGCTGATCTGTGGGGCGGGGCTGTATACGCTTTGGCGCGAGACGGTGCGGCGGAAGAAGGATGTGACAGGTGATCCCAGAAGCGGTGGTCTTTGACATCGGCAATGTGCTGCTGGAATGGCAGCCGGAGCGGTTTTACGACAGCGTGATCGGGCCAGAAGCGCGGGCGCGGCTGTTTGCCGAGGTGGATCTTGCGGGGATGAATGCAGGCGTCGATCTGGGCAATCCCTTTGCCGAGTCCGTGGAAGCGCTGGCCATGGCGCATCCTGAATGGGGGCCGGAGATCCGGATGTGGCGGGAGCGGTGGTTCGAGATTGCGCATCCGCCGATCGACGGGTCGATCCGGCTGTTGCGCGCCTTGCGGGCGCGGGGGGTGCCGGTGCTGGCTCTGACGAATTTCGGGCGCGAAACCTTTGATGCGGCGGTGGAGCGGTTGCCTTTCATGGCCGAGTTCGACCGGGCCTGGGTGTCGGGGAAGATGGGTGTGATGAAGCCCGATCCGGCGATCTATGCCGCGCTGGAGGTGGAAAGCGGCGTCGCGCCGGGGCGGCTGCTGTTTGCCGATGACAAGGCCGAGAACATCGCGGCGGCGGCGGCGCGGGGCTGGCGGACGCATTTGTTTGACGGCTGGGAAGGCTGGGCGCAGCGGTTGGTGGATGAGGGATTGCTGGAACGCGGGGAGGCCGGGCTGTGAGCATTGATTTCGTACCGTTCGAGGCCGAGCGTCTGCTGGACTGGAAGGGGCTTCTGGGGGCCTTCGAGGCGGGGCATCGCCTGCCCAAGCCCGATATCAAGGACCTGTTCTGTTATCGCGGCGCGGATACGATCCTTGACCGGGCGACGTGGATCGATGGGCTTGGCGCGCTGGTCAAGGTGGCGACCGTGGTGCCGGGGAATGTGGCCATCGGCAAGCCCACGGTGAACGGGTCGGTCACACTGTATGACGACCAGACCGGAGAGTTGACCGGGCTGGTGGATTTCCATCTGGTGACCAAGTGGAAGACGGCGGGCGACAGCCTGTTCGCGGCCTCGCGGTTGGTACGCCCAGGCGCGCGGCGGTTCCTGCTGGTGGGGGCGGGGAAGGTGGCACAGTCGATGGTGGAAGCCTATGGGGCGGTGTTTCCGGAGGCGGAGTTCACCGTCTGGAGCCGCAGCCGGGACAGTGCCGAGGCGATGGGTTTGCCAGTCGCGGATGATCTGGAGGCGGCGGTGCGGGGGGCGGATGTGATCTGCACCGCGACGATGGCGACAGCGCCCCTGATCAAGGGGGCATGGTTGCAACCCGGCCAGCATCTGGACCTGATCGGTGCCTACAAGCCCAGTATGCGCGAGGTGGATGATGAAGCCATGGCGCGGGCGCGGGTGTTTGTGGATGCACGGGCGACGACAATCCATCACATCGGGGAATTGATCGACCCGCTGGCATCGGGGGCGATCACCGAGGGCGATATCGTGGCGGATTACTATGACGATCCGGCGCTGTTCGCGCGGCAATCGGATCATGAGATCACGATTGCCAAGAATGGCGGCGGCGCGCATCTGGACCTGATGACGGCGATGTATATCCAGAAGGCCTGGGCCGGGCGGTAGCGCGGTCTTTTCCTGATGACAGGCTGATCTGCATTTCCGATACTCGGGCAGTGCCTGCGCGAGGCGGGGCTGGTGTGAGGGTGATCTGTCCATGTCCTATGCGTCGCTTCCGGATGAATGTTTCTGGCGGCGTTGCCTGTCGGCCCCGGATTTTCGCCTGAATGATCTGTATCGGCCGACCGTCCTGATCGGACGGGATGATGCGGTGGCGACGGCGGGAAGCTGCTTTGCGCAGAAGATCGGGCGCGAATTGCGCCGGTCTACGGCGCGGTTCCTGGATCTGGAGCCGGTGCCGCATGGCATGACAGAGGCGACGGCGGCGGGGCTGGGATTTGGCCTGTTTTCGGCGCGGTACGGGAACATCTACAGCACGGCGCAGATGGTGCAACTGGCCGAAGACGCGCTGACCGGGCATCTGCGAGACGAGGCGTTCTGGGAAAAGAACGGCCGGTGGTATGATGGGCTGCGCCCACGGCTGGAGCCGGGGGGATATGCCACGCTGGATTTGGCAGGTGCGGCGCGGCTGGCGCATCTGGCGCAGGTGCGGCGGCTGTTCACCGAGGCGAGCGTGTTCATCTTTACACTGGGTTTGACCGAACGGTGGGAGGATGCGCGGGGCGGGACGGTCTATCCGCTGTGTCCGGCGGCGGTGGACCCTGCCTTTGGCGACCCGGCGCATCGGTTTCACAACGCCCGCGTGGGCGACGTGGTGGAGGAGCTGTGCCGCATGGTCGGGTTGCTGCGGCAGGGCAATCCGGAGCTGCGGTTCATCTTCACCGTGTCACCTGTGCCGCTGATGGCGACGGCCACGGGCGGGCATGTGCTGGGCGCGACGGCGCGGTCAAAAGCGGTGCTGCGCGCGGCGGTGGATGAGGTGATCACCCTGCTGCCGGGATGTGACTATTTCCCGTCCTATGAGATCGCGACGCAAAACCCGCTGATGCGGGATGCCTTTGGCCCCGACCAGCGCGAGGTGCGGGAGGAGGTGGTGGAGACAATCATGCAGGTCTTCTTTGCCGGGCAGGAAGGCATCCTGCGCGATGGGCGTGGAGCGGCGGTGCCGGAGGACAAGGGCATCGAGGTATGTGACGAGACCTTGCTGGACGCGGCGCGCGGATGAAGGTTCTGGTATTCGGCAATTCGCATGCGGCCTGCCTGATGGAGGCCTGGCGCGAAGGCGAGGTCGCGGCGGGGCATGAGGTGGCTTTCTTCGTGCGGTCGGGCAGCGGGGTGACGGATTACGCGTTGGACGGAACGCGGATCGCGGCGTCAGAGGCGATGGCGTCTTTTCTGGATCGGCTGGGGCTGGCGGTGGAGCAGGACCTTGCCGATTTCGACGCGCTGGCGGTGGTGGCCAGCGAGGTGAGCATGTTCCCGTTGGTGCAGGTTTTGAACACCTATCGGGTGCTTGACTGGCCGCAAGGATCGCGGGCAGAGCGGCCTGCATTGACCGAGGCGGTGCTGCGCATCGCCCTGTCCGAGGCGCTGATGGGGACGAGCGCGGCGCGATTGATGGCGCATCTGCGGGCGGTGCCGGGGTTGGCGGATCGGCCTATCCACCTGCTGCCGCAACCCTATCCGTCGGAACGGCTGATGCAGATGGGGCGCGTTCCTGCCGGGGCGGGGTTCCGGCGGCTGTTGCGCGAGGGGTTGGGGGCGCAGGCGGCGGCGGTGTATGGCGAGGAATTGGCCCGGTTCGCGGCGAAGTTCGGGGTGGTGCTGCATCCCCAACCGGCCGGGACCATCACGCAGGATTGCCTGACGGCGCAGGCCTATTCCACCAAGGCGCGCAGGCTGTTCGACCTGAACCGCTATCAGCCGCAGGAGGATATCCTGCATGCCAATCTGGCCTATGGGCGGCTTGCGCTTGCGCAGGTTCTGGGCTGACGGGCGACCCTAAAACCATAGCATTTTCATAGATTTGTCAGTTCTTTGCGCGCGCCCTTGCGGGTGCGGGCAACCTTCTGGTTACCCAAGGGGTGGCAGCATCGCCGGATATTCCGGAGGTGACCATGCCCAATATCTATATCATCGCGGGCCAGAGCAATGCGACCGCCATGACCGCCGCCTTGCGCAGCCAATTGCAGGCGCGCGATCCGGGGGCCATCGTGATTGCCGTCAGCAGCGCAGGCGCGCCTTTGACATGGGGCCGTCGCGGGGAGGACTGGTATCAACCCGGAGAGATGCAGAACAGGGTGGTGACCGAGGCTGCCCGCGCAATGCAGGCCAATCCCGGCGCGGTGCTGCAGGGGATGATCTGGGTGCAGGGCGAGGCGGATACCTATGATTTCGCGCGAGCGCCCAGTTACGCAAGCCAGTTTCAATCGCTGCTGGCGGGCATTGACGCGGGATTGCGAGCGGCGCTTCCCGGCGTGGCGCGGTCGGCGCTGAACTTTGACGTGGTGATTTCCAACCTTTCAGACGTTGCGCCGGCGGCACCGGGCCGGGCGTTCTGGGACACGATCATCGACCAGCAGCGCCGTCTGGATGCGGGATCGGACCGGATCAGCGCGGTTGACCCGGATGCGGTGGCACGGGCGGGCGGGTTCTCTGCATCCGGGATGTTCAGGGATGCCCTGCATTATTCGGAAGGCTTCATGGGCCGTCTGGCCGCAGCGCTGGTCGATCGGGTGGTTCCGGCATCGGCGGGAGAGCCGCCGCAAGCGCTGGTCTTGCAGGGGACGGATGCCGCAGAGGTGCTGACCGGGCGGGACGCCGACGATTTTGTCCGCGCGGGGCATGGCGCGGACAGCATCTTTGGCGGGGCGGGCAATGACAGTGTCAGCGGCGGCTGGGGGGACGACCTGATCTTTGGAGGTGCGGGACTGAACAGCCTGTGGGGCGTGAACGGCAATGACACGATCACGGGTGGGGCGGATCGGGACGTGATCTTTGGCGGGGCGGGGCGCGACCTGATCATGGGCGGGGCGGGCGATGACGTGATCGACGGCGGCAATGCGGGCGATGTGATCTCTGGCGGTGCGGGGCGCGACCGGCTGCGGGGCGGGGGTGGAGCGGACGTGATCAACGGCGGGGCGGGCCGGGATACGATGGTCGGGGGGGCGGCGGCGGATGTCTTTGTCTTTGGTAGCGCGGCGGATATCGGGATCGGGGCCGGGCGCGACAGGATTGCCGATTTCGTATCGGGCGAGGATCAGATTGATCTGCGCGGCATGGGGCTGATCTTTTCGCCCACCGGCTTTGCGGGGGGTGGGCAGCGATCGGTGACCTTTGATCCGTCGCGCGGGCTGCTGCTGGGTGACAGCAATGGGGACCGGGTGGCCGACTGGATGGTGGAACTGGCGGGAGTGGACCAACTGGTGCCGCGCGATCTGATCCTGTAGCAGTTTTCGGATCGCAGGGTGGCCGCGCACTTGCGTGATGCGTGCAGTGTCCGGGCTGCGTGAGGCGGCCCTGCGGGGCTGATCTGCGGCAGGGGCAGGGGGTTGGCTGCATGGACATTCGTTGGTTGCAGGATTTTCTGGCGCTGGCCGAGTTGCGGAATTTCACCCGCGCGGCCGAATTTCGCAACCTGTCGCAGGCGGCGTTTTCACGACGCATCCAGTCGTTGGAACATTGGGTGGGCACGGCGCTGGTGGTGAAGGGGTCGCAGCCTGTGCGGCTGACCGAGGCGGGCGAGCAGTTCCGCGAAGGGGCAGGTGCTTCGGTGGAACGGCTGCTGGAGACGCGGGCGGCGATCCGGGGCAGCCAGTTCGAGGTGATGAGCCAGATCCGGCTGGCGATGCCCAATGTGTTGGCGCGCAGTGATTTCCGGCGCATTCTGGCGGCCATCGGGCCGAAGGTGCGCAGTTCTTTTTCGGTGATTGTTGGAACAACGGCCGAGGTGACGGCGCGCTATCTGGCGGGGGATGCGGATATCCTGCTGGCGCATGATTGCCCGGCGCTGCCCAGTCATGAGGCACTGGCCACGCAAGAGCGGGTGGTTCTGCGGGCGGATCGGTTCCTGCCCTATGCGGCGCGGGGGCAGGAGTTCGGCTTTCCCGGCACGCCCAAGGAGCCATTTCCGCTGATCGCCTATGCACAACGGGCCTATTTCGCGCGGCTGTTCGAGCATGTGATCGAACGGGGTGGTGGGGTGCTGTCCTATCGGTTGTCGGTGCAATGCGACATGTCGGATGTGCTGAAAGAGGTGATCGCTGCGGGGCATGGCGTGGGCTGGCTGCCGGAAAGCGCGGTGGAGGCAGGGGCGGATATCGTGCCGTTGGGCGGGGTGGAGTGGGAATTGCCGCTGGAGATCTGCGCCTTTCGCCCGCGGCGCGCTGCGGGGCCAAAGCTGGATGCGCTGTGGGCGGCGTTGAAGGCCTAGGCGGTCCAAGGGTAGGCAAGGCCTGCATGGGCCATGCAGGATTTGCATTGGACCCTTGGGCGGTATCAGGGGCAGGTGTCGGGCCACAGCCATGGCCAGAGGACCAGCCCGATGATGATGCACGACATGCGCCGCGAAGAAGACAGTCTTGGCACGATGGACCTGCCGCGCACCTGTCTGTGGGGCATCCATACCCAGCGGGCGATTGAAAACTTTCCCATCTCGGGGATTCCCTTGTCGCTTTTTCCGGAGTTCATCCGATCGCTTGCTTGGGTGAAAAAGGCGGCGGCGCGGGCCAATCTGGCGCTGGGCGTGCTGTCGGCGGAAAAGGCACGGGTGATCGAGGAAGTTTGCGACGAGATCATTGCCGGGCGGTGGCATGACGCGTTTCGCGTGGACATGATCCAGGGCGGGGCCGGCACATCGACGAACATGAACGCCAATGAGGTGATCGCCAATCTTGGCCTGCTGAAGATGGGCCACCGCGCCGGGGATTACGCGCATCTGCACCCGAATGATGATGTGAACCGGTCGCAATCGACCAATGACGTTTATCCCACGGCGATGCGGCTGGCGATTGTGAGCCAGTGCGACGCCTTTCGCGCGGCGCAGTCGCGGCTGGCGGATGCCTTTGGCGAACGGGCGGTGGCCTTTGCGCAGGTGCGCAAGATCGGGCGGACGCAGTTGCAGGATGCGGTGCCGATGACGCTCGGCCAAGAGTTCGCTGGTTTTGCCGTGACGATCCGCGAGGATGTGGAAATCATCGGGCGGTTGTCCAACCTGCTGTTGGAGGTAAACCTTGGCGGCACGGCCATCGGAACGCGGGTGAACACCCCCGACGGCTATGCCGAGGCGGTGGTGGCCGAATTGGCGCGGGTGGCGGGGCGGCCGGTGAAGCTGGCCGGTGATCTGATCGAGGCGAGCAGTGATTGCGGGGCCTATGTCACCTTTTCCGGCATGCTGAAGCGGATCGCGGTGAAGCTGTCGAAGATCTGCAATGACCTGCGGCTGCTGTCTTCGGGGCCGCGGTCGGGGTTCAATGAAATCCGGCTTCCGGCAGTGCAGGCGGGATCGTCGATCATGCCGGGCAAGATCAACCCGGTGATTCCGGAGGTGGTCAACCAGGTCGCGTTTCAGGTGATTGGCAATGATCTGACGGTCACCATGGCGGCAGAGGCGGGGCAGTTGCAACTGAATGCCTTTGAGCCGGTGATCGTGCTGAACGTGCTGCAATCCATGCGCATTCTGATGCAGGCGATGGATACGCTGGCCACCCGCTGTGTGGCGGGGATCGAGGCCAATGTCGCGCAATGCGAGGGGGCGCTGGAGAACAGTCTGGTGCTGGCCACGATGCTGGTGCCGCATATCGGGTATGGCAAAGCGGCGCTGGTGGCCAAGACCGCGCTGTCCGAGGGGGCATCAGTGGCGGCAACGGTGGTGAAGCTGGGCTTTGCGGATGAGGCCGGGGTGGCGATGATGCTGGCCGATGCAGGCTGAGCCTTTGGTGTGAGGGGTGTGGGTGGCCTTCGCAGGTCTGGCGCGCGTCTAGAGGCATTCCCCGCCGTCGATGACCAGCGCATGACCTGTCATGAAGGCCGACCGGTCCGAAGCAAGGTAGACGATGCTTTCGGCGATTTCGGTTTCCGATGCCCAACGCCCCATGGGAATGGATTGGGCGACATAGGATTCCAGCGCGGCACGCCCGCCCATCTGCGCCTCGAACCCGCGGTTGAAGGGCGTGTCCACGAAGCCGGGGCAGAGCGCGTTGCAGCGGATGTTGTCTGCGGCATAGTCCACCGCGATCTGGCGGGTCATGGCGATGACGGCGTGTTTTGTTGTGCAATAGGCGATCATCCCACGGTCGTATTGCACGCCGGAATTTGACGCCGTGATGATGATGGATCCCTTTCGTTGTTGCTGCATTTGCGGCATGGCTGCGCGCGCGGCCACGAAATGCGCGCGCACGTTCAAACGCCACGAGGCATCCATGGCATCGGTGGCGATCTCGGTCAGTCGACCCGGAACCTGAATCCCGGCATGGGAATGCAGGATGTCGAGCCGGCCGCGCGCTGCGACAGCCCTGATTGCTGCCGTGACAGCCGCATCGTCGGCGGCGTCCAGCGCCAACGCCTCGGCCGTGCCACCGGCGGCGCGGATTTCATCGGCCACAGCGCGGGCGCGGGCGCCATCCAGATCGGTGACGGTGACGATGGCCCCTTCGCGCGCAAGGGCCAGCGCGCCCGCCCGTCCGATGCCGGACCCTGCCCCCGTCAGAAAGGCGACGCGCCCTGCAAGCTGCATCACTTGCTGCCCTTTCTGGTGCCGCTGCGCAGGATGAATTGCGCGACTACCAACAGCAGCAGCGACACGGCCAGAACCATGGTGCCGATGGCGTTGATCTCGGGCGTGACCCCGCGGCGGATGGATGAGAAGACATAGATGGGGAGGGTCGTTTCGGACCCGGCGACGAAGAAGGCGATGATGAAATCATCGAAGCTGAAGGTGAAGCTGAGGAGGAAGCCCGCAAGGATGCCCGGAAAGATCAAGGGCAGCGTGACCTGCCGGAAGGTGGCGAAGGGGGGCGCGTAAAGATCGGCCGAGGCTTCGAGAAGGCTGCGGTCCATGCCCGACAGGCGGGCGCGCAGGATGATGATGACCAGCGCCATGGAGAACAAGGCATGGGCCGCGATCAGCGAGCCATAGCCCATCGACAGTTGTGGGGCCTGTCCTTCGGGGGCCAGCCGGGCGAGCAGTGGGTTGATCCAGCCAAACAGGGTGACCAGCGCGATCAAGGTGGCGATCCCGATGACGATGCCTGGCACCATGATGGCCACATAGATCAGCGCATCCGCAACTGCGCGCAGGCGGCCTTTCATGCCTTGCAAGGCCAGCGCTGCCATGGTGCCAAAGACGCTGGCGATCAGGGCCGAGCTGAGGGCGACGATGAAGCTGGTCCAGAGCGCCTCCATCACGAAGGGGTTGGACAGCGCCTTGCCATACCATTGGACGGAGAAACCCGTGAACTGGCTGGCATGACGGCCTGCGTTGAAGCTGAAGACCGCGATGATGGCGATGGGCAGGTAGAGGAAGGCGAAGACGGCAAAGGCATAAAGGCGCATGGGTCGGTCCTACATCAGGGCCACATCATCGCGCTGGCCCCCCATGCGGCGCATCAGCCACATGTAGACCGTCACGGTGATGAGCATGATGACAACCAGCGTCACTGCGACGGCGGCCCCGAAGGCCCAGTTGCGCGATTGCAGGAAAAGATCGACCAGCGCGTTACCTATGAAGAAGACCTTGCCGCCACCCAGCATGGCGGGGATCAGGAATTCGCCCATCAGCAGGATGAACACGAGCAGGCATCCCGTGGCCACGCCCGGCAGGGACAGGGGCAGCGTCACTTGCAGGAAACTGCGCAGGGGTGGTGCGCCAAGATCGGCGGATGCCTCCAGCAACCGTTTGTCCAGCCGTTCGAGACTGACATAGATCGGCATCACCATCAGGGGCAGATAGCCATAGACGATGCCCGTCAGCACCGCGAAAGGCGTGTTGATCAGCCGGACCGAGCCGAGACCCAGCCATTCGATCACTGCAGGCAGGCCCTGACCGCCAAGGATGAAGATCCACGCATAGCTGCGGATCAGGATGGAGGTCCAGAAGGGCACGATCACAAGGATCAGCAGCAATGTCCGCCATTTCGGATCGGCCCGCATCGCAAGAAAATAGGCCAGCGGATAGGCGATCAGCAGCGAAAGTGCCGTGCCCAGCGGGGCCAGCAGCAGGGTGTTCAGGAAGGCCGTCCCGCGGGCGGGCAGATTGGCGTATTGTTCGAGGGTGAAGGCGGGCACATAGCCGCCTGCCGGTGCCCGTTCGCCAAAGCTGAACACCAGAACGAAGCACAGCGGCAGCACGAGCATGACTGCAAACCACACCCCGGCGGGTGCGAGAAGCAGCCATGATGCGCGCTGCCGCTGCATGACGTCAGGCCGACTTGAAGCGGGCCATCAGCTCGGCCCGGTTCGGATCGGTGAGTGTCGCCGCCGCGCCGAACTCCAGCGCGTTCAGCAGATCGGCGGCAGGGTAGAGGATCGGGTCATTCAGAATCTCGGCCGGCAGTAGGGCATCGACGCGGCTGTCTGCCACCGGATAGCCGTGGAAGAGCGCCTCTTTGGCGTTCACCTCGGGTTTCAGCAGGTAGTTGATCAGCGCATAGGCGGCATCGCGATGCGGCGCGCCCTTGGGGATGGCATAGAAATCCGACCACAGCTCGCCGCCTTCGCGGCCAAGGACAAAGGCGATTTCCGGCATGTCGCGGTTCAACTGCTTGCCGTCGCCTGTCCAGCAGATTGTCATCCAGGCATCGCCCGACCGCATGGAGGGCTGGTAGTCCGAGCTGATGGCGAAAAGGTGCGGCTTGGCGGCCAACAGCAGTTCTTCGGCCTTGGCCAGTTCTGCCGGGTCGATCGAGTTGAAGGAATAGCCATAGTATTTCAGCGCATTGCCGATGGTTGTCAGCTGATAGTCATGCACCATGGTGCGGCCCGAGAAGGTGGTCTGGGTCAGATCCCAGAATTCCTTCCATGTGGCGGGCGTGGTGCCTTCGGTGTGGTTTGTGTTCACCGCAAAGCCCGTGGTGCCCCAGTTCTTTGGCACGGCATAAAGTTTGCCATCCACCGTTCCCGGCCCGGCAAAGCGGGGATCGAAACTTGCCGCGTCGTAATTGGGCAGGAGCGAGAGATCGAGCGGCTCGATCAGGTCTTGTTCAACATAGGTGGTGATCGTGTAGTTCGTCGGGACGAACACATCCCAGCCGCTGCCGCCAGCCTGCAATTTGGCGAGCATTTCCTCGTTCGAGCCGAACACGTTCACCTGCACCGCAGCGCCGGTTTCCGAGGTGAAGGCATCGAAGTTCGCCACATCGTGGTAGTTGGGCCAGGTCGCAAGGGCGACGCGATCGCCGATGGCCGTTTGAGCGCGGGCGGCGCGGGGCAGAAGGCCCGGCATGGCGGCACCCAGAACGGCGGTCGCCGCGCCAAGGCCGGTGACCCCAAGGAAATGCCGCCGCGTCACCGATCCTTTCTGGTAGCGCCGCAGTTCCTCCATGAATTTCTGACGTGAGATATGGTCGATCTTGTCGGTCATTGCTGAAGTCTCCCGGTTGGTTTTTTCTTTGTTCAGTCTTGCGCAAGTATCAGGCCGGCGTCGGGCGCCCATGTCATGAACCCCGCATCGCCCGGGGCGAAGCTGCCTTCGGCGGCTTCGGCCTGGCGGGCGACGAGCACCAGAAGATCGCCAAGGGCGGCATGGCGGACGAGGTATTCGGTGTGTTCGCCCAGAAAGATGCGGTTGATGACGGTGACAGGCGCTGCCCCGTCGCGGGCATGATGGCCCAGTTCGATCTGTTCCGGGCGTATGCTGAGCGACACCTTTTCGCCCAGGGTCAATGACCCGGACACCCGCCCCGAAAAGCCGGGACCGGCGGGGGGTTCGATCCGCCCTGTCGTGCCAGAAAGCGCGGTTAGGGTGCCGTCGATGAAGTTCGACTTGCCCACGAAATCCGCGACATAGCGGCTGACGGGTTGGTCATAGAGGGCATTGGGTGATCCAGATTGGACGATCCGCCCGCCACGCATGACGCAGATGCGGTCCGACATCGACAGCGCCTCTTCCTGATCATGGGTGACCAGAACAAAGGTGATGCCAAGCTGGCGTTGCAGGGTTTGCAGTTCGATCTGCATTTCGCGCCGCAGCTTGCGGTCGAGCGCGGCCAGCGGTTCATCCAGAAGCAGGACCTTGGGTTCGTTCACGATGGCGCGGGCCAGTGCGACGCGCTGCTGCTGGCCGCCCGACATTTCCCAGATGCGGCGGCGGCCAAAGCCCGAAAGACGCACCATTTCCAACGCGCGGTCCACCTTGCGCGCCACCACGCCCCGGTCTGGCCGGGGGCGGCGCTGCATCAGGCCATAAGCGATGTTGTCGGCGACAGTCAGATGCGGAAACAGGGCATAGTGTTGAAACACCATGTTGACCGGGCGCTGATGGGCGGGAACGTCGGTCACCCGTTCGCCATCCAGAAAGACATCGCCCGATGTCGGGGTTTCAAAGCCGGCCAGCATCCGCAGCGCCGTCGTCTTGCCGCAGCCGGAAGGGCCAAGGAAGGACAGGAACTCACCCCGCCCGATCCCGAAGGTCAGCGCATCCGCGGCCAGAACATCGCCATAGCGTTTCGTGGCCGCACGGAATTCGGCGATCAGCGGAGTGCCGGCCCGTTCACCCGTTTCGCCATTGTCTAGGAGGCTGTGCATGGGACCGCATCTATCCTATGAAACATGCCAAAGCGTAGGGGAGGGTCCATTGGCTGTATATATCACAAATGGGGTATTTCAGCGCGGTTGGACGGGCAGATGATCCCGCCCGGTTGGGCCGCGCTTGCGGGGGCGGTGGTGGCGGCGCTTGACAGCCCCGGTCTTCCAAAGGGGTTGGCCGACCTGCTGCGCCATACCGCGCCCTTCACCTATACGGTCGTGTTCGGCTATCGCGGGCCGGACAGGCCCATTGATCTCTACGACGATTTCCCGCCGAACAAGCGCAAGATATTCGTCACCGATTATCAGGCGGGGCCCTATCTTCTGGATCCCTTCTACCTTGCCGCAGTGCGGCCTGTTGCGCCCGGCCTGTATCGGCTGCGCGACATGGCGCCGGACCGGTTTTATCAGGGCGAGTATTACCGGAATTACTATGCCCAGACGGGGCTGGCCGAAGAGATTGCCTATTTCGTCAGCCTGCCGGATCGGGCGATGATCGTGCTGTCGTTGATGCGGGCCGAGAAGCCGTTTTCGCAAAAGGAACTTCTGGCGCTGGAGTCGTTGTTTCCCTTTGTGGCCGCCGCCGTCCAACGCCATTGGGCGGCGTTTGGGGTGGATGCTGGGCAGGGCGGGGCGCGGGTCGGGCTGCGCGGGGAAAGGCGCAGCGTGGCCCATGATTTTGGCAGCTTTGGTGTGGGCATCCTGACCGCGCGCGAGCGGGAGGTGGCGGAATACACCCTGAAGGGCCATTCGGCCGAGTCGGCGGGGCAGATCATGGGGATTTCGCCGGGGACGGTGCGAATCCATCGGCGCAACATCTATGCCAAGCTGCGCATCAATTCGCAGGGCGAACTGTTCTCGCTGTTCCTGGAAACGCTGGACGCCGCGGTGTTGAAGACATTGCAGCGAAGCTAGGCGCAGCGCTGACGGAATGCCCTGTGGTCGGGTTGTTCAGGTTAACGGGATTTTCGGGGGGTGATGATTTGGTCGGAGCGAGAGGATTCGAACCTCCGACCCCCTGCTCCCGAAGCAGGTGCGCTACCAGACTGCGCTACGCTCCGACCATTGCGGCGTGGGTTACAGCCCCGTGGCGGCATTTGCAAGGGGCATGGTCGGCGAAGGGGGCCGGAATCAATCCTGACGTTCGGGGATGCCCATGCGCCGCATCATCACGCTGACGCGGGGCATGGCGCCGGTTTCCGCGCGGCCTTTGGTGGCCAGCACGGGGCGGTTCTCGGAGACGCTGGGCGTTCCTTCGCGCAGGACGATGTAGATCCCCGAGGCGATGATGATGGCGCTGCCGATGGCGGTGTAGAGATCGACCGTTTCATCGAACAGGACCGAGCCGAAGAAAGCGGCCCAGAGGATTTGGGAATACTGCATCGGGGCGACGATGATGGCGGGCGCGGTGCGGTATGCCTTGATCACCAAAAGCCCGGCCACGAAGCCGAACAGGGCAATGATTCCCATCAGCCCCAGATGGGCCACCGGCATGGGGACATAGACAAACGGCAGGACCGCCCCCATTGCCAGCACGTTGCCCAGCATCGGAAAGAGCATCAGGACGGCAGAGCGTTCGACGGCACCGATCTTGCGCACGATGACTGAGGTGAGCGCGCCGGTCACGGCGGCAGAGAGAGCGGCCAGGTGGCCCAGGCTCAGGTCGGCCTCGCCGGGGCGAAGGACGACAAGCACGCCGATCAGGCCAACGACCACGGCGATTCCGCGGCGCAGGCCCACACGTTCGCCCAGCATCGGAATGGCCATCAGCGTGATCAGAAGCGGCATGGCAAAGAAGATGGCGTAGGCCTGTGCCAGGGGCAGTTGCGAAAAGGCGAAGAAGCCTGCCACCCCGGTCAGCACGGCCGAGACTGCGCGGGCAAGGCTCCACCACGGGTGGCGAGGAACGAGGTTCTCGTCGCGCCTGTCGCCAAGCAGCATGAAGGTGACCAGCGGAAAGCTGAGCAAGCCCGAGAAGAAAATGATCTGCACGGCAGAATAGTCGCTGCCCAGAAACTTCACCACCACGTCATGGGTGGCGTAGATGCCGAAGGCCGCGAGCGAAAGAAGCGCGCCGCGCAGGTTGGGGGACATGTGGCAGAATCCTTGGGGGCGCGCGGGGACGCAAAGGGCTGGCTGGAATGATGCTGATAGTGTCGCGCGAAGTGGCGGCGGGTGCAAGCCGGGATGGGCGGTCAGGTGGGCACTGTCGGCGGCGGAACGCGGGCGGCCTTGTCCTGACGCGCGACAACGATGATGCCTGCCAGCGCGATCAGGACGATGCCGATCAGGGTGCGGGTGCCGATGGCTTCGTCAAACAAAAGGCTGCCGAAAATGGCGGCCCAGAGGATTTGGGAATACTGCATCGGGGCCACGATGATGGCGGCGGCGCGGCGATAGGCTTCGACGATGGCGACCATGCCCACCATCAGCACCACGGCCATCAGGGCCGAAATGCCAAGGTCGGCGGTGGCCATGGGGCGGTAGACCCAAGGCATGGTGGCGGCTACCACGGCAAAAAGCACGATCTGCGGCCAAAGCAGCATGACGGCGGTGTTTTCCACCGCCCCTGTCTTGCGGATCAGGACATAGTTCATCGCCCCTACCAGCGCGCCGGTCAGGGCCAGCGCATGACCGATGCCCAAGGGCGTGGCGACGGGGTCCAGCGCCACGATGACGCCCGCCAGACCCAGAAGCACGGCGATACCGCGCACGGGATCGAAGCGCTCGCCCAGCACCGGGACGGCCAGAAGCGCGATGAAGAGGGGCATGGTGAAGAAGATCGCATAAGCCTCGGCCAAGGGCAGCATGGTGAAGGCCGACACGCCGGCAATGAAATTCACCACCGTGCCGGCGCAGCGCAGGACCATCAGGCCAGGGCGGTTGGGCCAAAGGCGGCGGGCGTTGCCGGAATAGAGGATGTATGCGCCAAGCAGCGGCAGGGTCAGCGCGCCGGCGGCAAAGATGACTTGCAGGGGGTGGTAGGTGGCCCCCAGCAACTTGGCCGAGATGTCATAGGTTGCGTAAGTCCCAAAGGCCAGAAGTCCCAGCCCGGCGCCTGACAGAGTGGGGGAAAGCGCCATGCTGGACCATCCGCGATGTGGGTTGGCGGCGCGGGATGCGCCGCCGCAGCGTCAGAGGCTGGCGTCGAGGGCAGCGATGACGGCATCGCCCATCTGGCTGGTGGAAACCGGCACGCCGCCTTCGGGGCCCATCAGATCGGCGGTGCGGACGCCATCGGCCAGCACCTTTTCCACGGCCTTTTCGACGCGGGTGGCATCGTCGCCCATGTCGAACGAATAGCGCAGCGCCATGGCGAAGGACAGGATGCAGGCGATCGGGTTGGCCTTGCCCTGACCGGCGATGTCGGGGGCCGAACCGTGGACGGGTTCATACAGCGCCTTGGGCCGGCCATTGGCCATGGGCAGGCCGAGGCTGGCCGAGGGCAGCATGCCAAGGCTGCCGGTCAGCATCGCGGCCATGTCCGACAGCACATCGCCGAACAGGTTGTCGGTGACGATCACGTCAAACTGCTTGGGCCAGCGGCACAGCTGCATCGCGCCGTTGTCGGCATACATATGGGTCAGCGCGACATCGGGGTATTCCTTGTCATGCACTTCCTGCACGACCTGGCGCCAGAGGATGCCGGATTCCATGACGTTGGCCTTCTCCATCGAGCAGACCTTGTTGTTGCGGCGACGGGCGAGTTCAAACGCCGAACGGGCGACGCGGGCGATTTCGGATTCCGTGTAGCGCTGGGTGTTGATGCCGACGCGTTCATTGCCTTCGGTGAAGATGCCGCGCGGTTCACCGAAATAGACACCCGAGGTGAGTTCGCGGACGATCACGATATCAAGGCCTGCGACCACATCGCGTTTCAGCGATGAGAAATCGGCCAGCGCGTCAAAGCACTGGGCGGGGCGCAGGTTCGAGAACAGGTCCATCTCCTTGCGCAGGCGCAGAAGGCCGCGTTCGGGTTTTACGCTGAAATCGAGGTTGTCGTATTGCGGGCCGCCGACAGCGCCGAGGAGCACGGCATCGACGGATTGCGCCTTTGCCATGGTGTCATCATGCAGGGGGGTGCCGTGCTTGTCATAGGCGCAGCCGCCGACAAGATCTTCGCTCACATCGAAATGGACGCCGCGCTTGGCGCCGAACCAGCCGATGATCTTTTTCACCTCGGCCATGACTTCGGGGCCGATGCCATCGCCGGCGAGGATGAGAAGGGAGGGATTGGCCACGGTGGCGCTCCTGCAGGACAAGGGAATTATTGGGGGTGGCGTATCGGCTTGGGTCGGGCGGGTCAAGCGGGCAGGGGGCGGCGAAAGACTGAGAAAAACGATACGTACGTATAGTTACATGATTTTCTCTGTGGCCGTTCTTGTCGTTGTAACAGGTCATGCTTTATCCTTGCCAAGTAACGGTTGGGGTATGCGTGCCAGTACTGGAATCGAGTGACGACGATGCCGCGATTGACGGATCTGCCCGTGATTGACGGAGGCGGCCGATCAGGGCGTCTTGAGCCGGCACTCGATCTTCGATTGCTGAGCGGCAGTCAGCTTTTCATCAACATTGGCGAAGTGCGGCGCGTGGTGCGGCATCGCTATATGCTGGCGAATTTTGTCGGACTGACGATCCCGGGGATTGCTTTGCTTTATGCGCTGGATAGCAAGCGAATCCCGATTGACATGCAGGTGCCTGCGGTCGTGGTGGGGCTGGTGGCAGCACAGGCCTTGCTGATGGTTTATCTGCGATCTGTGGTCGCCGTCGCGCGGGTGTTCCACAGGGAGGCGCGGATCATCCGGATATGGGTGACGCCGGGGATGATGCTGGGTGCCGCTGCGCTGCTGGCCGCGGTAAGCATCATGCATCATGTGTTGGAGGTGCAGCAGGATTGGACGGAACTGCAATCGAAACTGATCCCGTTCTTTTGCGTGCTGTATCTGGAGCTTTGCGCAAGTTTCATCTTTCGCGGTGCGTTGCCACGGGCGCTGGCGGATTTGCGCGGTGGAGTGGACCCGTTCGCGGATATGGCGGATGGCCCGTTACAGGACGATGGTCCGGTGGCTGAGGCTGCTGGGGCGGTTACGGAGAGGCCGAAGCTGCCACAGGGTGGCGATCTGCTGATCCGGCTGGGAATTGCCCCTGCCGATATCCTGCGGGCAGAGGCAAGCGGGAATTATGTGACCATTGTCACGCGGACCGGCCGGCATCTGGTGCCGGGGCCGTTTTCGGGGGTGGTGGCGCAGATGCCCGCAACGCTGGGCCGGCAGGTGCAGCGGTCGCATTGGGTGGCGCTGGCTGCGGTTGAGGGGGTGAGGAAACAGGGGCGTGAGATTTGGCTGGATATCGCGGGCGGCGGGCGGGTTCCGGTGTCGGCGGCCTTGAAATCCGAAGTGCAGGCCTGGCTGGATGGGCGGGACAATGCCCGTCCTGTGGCATTGCGTGACCTGCCGGATCGACCTGCACAGGACAAGGTGGCCTGATGCGATCCGCGCAGCCCGCAGAGACGAGGGTTGAGGTCACCATGTTTTCCGGTGACGTGGTCCGCTTTGGGCCATTCGAATTCGTTTCGACACTGTTTCATCGCTATATGATCATCCATTACATCCTGCTGTATTTCTTTGTGATCACCTTCGACACGCGCTCGGATCATGCCAAGCTTTTCGTGGATGAGCGGGCGCGCAACATTGCCCTGAGCATCCTCTGTGGTGTTCTGATGCTGGTGCTGGTCGCGCTGATCGTTGAATACATCTCCTATCGGTGGGGGACGGTACGCATCAAGGCATCGCCCTACCTTTTGGCGGCGGTGACGATCGGTATCGGGGTCGACCTTGTGATATCGAAGGATTCGATGATGCCAACGCCAAAGCTGTTGGTGCTGGTGATCTATTATTTCGTCCTGATCGAGGCCTTTGCGCATATGTTGATGCTGGTCGTCGTCCCGCGGGTGTTGGGCGATCTGCGCGGGCGAAGGCCCGGTGCTCTGCCCAAGACGGTGGTGCCTGTGGCCGAACCGCAAAGAGTGTGGGAGGCGGACCATGTCGAGATCGGGGGCAAGCGGATCAAGCCTGACACGCTGATCCGGATCATGGCAGAGGGCAATTACATTCGGATCATCACCAAGGACGAGCGGATATATCTGCCCGGCCCCTTTGGTGCGGTGGTCGATCCCCTGCCGGAATGGCTGGGTGTGCGGGCGTCGCGGTCGGATTGGGTGGCGGCACGGGCCGCGCAGGCCATTCGCCGCGACGGGCGCGACATGTTCGTCGACATGGAGGATGGCACGTCGGTGCGCGTGGCCAATTCACGCCAGAAGGTGGTGCTGTCCGTGCTGAAGCTGCCGGTCGATCGGGTCCGGTTTGACGCGGTCGATCAGGGGCCGGGAGTGGCGGCCAACACCGACAGGTCGATCCAGACCGGGTAGTGATGCGAGGCGGTTGCCAGCGTGGCGGCGAAAGGGTCACCGTCGGGCGGCCAGAGGACGCCACTGGCATGGATGACAAGGTCGCCGGAGGGCAGCAGGTAATCCAGTCGCAGACCGCCCAGATCGGTATAGATCGCGGTGTCCAGCGCAGGGTCGCCCCGATGCGCCGGTTCCGTTCGGCCATGGGTGCCGCGCGGCGCGGGATCGGTCAGCGCCGGATGGTTGAGCAGGGCGCGCAGGGCGTCGGGGCGGCCATCGCCATCCTCGGGATCAAGGTTCGCATCGCCCAGCAGGATGAAGGGTGGTGCAGGGGGCGGGATGGCCAGACGGCTATTCAGCAGATGCAGCCAGAAGCCCGCCTCATCCGCATTGCGGCGGCCATTGCGATCCTCGGGCCCGTCAAAGGCAGGCGGGGTGGCATGCCAGATCAGCAGGGAAAGACGCGCGCCACCCGGCAGCAGGACCGGCAGGATCAGGTGGCTATGCGACGACAGGCGCTGAATCTCGGCAAGGCCGGGGTCCATGTCCGGGGGAAGATTGGCCTGTGGCAGGGCACGCCAAAGAAGGCCGCTGAAATCCTGTGCCTGTTCGGTCAGAAGCGGCAGGCGCGACAGGATGGCGGTGCCGCCCGCGCCGGGGAAACGGCCCCAGCCTTGGGCATCTTCCGGCTCATTGACGCGGCCGTCACCATCGACATCAAAGCCGGTCGGCTGGCCCGCGTTGGGGCGCGGGGCGTAAAAGTGCGGATAGGGGTGACCCGCCGCCTGTAACCGCAGGGCAAGGGCGGACAGGGCGTGAAGGCCGGGGTCATGGTCCACCCCGGTGAGGACAAGGATATCGGCGTCCAGCCGGGCCAGAACGGCGAGGATTGCCGCGATCTGGGCATCTTTGCCCGCCTCGATATCGCGCAGCAGCAGGCCGGGGCCGCGCCGTTCCAACCCGACATTCCAGAGAGCAAGGCGCAGCGGTTCTGAACGGGCCAGCGTGGCCGTCAGGCAGAGGGCCGCCAGCGCCAGGATCAGGCGGGAAGCAACGCCTCGGACGCGGTACCGGCGCTTTCGCGGCGCTTGTCGCGGATCATCTGCGCCACGCGATACATCGCGATCCCGCGCATGAAGAGGCTTGCCGGAAGAAAGGCCCATGCTGTCATCGTCCAGATCAGGCTGTGCGATCCGGTCAGACTGGCGGCATCAATCCCGCCCATGAACAGCCGCACAACAACCGGGGCCAAGAATGGCAGCAGGAACCCTAATGAAATGTTAATGCGCGCGTCCCGCTCCAGCCGGGCGACGATGTCGCTGCCGCTGGTAGGATCGAAGGTCGGCAGGTTGATCCAGACATTAAACACCCGTCCCTGACGCGGCCAACTGCCCAGCCGCATGTGGAAGGAGAAGTAGAACAGTCCCAGTAGCGAGGTCAGATAGGCCGTGCCGGCGGCGGTGCGCAGGATGGCGATATCGGCTTCGGTCGCGCCGGTTGTCAGAACCTGAGTGGCCAGACGGACCGGGCTATACGGGAAATCCATTGCCTGCCCGATAAGCGCGCCCACGGCTTCGACCAGTTGGGTCAGCGTCGAGGGGTCGGTGCGACCCCGTTCGATCAGGGCGAGGGCCAGCAGCGTTGCGGCCAGCAGCAAAAAGCGGATGCGGTTGAAGGGCGGTGCGTCGCGGAATTCGATCAGACCCGGCGCTTCGCCATTATATTCGACAAAGGTAAGGAGACCGGCAAAGAGGGCAACGAGGGCGACCGTTTGCTGTGCATCCGTGGCCAGGCCCGGTACGAGCATGGACGGTGCAACAACCAGCACCACGATCATAACTGCGCGCAAAAGCGCCCCGGCAAGCCGCGAACCCACTGCCCTGTTTCCTTCCCGCCAGCCGACCCAGGGTTTGCCCTTGGTGCCGCTTCCAGCGAATACCCGCACATTGTGGCGGACTGCCTCAATCTTGCCCAATTTGTGCCTTCTTTCGTGTACCGTTACAACACCCGTTCGTATGTATGCAGGGCTTTGCGGCCATTTCGCGGACAAGGTGTCGCTGGATTGCATCAAGATTCCGGCAAGGAAAAGGCCGCCCCGAGGGGCGGCCCAAGATGTTGTGGTTGCTTGGTTTTTGGCATCTAGTCGGCAGCCAAGGCCGGTTTCAGGCCCAAGGACGCAGGGTTGCCAGCGATTTTTCGTAGCTGTCGATGGCGGCGGCCTTTTCCAAGGTCAGGCCAATGTCATCCAGACCGTTCAGCAGGCAATGCTTGCGGTGCTGGTCGACCTCGAACGAGAAGACCTGCCCGTCCGAGGTGGTGACGGTCTGGCTGGGCAGATCGACCGTGACGCGGGCATTGGCGCCTTTCTTGGCATCGGCCATCAGCACATCGACCACTTCTTGCGGCATGACGATGGGCAGGATGCCGTTCTTGAAGCAGTTGTTGTAGAAGATGTCGGCAAAGCTGGTGGAGATCACGCAGCGGATGCCGAAATCCAGAAGCGCCCAAGGCGCATGTTCGCGCGACGAGCCGCAGCCGAAATTGTCGCCTGCGATCAGGATTTCAGTCTTGCGATAGGCGGGCTGGTTCAGGACGAAATCGGGGATTTCCTGCCCGTCCTGCGTATAGCGCATTTCATCAAACAGGTTCTTGCCGAGACCCGAGCGCTGGATCGTCTTCAGGAACTGTTTGGGGATGATCATATCGGTGTCGATATTGACCAGCGGCATGGGGGCCGCGATGCCGGTGAGGGTGGTGAATTTCTGCATCGGTCTGTTCCTTACACCTGTTCCGACATCACATCGCGCACATCGACCAGATGACCGGCGATGGCTGCCGCCGCCGCCATGGCGGGCGACAACAGGTGCGTGCGGCCACCGCGGCCTTGGCGGCCTTCGAAGTTGCGGTTGGAGGTGGCGGCGCAGCGTTCGCCGGGGGCCAGCTGATCGGGGTTCATGGCAAGGCACATGGAGCAGCCCGCGAGACGCCATTCAAAGCCCGCGTCGATGAAGATCTGGGCCAGACCTTCCTCTTCCGCCTGTGCGCGCACGAGGCCCGAGCCGGGAACGACCATCGCGCGTTTCACCGCGATCTTCTTGCCCTTCAGGATGGCCGCCGCGGCGCGGAGGTCTTCGATGCGGCCATTGGTGCAAGAGCCGATGAAGACTGTGTCGATGGCGACATCGGTCAGTTTCTGACCGGGGGTCAGGCCCATGTATTCCAGCGAGCGGCGGGCCGCTTCGACCTTGCCGCCGGTGAAATCTTCGGGCGCGGGGACGGTGCCGGTGATGGGCAGAACATCTTCGGGCGAGGTGCCCCAGGTCACGACGGGGGCGATGTCTTCGCCACGGATCGTGACGACCTTGTCAAAATGCGCGCCTTCATCGGTGAAGAGGGTTTTCCAATAGGCGAGCGCGGCCTCCCACTTTGCGCCTTTCGGCGCGTGGGGGCGGCCCATGCAATAGGCAAAGGTCTTTTCGTCCGGCGCAATCAAACCGGCGCGGGCGCCGCCTTCGATGGCCATGTTACACACGGTCATGCGGCCTTCCATCGACAGTTCGCGGATCGCCTGGCCGCAATATTCGATGACATAGCCGGTGCCGCCAGCGGTACCGGTTTCACCGATCACCGACAGGGTGATGTCCTTGGCGGTGACGCCGGGGCGGAGCGAGCCGGTGATTTCCACCTTCATGTTCTTGCCCTTGCGCTGGATCAGCGTCTGGGTGGCGAGGACATGTTCCACTTCGGAGGTGCCGATGCCATGCGCCAGCGCGCCGAAGGCGCCATGGGTGGCGGTGTGGCTGTCGCCACAAACCACGGTCATCCCCGGCAGCGTCCAGCCCTGTTCGGGGCCGACGATGTGGACGATGCCCTGACGGATGTCGGAGACGGGATAGTAGTTGATCCCGAAATCCTTGGCGTTCTTGTCGAGCGCGGCCACCTGAATCCGGCTGTCTTCGGTCATGGTCGCGGCATTGGCGCGGTCCAGCGTCGTGGGGACGTTGTGATCGGGCACGGCGATGGTCTTTTCCGGGGCGCGGACGGTGCGGCCCGTCATGCGCAGGCCTTCGAATGCCTGCGGCGAGGTCACCTCATGCACGAGGTGGCGGTCGATATACAGCAGGCAGGTGCCGTCTTCGGCCTGATGGACGACGTGATCATCCCAGATCTTGTCATAAAGGGTGCGCGGAGCGGTCATGGCTCATCTCTTTCGGATATGGCTGTGGGTGTGGCGCGGCTGCGCCGGGATGACGGGAGGCGCGTCAGGAAAGGCGTGCGAGAACCGACCGGCTTTCGCGGGTAAAGCGCCAAGGCAGGCGCGCGTGGTCGGCCATGTCGAAGAAGCGCATCATGCGCGACTGATTACGCGCGAATCTGCTGTGAGGCAAGACGCGGGTTCGGGGCGGGGTGGAGTGACGGGCCACGCAAGGCGGGTTTCACCGCCAACACATGGAACGTCGCGACAAGGTGATGGTTAGGGTTACGCAACAGAGCGGTGCTTGGGCCATTGCGGGGATTTGCCGGGCTGTTCGGAATGGGTTTGCTGTGCGGGTGGGTAAGGCGTGCTAGGTCAGGATCAGACAAAGGGTGATGTGCATGGGATGGGTTCAGAAGCGGGTTGTATTGGCGCTGCTGGCAATGGGTGTCGCGGGCGGGATGGCAGGGGCGGGGATGGCTGAGAGTTATAAAGGCACTGAAACCCCGGCCTATGTGGTTGAGGATAGCGATGGCGCGGTGGAGGTGCGGGCCTATCCGCCGCATCTGGCGGCAGAGGTGACAGTCGAGGGAAGCCGGGATGCGGCTGTGGGCGCGGGGTTCCGGGTGCTGGCGGCCTATATCTTTGGCGGGAACGAGGCGAAGGCGAAGGTCGCGATGACCACACCTGTCGCGCAATCGGAAAAGATCGCCATGACTACGCCTGTGGCGCAAAGCGGCGCGGGGTCGACATGGACGGTGCAGTTTTCGATGCCGTCAGAGTTCACGATGGACACCCTGCCGCGCCCCAAGGACCCGCGAATCCGGCTTGTGACCAACCCGGCCAAACGCATGGTGGTGCTGGAATTTTCAGGCGTTCCAACGACTTCGTCGCTTGAGGCGCGCAGTGCAGAGTTGCGGGAATGGGTGGCGCAGCGCGGGTTGGCGGTGGAAGAGCCACCGCAGTTCCTGTTCTACGATTCACCCTTCACCCTGCCGTGGAACCGCCGCAACGAGGTGGGTTTCGTGCTGCGGTGACGGTTCTTCTTGCGCTTTTCGCCGCCGGGGGATATCGCGCGCGCTTCGCGTGCCGTTGAGATACGGGCGCGGCAATGTTACCCTGTTGGTCAAGCCCCGCGCCGGGGCGATGCGGCGCGCCATTTCGGGAGGACTATGTCCTGTCTCATTCAGACCCAACGACCGGGCTGCCGGTCGGGCCAAGGGCGGCGCGCATGACGGCGACCGCCACGGCGAATGCGGGAACCTTTTCTTCGGAAGACGTTCTGGCGGCAGTGCTGAAATCCGTCGATGACGACAAGGCCGAGGATATCGTGCAGATCGATCTGCGCGGGCGGTCGGACGTGGCCGATTACATGGTCATCTGTTCGGGCCGGTCGTCGCGTCAGGTGGCGGCAATCTCCGAAAAGCTGGTTGATCGGCTGAAGCAGGATCTGCGGATCATCAGCAAGATCGAAGGCAAGGAAACCGGTGACTGGGTGCTGATCGACGCGGGCGATGTGATCGTCCATGTCTTCCGGCCCGAGGTGCGCGAGTTCTATCAGCTTGAAAAGATGTGGCTTCCCGGAAGCGCCCATCGCGGGGCCTGAGGGCCGTGCGGGTGCATGTCTGTGCGGTGGGGCGCATCCGGGCGGATCAGCCCGAGCGTGCGATCTTTGAAGATTACCACATGCGGTTCAACCGCACAGGAAAGCCGCTCGCGCTGGGCCCGTTGTTCGAGACCGAGGTTGAGGACAAGAAGGGCGGCGGGATGGAGGCCGAGGCAGAGTTGCTGGCGCGGGCTGTTCCCGCAGGGGCGCTGCTGGTGACGATGGATGAGCGCGGCAAGGTGATGTCATCGCCGGAGTTTTCGGCGCAACTGGCGCGGTGGCGCGATGAGGGGCGGCAGGATGTGGCCTTTGTCATCGGCGGGGCCGACGGGATTGCGCCGGGGTTGCGCGACCGGGCCGCGTTTTCGATCAGTTTCGGGCGGATGGTCTGGCCGCATATGCTGGTGCGGGTGATGCTGGCCGAGCAGTTGTATCGGGCGGCGACGATCCTGTCGGGCGGGCCGTATCACCGGGCGTGATTTTCTTCTAACCATCTGGGAACGCTGCATTAACCGGGGGCATCCGGCCCAAAAGGCTGTGCCGCTGTCGGTGCAGATGGTGGTGCAGACGGCTGTGCATACGCACGGGGGGCTTACCGGGCGTTAAGGTTAACGTTGGAGTAGGGATTGGTGCGATTCCGGGGTGGATTGGAGACGGGCCGATCCGGACGCTGATGAGGGTTGTGGCGGAAGATTCTGGGCCGGGGCAACCTTGGACAGGAAAGCCAAGGCGGAAAACTTGATGCCAGCGCTGCGGGGTGCGTTGCCGGATGGGGCCGGGGGCGGTATTGAGCTTGCAAGACCAAGAAGGGGTATCCTGCCATGACTGTTCCAAAGCCCGTCGTGCTGTGCATTCTTGACGGCTGGGGGCTTTCGGAGACGCGAGAGGGCAATGCCCCGGCGCAGGCGCATGTGCCGAATTTCAACCGCATCTGGGCGAGTTGCCCGAAGGCCACGCTGATCACGCATGGCCCGGATGTGGGCCTGCCGCGCGGGCAGATGGGCAATTCCGAGGTGGGCCATACCAATATCGGCGCGGGCCGCGTGGTGGCGATGGACCTTGGGGCGATTGATCTGGCGGTGGAGGACGGGTCTTTTGCCGAGAATGAGGCGCTGGGCGCGTTCATCGCCAAGGTAAAGGCTGCGGGCGGCGTGGCGCATCTGATGGGCGTGGTGTCGGATGGCGGGGTACATGGGCATATCACCCATGTGATCGCGGCCTGTCGGGCGGTGACGGCGGCAGGGGTACCGGTCTGGCTGCACGCGATCACCGACGGGCGGGATGTTGCGCCATCGTCAGCGGCGGGGTTTGTGGCGGATCTGGTGGCCAAGCTGCCGGTGGGCGCGCGGATTGCCACGGTGACGGGGCGCTATTGGGCGATGGACCGGGATAACCGCTGGGAGCGGGTGTCGCGCGCCTTTGCGGCGATGGTGCGGGGCGAGGGCGAAGTGGCAGCGGATGCCGTGGAGGCCGTGGCGCAATCCTATGCCAAGGGTGAGACGGATGAGTTTCTGGCCCCCACGGTGATCGGCGGCTATGCGGGCGCGCGGGATGGGGACGGGCTGTTCTGCCTGAACTTCCGGGCGGATCGGGCGCGGGAGATATTGGCCGCGCTGGGACAGCCGGGGTTTGACGGGTTCGATACCGGCAGGCGACCGGCATGGTCGGCCATGCTGGGGATGGTGGAATATTCCGAGGGCCACAACGCCTATATGGCGACGGCTTTTCCGAAGCGGTCGATCCCCAATTCGCTGGGGGAATGGGTGGCGGCCCATGGGCGGACGCAGTTCCGGTTGGCCGAGACCGAGAAATATCCGCATGTGACCTTTTTCCTGAATGGCGGGCGGGAGGAGCCGTTCGCGGGCGAAGATCGGGACATGCCGAAATCGCCCAAGGTGGCGACCTATGACCTTCAGCCGGAAATGAGCGCGCCCGAGGTGGGGGCGGCGCTGGTGGGCGCGATCCGGCATGGCTATGACCTGATCGTGGTGAATTTCGCCAATCCCGATATGGTGGGCCATACCGGCGATCTGGCCGCCGCGATGCGCGCCTGCGAGGCGGTGGATGCCGCGCTGGGCGATGCGCTGGCGGCGCTGGACGTGGCGGGCGGCGCGATGATCGTGACTGCCGATCATGGTAATTGCGAGCAGATGATTGATCCGGTGACGGGCGGGCCGCATACGGCGCATACGACAAACCCGGTGCCGGTGATCCTTGTGGGCGGGCCTGCGGGGGCGCGGCTGCGGCAGGGCCGGCTGGCCGATCTGGCGCCCACTGTGCTGGCGTTGATGGGGTTGGAGCAACCGCCGGAAATGACGGGGCAGAGTCTGATCGTATGAGGCTGCGCGTCGCCCTTTGCCTTGGCCTTGGCCTGATGCTGGCGCAGCCGGTGCTGGCCGATACCGCCGCCGAACAGGCAGCGCAGGCGGCGGGTGACCTGATGGCCGCCGTGACGGCAATGGAAGAGGCCGAGGGCGCGCGGGACCGGGTGGCCGCGCTGACCCAGACGATCCGCGCCTATGAGGATGGGCTGGGCGCGCTGCGCGAGGCGCTGCGGCAGGCATCGCTGCGCGAGACGGCGCTGAGCCTGCAATTCAACGCGCAGCGGGACCGGATTTCGCAATTGGTGGGCGTGCTGGGGCAGTTGGAGGCGGAGCCGGGGCCGTTGTTGCTGTTGCATCCGACGGGGCCGGTGGGAACGGTGCGGTCGGGGATGATGCTGGCCGATGTGACGCCCGCCTTGCAGGCCGAAGCGGCGCGGTTGCGGGCGGAATTGCAGGAGTTGCGCGATCTGCGCGCCTTGCAAGAGGCGGCGGGCGAGACGCTGGCGCGCGGGTTGAGCGTGGCGCAGACCGCGCGGACGGCGCTGAGCCAGGCGATCAGCGACCGGACCGAACTGCCCCGGCGGTTCACCGAAGACCCCGAAGTGTTGCGCGGGCTGGTGGAAAGCGCGGATACGCTGGAGGCCTTTGCCACGGGGCTGGCCCCTGATGCGACGGATGGCGAGGATTTCGCCAGCGCCATGGGGCGTTTGCCGCGCCCGGTGCTGGGATCGGTGCTGCGCCGCCCCGGCGAGGCAGATGCGGCAGGGGTGCGTCGGCCGGGGCTGACGATTGCCACAAGACCCCGTGCGCTGGTCACTGCACCGTGGCCTGCGACGATCCGGTACCGGGGGCCGCTGCTCGACTACGGAAATGTGATGATCCTGGAGCCGGGAGGGGGCTATCTATTGATCCTCGCGGGGCTTGGTTCGGTATATGGAGAAGTGGGCGAGGTGGTGGCACAGGGTGCGCCGCTGGGCCTTATGGGGGGCGCAGAGCCGGAACTTGCAGACATCCTTGCCGCGTCACAAGAAGGTGGTGGCGCACGCGAGACGGAAACGCTTTATTTGGAATTGCGGCAGGGTGCCGATCCGGTGGACCCGGAACCTTGGTTCACCGAAGGAAGGGAATGAGATCGAGATGAAGAAGTTCGTCATGGCCGCAGTGGGCGGCACGGTGGCCGGAGCCATTCTTACCTTGCAGGTGGCGGGACCGCTGATCGCGCAAGAGACCGAGCGGAACGAGAATGTCTATCAGCAGCTTGATCTGTTCGGGGACATCTTTGAACGCATCCGGTCGCAATATGTGGAAGAGGTCGACAGCGAGCAGCTGATCGAAGCAGCGATCAACGGGATGCTGACATCGCTTGATCCGCATTCCAGCTATCTGCCGCCGGAAGATTTCGACGACATGCAGGTGCAGACGCGTGGCGAATTCGGGGGCCTTGGGATCGAGGTCACGCAGGAAGAGGGTTTCGTCAAGGTGGTGTCGCCGATGGACGACACGCCCGCCGATGCGGCGGGGATCGAGGCGGGCGATTTCATCACCCATGTGAACGGCGAAAGCGTGCTGGGCCTGACGCTGGATGATGCCGTGGAAATGATGCGGGGGCCGGTCGGTTCCGAGATCATCATCACCGTGGTGCGCGAAGGTGTGGATGAGCCGTTTGACGTGTCGATCATCCGCGACACGATCAAGGTGACGGCGGTGCGCAGCCGTGTTGTCGGCAAGACGGTGGTGCTGCGGATCACGACGTTTAACGACCAGACCACGCCTGGGCTGGAAGAGCAGATGAAGAAATCCATCGACGAGCTGGGCGGGATGGAGAATGTCGACGGTTTTGTTCTGGACCTGCGCAACAATCCCGGCGGTCTGCTGACCGAGGCGATCAGCGTGTCGGATGCTTTCCTTGAGAAGGGCGAGATCGTGTCGACCCGGGGCCGCGAGGCATCGGATGGCGAGCGGTTCAACGCGACGCCGGGCGACCTGACCGAAGGCAAGCCCATCGTCATGCTGATCAATGGCGGCTCTGCCTCGGCATCCGAGATCGTGGCGGGGGCGTTGCAGGATCATCGCCGGGCGATCGTGGTGGGGACCAAGAGCTTTGGCAAAGGGTCAGTGCAGACGGTGGTGCCGCTGCGCGGGGACGGCGCGATGCGGTTGACGACGGCGCGCTATTACACGCCGTCGGGCCGGTCGATCCAGGCGCTGGGCGTGATGCCGGATATCGTGGTGAACCAGCCGGTGGTGACGCCGCCGGTCGAGGGGGAGGAAGCCGCCTCTGCCGCGCAGAACCCGTCTTCCGAGGCGGATCTGCGGGGGATCATCACCAATGATTCCATGAGCGAGGATGAGCGCAAGCTGCTGGAAGAAGAGCGGGCGCAGATCGAAGAGGCGGCCAAGCTGCGCGATGAGGATTACCAGCTGGCCTATGCCGTGGACATCCTGCGCGGGCTGAACGCCGTGGCCCCGGCAATGGCCGAGCAGAACTGAAAGGAGCGGGGCCGCGCTGCGGCCCCGACATGCCATGACAGATACGGCGAATTTGCCCTACCGGCCCTGCGTGGGTGTGGTGCTGATCAACGCGCAGGGCGAAATCTTTGCCGGGCAGCGCATCGATTCCCCCCATCCCGCCTGGCAGATGCCGCAGGGCGGGATCGACGAGGGCGAAAAGCCCCGCAAGGCGGCGCTGCGCGAGTTGTGGGAAGAAACCGGGGTAACCGCCGATCTGGTGGAGTTCGTCGCCAAGACCGAGGATTGGGTGACCTATGACCTGCCGCCTGAACTTTTGGGCAAGGTCTGGGGCGGCAAGTATCGCGGGCAACGGCAGAAGTGGTTCCTGTTCCGCTTTCTGGGCAGGGATGACCAAGTGCGGATCGATAGTGAACACCCGGAGTTCAGCCGCTGGCGGTGGATCGGGGCGGGGGAAATGATCGCCTCGATCGTGCCGTTCAAGCGGCAGGTTTATGAAGAGGTCGTTGCGGACTTTCGGCCGCATCTGGCCCCCTGAGACGGCGCTGCGTGAGCGGGTGCGCCGCCCTATTGGGCGGCGACCTTGGCCCCTGCGACCATGTCCTTGACCATTGGAATGACCTGTTCGCCATAGAGGCGGATGCTTTCGCAAAGCTGGTCATGCGGCATTGGGCCGGTTGAATATTTCATATCAAACCGGTCGACCCCCAGCGCGGTGACCGCTGCCGCGATCTTGCGGGCCACGGTTTCCGGGCTGCCTACATAAAGCGAGCCGTTGCGAATTTCGCCCATGAACCGGTCGGGTGTGACCGGGGGCCAGCCGCGTTCAGCCCCGATCTGATCGAACATCGCCTTGTAATGCGGCCAAAGCTGTTCGGCGGCCTGTTCATCGGTGGCGGCGATGTGACCCGGCGAGTGGATGCCCACGGGTTTGACCGTGCGACCCATCTGGGCGCAGGCGCGGTGGTAAAGATCGACATAGGGTTTGAACCGGCGCGGGTCGCCACCGATGATGGCCAGCATCAGTTGCAGATCGTGGCGCACAACGCGGACCACGGATTCCGGGCTGCCGCCGACGCCGACCCAGACCTGAAGGCCGGGGCCAAGGGTGGGATAGACGCGCTGGTCATAGAGCGGCGCGCGGGTTTCGCCCGACCAGGTGATCGCCTCATCGCGGATGAGATGGGCAAAGAGATCGAGCTTTTCTTCGAACAGGCGTTCGTAATCCTGAAGCTCATACCCGAAGAGGGGAAAGCTTTCGGTAAAGGAGCCGCGCCCAAGGATCACCTCGGCCCGGCCAGTGCAGATGGCGTTCAAGGTCGAGAAGCGCTGAAACACGCGGACCGGATCATCCGAGGACAGGACCGTGACCGCCGAGCCGAGCCGGATGCGGCTGGTGCGGGCGGCGATGGCCGAGAGCACGATTTCCGGGGCCGAAACCGCGAAATCCGCGCGGTGATGTTCGCCGATGCCAAGGAAGTGGATGCCGACCTGATCGGCAAGGATGCCCTGTTCGACGACATCACGCAGCACGGCGTCATGCGGTTTGAGATGCCCATCCGGGCCGAGGCTGGTGTCACCGAAGGTGTCGAGGCCGAGTTCGATCTGCATGGTGGTCCCCCATACGTTGCTGAGGGGAGAATAGGGGTTTCGGTGGCGGGGCGGAACCCCGCGCCGGTGCAAGGCGGCTGCGCGTGGGCGCACGGATGCCGGTTTTGCGGGGGTGGGGTTGTACTGTGCCCCGGTCACGTCCTATTTGCGGAAGATGCGCCGGGCTGTGCTGGCGCGTGTGTTGGTGGGGCGATGGGCGGGATCGGTGCGGTCTTGATGCGGGTAGCGGCGATGCTGGCGCTTTTGGCGCTGGTCGTTGCCCCTGTGGCCGATGCAGCGACGCACGGGCCTGCCGCCGTGATGGCACAGGCGGAACATGCCGTATTGCATGGTGGGGCGGGTGATCATCTGGATCATCACGGGCATCATCATGGGCATGACCATTCCCACGGCCACCACGACGCGACCGACCATGACCATTCGGCCAGCGTGATCTTGTCCGCCGCGCCTGTGCTGGCCCTGCCGCAGGGCAAGGCGCAGGGGGTGGCCCTGGCGCGGGAGTTTGCCGGAACAGCGTCCGAGGGGCCGCGACGGCCACCGAGGGCCTGACCTGAGACTTGCGAAGCCGGCCAGATCCGCCCAAGGGCGGCGATGGCCTGACCGTCGTTTCAGGACAGGACATGATCCATGGACATCTTCCTCCGGACGCCGCCGCGCGTCTGGCTTTTGGCGGCCACGCTTGGCCTTGCCCTTGTTTGGGCAGGCGGGGCGCTGGCCCATGCCGTCACCCTTGGCGACAAGGGGTATATTCAAGAGATCACAGGACCGCAGGTGATCCCGTTCCTGTACCTTGGCGCCAAGCACATGGTGACGGGGTATGACCACATCCTCTTTCTTTTCGGGGTGATCTTCTTTCTGTACGGGATGCGCGAGATCGCGCTTTACGTATCGCTTTTCGCGGTGGGCCATTCGGTGACGATGGTGCTGGGCGTCTGGTTCGACTTTGGGATCAACGCCTATATCATCGACGCTATCATCGGGTTTTCCGTCGTCTACAAGGCGTTGGACAACCTTGGTGCGTTCCGCGCGTGGTTCGGGGTGCAGCCGGATACGCGGGTGGCGACGCTGGTCTTTGGGTTGCTGCACGGCTTTGGGCTTGCGTCGAAGATCATCGAATACGACATCTCGGCCGATGGGTTGCTGGTCAACCTGCTGGCTTTCAATGCGGGGGTGGAGATCGGGCAGTTGACCGCGCTGGCGGTGATCCTGCTGGTCATGCAGCGCTGGCGGGCAAGCCCGTCCTTCGCTGCGCAGGCCTACCGCGCCAATGTCATCATGATGGGTTTGGGCTTTTATCTGACAGGCGTGCAGCTTGTCGGGTTCGCCATGGCCTGAGGGAGTTTTCCATGAACAGGACGAATGAAGGCGCACAGGTGCGCGGGGTCAAGGCGACGTCGGGCGGGTTGATCCGGTCCACGCTTCTTTCCGGGGCGGCGGCGCTGGGTGTGTTGGGGGTGGTGTATCTGCCCGCCGAATACGGGATGGACCCGACGGGGTTTGGCGCCGTACTGGGGCTGACGGAGATGGGGCAGATCAAGCAGCAGCTTTACGCCGAGGCCGAGGCGGATGCCGCCGCCGCGCCGGTGGTGCTGGACCCGGCCGTGATGGCGCGGTTGGAGCGGATGGAGGCGCAGTTGGCCGATATTGCGGCGATCGTGGGGGCTGATGTGCTGCGCGATGGCGGGGCTGACTTGACGGACGTGGCGGCTGCCCCCGAGGCTTCGGTGCCTGTCGAGGCAGCTCCTGCCGAGGCGGCGACGGCAGAGCCTGCACCGGTCGCGGCTGCGCCCACAGAGGCCGTGGCGGAAGCCGCCCCCGCAGCGCCGGAATGGCGCGACGAGGTGAGCTATACGCTGCCCCCCGGCGAGGGGATCGAGGTGAAGCTGGTGATGGAAGAGGGCCAGACCGCCCGGTTTGAATGGACCGCGAACGGGGGTGTCGTGAACTATGACACCCATGGCGATGGCAGCGGGCAGAAGGTCAGCTATGAGCAGGGCCGTGCCGTGCCGGAGCAGGCGGGCGAACTGACCGCCGCTTTCACCGGCAATCACGGCTGGTTCTGGCGCAACCGGACGGATGCGCCTGTCACCGTGACGCTGCGGACGGGCGGGGACTATGCCGAGATGAAGGCCCCGTAAGCGCGGGCGGGCGGTCCCTTGCGGGGCCGCCCTCTTCAGGCCACGTCGCGCATCTGCAACTGGCCGCTGGGGCCGGGGCGCACCTCGAAGCGGGAAATCTTGCGGACGAGGTCCGAGAGCTTCGCGCTGCCATAGGTGCGGGTGTCGAAGTCGGGATTGCCTTGGGTGATGAACTGGCCGACCTGACCCAGCGAATACCATTCGGCATCGGGGTCTATGGCGCGCATGGCGGCGATGATGAAGGGGATGGCCTTGGCCGGGGCTTCCTTGGCGCCGGGTTTTGGCGTGGCCTCAACCGGTTCGGCGCGGGTGGTGCCACGGGCGGGGGGGGCCTCGGGGATTTCCTCGGCGGTGCCGAGGTTTTCAACATAGATGAAGCGTTTGCAGGCCATGCGGAAGGCTTCGGGCGTCTTCTTTTCGCCGATGCCATAGACATCAAGGCCCTGCTCGCGGATGCGGGCGGCGAGGCGGGTGAAATCGCTGTCGGAACTGACGAGGACGAAGCCGTCGAACAGGCCGGAATGGAGGAAATCCATCGCGGCGATGACAAGGCCGATGTCCGAGGCGTTCTTGCCCTTGGTGTTGGAAAACTGCTGATCGGCGACAAGGCCAAGGGCGGCCACCTGCTTGGCCCAGCCGGCAAGGCGCTGGGCGGACCAGTCGCCATAGATGCGGCGGACGGAGGCTTCGCCGAGGCTGGCGATTTCCTCGAAGATCGCTTCGGCATAGCCGGAGGGGACATTGTCGGCGTCGATCAGGACGCAGAGGCGCGGGGCGCGGGGTTCGGGCATGGGGTCGTCCTTTTTCTGCCCCTAGGGTGCGCCTTTGCGCGGGGAAGGGAAAGGGGGAAAGGTCAGGCGATGAGGGGGGCGGCTGTGGCCGGGATGGCGGCGAGCGCATCATTTGGCGCGATGCCGAGGAGCAGGCCGCGCTGGCCTGCGTTGATCCAGACTTTGGGAGAGGTGGTCGCGGTCGCCTCGATCACGGTGGGGACGGGGCGGCGTGGGCCAAAGGGGCTGATGCCGCCGACCTTGTAGCCGGTGAGCTTTTCGGCCTTGGCCGGGGGCATCATGGCGGCGGATTTGGCCCCGAAGGCGGCTGCCACACGTTTCATGGAAAGCTGGCGGTCGGAGGGGATGACGCAGCAGGCGGGTTTGCCGTCCACCTCCACCATCAGGGTCTTGAGGGTGAGGGCGGGGTCGAGACCAAGCGCCTGCGCGGCGGCAAGGCCCACCGCATCGGCGCAGGGGTCATAGGCGTAGGGGTGGAGGGTGAACGCCACCCCCTTTGATTTCAGAAACAGCGTTCCGGGCGTTGCGGCCATGGCGGGACGGGCAGGGTGGGGCCGAACCCCACCCGCCGGATCAGAATACCACGACAGCGCGGATCGACTTGCCCGCGTGCATCAGATCGAAGCCTTCGTTGATGCGGTCGAGCGGGAGGACGTGGGTGATCATGCTGTCGATCTCGATCTTGCCGTCCATGTACCAGTCCACGATTTTTGGCACATCGGTGCGGCCGCGGGCGCCGCCGAAGGCGGTGCCTTTCCAGACGCGGCCCGTGACCAGCTGGAAGGGGCGGGTTTCAATCGTGGCGCCTGCGGGGGCCACGCCGATGATGATGGACTGACCCCATCCGCGATGGGTGCATTCCAGCGCGTCGCGCATCACCTTGACGTTGCCGGTGCAATCGAAGGAGTAGTCGGCCCCGCCGATCTTGTCGAAGGGGGTTTTGGTCAGGTCGACGATGGCCTGCACGACCGTCATGCCTTCGGGCAGTTTCTTTGGGTTGACGAAATGGGTCATCCCGAACTTTTCGCCCCATTCTTCCTTGTCGTCGTTGATGTCGACGCCGATGATCATGTCGGCCCCGGCCATTTTCAGGCCTTGGATCACGTTCAGGCCGATGCCGCCCAGACCGAAGACAACGGCCTTGGCCCCGATTTCCACCTTGGCGGTGTTCAGCACCGCGCCGATGCCGGTGGTGACGCCGCAGCCGATGTAGCAGATCTTTTCGAAGGGGGCGTCATCGCGAACCTTGGCCAGCGCGATTTCGGGCATCACGGTGTGATTGGCGAAGGTGGAGCAGCCCATGTAGTGAAAGATGGGCGTGCCATCGAGCATGGAGAAGCGGGTGGTGCCATCGGGCATCAGGCCCTGGCCCTGCGTGGCGCGGATGGCGGTGCAGAGGTTGGTTTTCTGCGACAGGCAGGAGGGGCATTCGCGGCATTCGGGCGTGTAGAGCGGGATGACGTGATCGCCGGGTTTGAGCGATTTAACCCCGGGGCCGCATTTGATGACCACGCCTGCGCCTTCATGGCCGAGGATTGCGGGAAACAGGCCTTCGGGATCGGCGCCCGAGAGGGTGAATTCATCGGTGTGGCAGATGCCGGTGGCCTTAATCTCGATCAGCACCTCGCCTTCTTTCGGGTCTTCGAGGTTCACTTCCATGACTTCGAGCGGCTTGCCGGGGGCAAGGGCAACGGCGGCGCGGGTACGCATCAAATCCTCCACATTCAGTGATTTGGGTGCAGGCTGGGGGAAAGCGGCGCGAATTGCAACGCGGGAAACGGCGGGTGTTTGCCGGTTCGCGTCAGCGGGCTTGCCTTGGCCCCTGTAGGCGGAAAGGGTGCAGTGGGGATGGCGTGACCATCCGTCCCGATGGCGGCCTGACAGGAGAAAGACGATGCAGAAACTTGCAAGGATGGTGGCAGGGCTTGGCTTTGCGCTGGCGGCAGCGGCCTGCGTTCCGGTTTCAGACCCCTATCCGGGTGATCCCGGCCCGGTGCCGGGGGGCGTGAACCAGTGCGGGGCGCTGGATCTGCAATACCTTGTGGGCGCGCCTGCCAGCGATCTGGACAGGATGCGGTTCAACAAGCCGGTGCGCGTGATTTATCCCGATACGGCGGTGACGATGGATTACAGCGCGGATCGGCTTAATTTCGAGGTGGACCGGACGGGCCGCATCACGCGCGTGAATTGCGGGTGACGTGACGCGTTAAAGCAAAAGGCCCCCGCAGCGGATGCGGGGGCGGTTTTCTTTGCAGGATTCAGTCTGATCAGGACGGGATGCGATAGGTGGTGTGGCAATCCTTGCACGACCCACCGATGCCGCCCATGCCAGCCTGCACACCTTCGACGGTGGTGGCATCGAGGCCTTCGGCTGCGGCTTTCAGGGCGTCGGCCTTTTTCAGGTAATCTTCCCAGTTGGTCCAGATATCCGCCTTGGCGGTGGATTTCGGATCCGTGGCCTGCGGTTCGAACTTGACCGCGATTTCGCCGGCCGCCGTGACGAGGGCGGTTTTCGCGGCTTCGGCGGCAGCGGCGTCGAAGGGGGTTTCGCCCCCGGCCATCTTGCCCAGAATACCGGTGTTCATGCCGATCGTGTCCATCAGCTCTTGCCGGGCCTTGACCGTGGGATCGGTCGCTTCGGCGGCGATGGCGACGCCTGCCACCATCATCAGGCCCGCGACGAGGGCTTTGGCTGCAAATTTCATTCGTTTGGCTCCCTACTGGAAATATCCTGTCACTGTATGGGACAGAATGACGCAGTGAAGTGACGTTGTCACGGTGTTGATGGGGCAAATTCCGCAATTCACGGAAAGTTGCCATTTGCGGCTGGACTTGTGCCCTTTGTTTGCCAATTTAAGGAACAAAGGAGGAACATTTGTGGTGGAGCCGAGTCGCCGTCGTATTCTTTCGCTTTGGTTTCCGCGCCTTGCGGCCGAGCGGGTGCTGCGCCATGCGCGGGGTGGTGCGGCGGGGCTGGCCGGGCCTTTGGCGGTGGTGGCGGATCGGGCCGGGGCGCAGGTGATCGTGTCGCTGTCGGCGGCGGCGGAGGCGGCGGGACTGGCTGTGGGCCAGCCGCTGCGCGATGCCACGGCGATGTGCCCCACGCTGGTGACAGCGCCCGCCGATCCGGTGGCGGAGGGGGCGTTTCTGACCGGGCTGCGCCGCTGGGCGGGCAAGTTCAGCCCTTGGGTGGCGGAAGAGCCGCCGGCGGGGCTGGTGGTGGATCTGACGGGCTGCGCGCATCTGTTCGGCGGTGAGGCCGCGCTTCTGGCGCAGGTGGAGACGGAATGCGAGGCGCTGGGATTGAGCCTGCGCGCCGCGATTGCCGATACGCCGGGGGCGGCCTGGGCGCTGTCGCGCCATGCGGGGCGCGGGGTGCAGGTGGCGCGTACTGGCGATGCCATCCAGCAGGAGGCCCATGCGACGCGGTCGCGCGCGGCAAAGCGGCGGGGGTGGGAAAAGGGCGGCAGCCTGCCTGTGGCTGGGGCCTTGGGGGATGCAGGCCCGCGTGGCGTGATCGCGCCCGAGGGAAAGATGCGGCAGGCGCTGGGGCCGCTGCCGGTGGCGGCGCTGCGGCTGGAGCCTGAGGCGGTGGAGGGGCTGGTGCGGCTGGGGCTGCGCCGGATCGACGACATTGCCGTGCTGCCGCGCGCCGCGCTGGCGCGGCGGTTCGGGGCGGCGGTGCTGAAGCGGCTGGATCAGGCGCTGGGGCTGGAATCCGAGCCGGTGACGCCAGCGGGGGCGCCCTTGCATTTCGCGGCGCGGATCAGCCTGCCCGATCCCATCGGGCTGCTTGCGGATGTGGAGGCGGCGGTGGACCGGCTGCTGCCGGTCCTGTGCGCGCGGCTGGCGCGGCAGGGGCGGGGGGCGCGGCGGATACGCTTGCAGGCCTTTCGCAGCGATGGGCGGGTGGAGGTGGCCGAGGTGGGGCTGGCCCGCGCGTCGGACCGGGTGGACCGGATTCGTCCGCTCTTGTGGATGAAACTGGGCGATCTGGATGCCGGTTTCGGGATCGACATGCTGCGGCTGGAGGCGGTGGAGGTGGAGGCGATTTCGCCCGTGCAGCATCGCGGTCCGGTGGGGGAGGCGGCGGCGACGCTGGCGCGCGATGCGGCGATGGATGATCTCTTGGGCAAGCTGGGTGTGCGGCTGGGAACCGAGGCGGTGACGCGGTTCCATCCGGGCGAAAGCCATCTGCCGGAAAAGGGGGCGCAGGTGCTGGCGGCGGCGTGGTCGGAGGCGTTTGTGGGGGAATGGCCCCGGCGGGGGGCGCGGCCGTTGCGGCTGTTCCGGCCCGAACCGGTGGGCGCGCCCGAGGATGACCCGACGCCCCCCGCCCGGTTCCGCTGGCGGCGGCGCGATCTGGTGACGCGGATGGCGGTGGGGCCAGAGCGGATTGCCCCGGAATGGTGGCTGGACGATCCCGACTGGCGATCCGGCCCGCGCGATTACTGGCGGGTGGAGACGGAGGGGGGCGAACGGCTGTGGCTGTTCTATGCCCATGGCGGCGATGTGACGGGCGGGTGGTTCTGTCACGGGGAGTAGGGTGCGCGATGGCGCACCCTACGGTGTTGCGGGGTGCGGCGTGGCGGTCCATGATACGGGGTGGGATGCGGTAGGGTGGTGTGTTGGGCTGGTTTCGGCGGAACGGTGTGGATGCGCGCTTCCTCGGCTTCGTGCTGGTCACGATGGCGGGGAGCGTGGTCTTTGGCGGATGCGTCGCCGGATTGGTGGCTGGGCTGATGCGGGGGGAGGTTGCGAGTTTCCTTGCCGTGGCATTCTTCGCCATGATCGGGGCCGGGTTCGCGATTCCCTTCGCGTTGGTGGCATGGTACCTTCCGTCGGCCGTCGTCTTTGCCCTCGTGATGCAGGAGCTCGTTCCGCGTTTCGGAGAGATCTGGGCGACCCGCTGCGCCGGCGTAGTGACGGCGATGGTCGCTGCCTTGGCGGCGACGGCGGTCATGACGGGGGGCGGTCGGGATTTCGACGGGATCGGCGGGCTGATGCTGTTCGTCGGGCCGGCCGCCGTGCTTTTCGCGCCGCTGGCGGTGCGGTGGTTCTATGGTGAGGGGCGCTAGGGATGATGCGGCTTGCCGTTAACGACTCCGTTTGCATCCCCCACGGGAAGGGCTCCGGCCACGTGATCTGGACGGATTGTCCCGAAGCGTTGCGTCAGGCGTTGGACCTGAATCGGGGCCATGCCGTCCAAGGCGAGGTGATCGAGGCGGGGCGGGTAGTCTTTTCCGGCGCGCTCTTGCTGAAACGACGGCTGAACCGTCCGTGGGTTCCCGGGGTCGATTGCATCGTCTTTCTGGTCCCTGATGTGGATCTGGGACGCTTGGCGGGAGAGGTCTGGGTCGAATTCGATGCCATTACGATACGACGGTGGGACGAGGGGTCATCCGCTCAGCGCGATGAATAGGCCCCGTTCCGGGTCGAAGACCGCAACCTTGCCGTTGCTGCTGAAGGTGTTGAGCACGGTACCTTTGGAAAGGAGGCTGTCCTGATCGGTGGAACCGGCGGCTGCCACGATCGCCCGGGTCCAGCATTGCTGCGCGTTAGACAGCACACGGAATTCGATCGCCGTGTCGGGCAACCTCTGCGTGATCGCGAGGTCTGACCAGGGCGCGAAATTGGTCAGGGTGGCGGGTGGCGATGAGCGTCGTGGGATTAGGTAGACTGCAACGACGCAGTGGAAGGACTGGGCGCCCGACGCGAGAAGGGAGACGGATGCCGCGCCTTCCGCCGTCAGGAAGAGGGGGGCAATGTCCGTGTCCAAGCAACCAGAGACGAAGCAGGCAGCGCCGAGAAGAAATCTTCTCATATACCGCTCTCCGTTCCGCTTCGGGGGAGAGTATTGGGCGGGCGAGCGCTTTGTCACTCTGCATCATGTGGTGCGTAGGGTGCGCCTTGGCGCACCCTACGGTGCGGCACTGTCGAGGGTAGCGGTAGGGTGGGGTTCAAACCAACCTACATCCTCACTGCGCCGTGAGTTCCTGCACCTGTTCCAAATGGTCTTGCAGTTTGGGTGGCGTCGCTTCGACGAAGTTCGCCAAATTGCTTTCGTCGCCGACCATCTAAACACAGCGCGACGTTTGGGTCTGGTCCGTGGCCAAGCCACGACTCGCGCCCGACACTCGCTGCCCGCCCACAGCGCGGGCGTTTGGCTAGAAAATCGTCCATTGGGCGATTTCTCATGTCGCCTCACCCCCACCGGGTCGTGCGCGGCCCTAAAGGCGGAAGGCCCGATGGCTCCACTGGAACCGTCGGGCCTGCCTTGCATTGGGGCTGATCTGTCTTGGTTCGTGGGGTGACTTCCCTCCCCGGATCAGATCGCCTTGAGCAGCGATTCACCGGCGGAGATTTCGCAGGCGCCGGGGCTTTCCTCGAGGTGGAGGGCCTTGACCACGCCATCTTCGGCATAGAGCGCATAGCGTTTGGAGCGAGCGAGGAGGCCCACGGGGGGCGCGTCGAAGGCGAGGCCCATCGCCTTGGTGAAGCTAGAGTCCGCGTCGGCCAGCATGGAGATGCCGGCGGTGGCGGCGCCGGTGGCTTCGCCCCAGGCTTTCATCACGAAGGGATCGTTGACGGAGACGCAGATGATTTCATCCACGCCCTTGGCGGCGAAGGCATCCTTGGTGCGGATGAAGCTGGGGACATGGGCGGAATGGCAGGTGGGGGTAAAGGCACCCGGCACCGCGAAGATCACCACTTTGCGGCCTTTGGCGGCCTCTTTCACGGAAACAGCCTCGGCCCCGGCATCGCCCATCCGGATCAGGGTGGCGTCGGGCAGCGTCTGGCCTACGGAAATCGTCATATCTCGTCCCTCTTCGCGTTGCGTTCCAATAAGGCAGGGATATAGGGTCCGGCCCTGAATTCGGCCAGAGAGATTTGGCCTTTGGGCGGCGGAAGGGGATGGCATGGCGCATGTGGTGATCGTGGGGGCGGGGCAGGCCGGGGCGGCCTGTGCGGCGAAGCTGCGCGCGCTGGGCTTTGACGGTGCGATCACCATGATCGGCGAGGAGCCTGCGCCTCCCTATCAGCGGCCACCGCTTTCCAAGGCCTATCTGATGGGTGAGATGGAGGAAGAGCGGCTGTGGCTGCGATCATCCGATTTCTATGCGGATCAGGGGATTACGCTGCGTTTGGGGCAGCGGGCCGAGGCCTTGGACACCGCCGCGCGGGTGGTGACGGTGGGGGGCGAGGCGATCGCGTATGACGATCTGGTGCTGACCACGGGATCGGTGCCGCGCCGGTTGCCTGCGGCCATCGGGGGTGATCTGGGTGGTGTGTATACCGTGCGGATGCTGGCCGATGTGGATGCGATGCGGGCCGAGTTCGTGGCGGGGCGGCGGCTGGTGATCGTGGGGGGTGGCTATATCGGGCTGGAGGCGGCGGCGGTGGCGGCCAAGCTGGGGCTGGATGTGACCGTGCTGGAAATGGCGCCGCGCATTTTGCAGCGGGTGGCGGCACCGGAGACATCGGACCATTTCCGCGCGCTGCATGCGGCGCATGGGGTGAAGATACTGGAATCCACCGGGCTGGAGCGGTTGCTGGGCGCGGGACGGGTGTCTGGGGTGCGGCTGTCGGACGGGCGAGAGTTGCCAGCGGATTTCGTGATTGCGGGGGTGGGGATCGTGCCCGGCACCGCGTTGGCCGAGGCGGCGGGGATCGCGCTGGACAACGGGATTGCGACGGATGCGCTGGGGCGGACATCGGCGCCGCATGTCTGGGCGGCGGGGGATTGTGCGTCTTTCCCGTGGCAGGGCGGGCGGTTGCGGCTGGAATCGGTGGGCAACGCGATTGATCAGGCCGAGGTGGTGGCGGAAAACATCCTTGGCGCAGGGCGGGATTATGAAGCGAAGCCGTGGTTCTGGTCGGATCAGTATGACTGCAAGTTGCAGATCGCCGGGCTGAACACCGGCTATGACCGGATTGCCACGCGGCCGGGTGAAGGCGGTTCGGTGTCGTTCTGGTACTATCGGGGGGATCGGCTGCTGGCGGTGGATGCGATGAATGACAGCCGCGCCTATATGGTGGGCAAGCGGTTGATCGAGATGGGAAAATCACCCGATGCCGCGGTGGTGGCTGACCCGGCGACCGAGTTGAAGGCGCTGCTGAAAGGATGAGGATCATCGGCGGCCAGTTCCGGGGGCTGCACCTTGCGCCTGTGGGTGAGGGGGATGCCAAGGCGCATCTGCGCCCGACATCGGACCGGGTGCGGGAGTCGATTTTCAACCTGTTGATAAATGGGGGATATGGCGACCCGATCAGCGGCGCGCGGGTGCTGGACCTGTTTGCCGGGACGGGGGCGCTGGGGCTTGAGGCGATCTCGCGCGGGGCTTCCGGGGCGGTGTTCGTGGATGATGGCGTGGCGGCGCGGGGGCTGTTGCGGCGCAACATCGAACTGACCCGGACGGAGGGGGCGACGGAAGTTTTGCGGCGCGATGCCACGCGGATGGGGCCTTGCCGGGAGGGGGGCTATGACCTTGTTTTCCTTGATCCGCCCTATGGGAAGGGGTTGGGGGAGAAGGCGTTGGCGTCTTGTGCCGAAGGCGGCTGGCTGGCCCCCGGCGCGATGATCGTCTGGGAAGAGGGGATGGCCCCGGTGATCCCGCAAGGCTTTGAAATGCTGGACCAACGCCGCTATGGCGACACGCTGGTCACGATGCTGCGGGCGCCGGAATGAAGCCTGCAGCGGTGATCTTTGATTGCGATGGCGTGGTGGTGGACAGCGAGCATCCGACGCTGGTGATGGTGCGCGATGATCTGGAACGATACGGGCTTTGCCTGACGCTGGAGGATCTGGAGCGCGACTATATCGGTGGCACGGTGGAGACGGTGGCGGCGAAGGCGCGGGCCAATGGCGCGCGGTTGCCGGAAGGATGGGTCGCCGATTTCTATGACCGGATGTATGCCATGCTGCGCGCCCATGTGCCGCTGGTGCCCGGTGTGGTTGGCGTGCTGGATGCCCTTGATAAGGCAGGGATTCCCTATGCGATGGGGTCCAACGGCACGCCCGAGAAGATGCAGATCACGCTGGGTCAGCACGGGCTGGTGGAGCGGTTCCGGGGGCATCTGTATTCCGGGCAGGCGATGGGGCGGCCCAAGCCTGCGCCGGACCTTTACCTGCATGCGGCCGGGCGGTTGGGGGTTTCCCCTGCGACCTGCGTGGTGATCGAGGACAGCGCTGCGGGCGCGCGGGCGGCGCGGTTGGCCGGGATGCGCTGCTTTGGGTATGCGCCGAAGGGAGCGCATCCGGGGTTGGTCGCGGAGGGGGCGATTTTGTTTAACGACATGCGGGAATTGCCAGCGCTGCTGGGGGTTTAGGCCAAGGCGGACGTGCAGCGCGTGGTGCAGATGGTGGTGCAGACGGCTGTGCATACAAATTCGGGCAGAGTCGGGGTGGGGATCCTGGTTAAGGGTGCGGTGGTGCAGAGCGGCAAATTCCCGTTGAAGGAATTTGGCACAATGCTTTTCAAGAGTTTTGCGCCGGGCCCGGGTGGGTTTCGGGTGCGACGTCAGTCACAGAGTGTGGGACCGTTCTTGCCACGAGACTTGGCGGAGGCGCGTGCGCGTGACGCGATTTGGCGCAAACTCCGGCAAACGTGATCACGGGATGATTGACCACGGCCATCAGTAATGCGTCAAGGGTTCGACCAGACATCGAGGCCTGCCATGCTGACCCGCCGCCATTTCATCGTGACGACTGCCGCGCTCTTTTCGCCGGCAATATCCCTGCCGGCCTTTGCGCAATCGCAGGAGGCGCAATGGGCCGCCTGGGATGCGATGGTCATGCCGCCGAATTTCGATCCGGCGACATCAAACCCCTGGGGTGTGCATCCGCGGCTTTTGCCGACACGGGTAGAAGCGAAGGACAATCTGAAGCCGGGCGATATCCATGTCGATGCCATCGCCCGCTATTTGTATCACGTCCAGTCCGACGGAACGGCGACGCGCTATGGCGTGGCGATCGGGCGCGGCGGGCTTTATGAGCCGGGCTTCTTTACCATCCGCCGCAAGGCGAAATGGCCGCGCTGGACGCCGACCGCGAACATGATCGAGCGGGAACCGGAGATCTATGCGCAATATGCCGATGGCATGGAGCCGGGGCCGAACAATGCTTTGGGTTCGCGGGCGCTCTATCTCTATGTCGGCAATCGCGACACGATGCTGCGTATCCACGGCACGCCCATTCCCCGATCCATTGGATGGCGTGCAAGTTCGGGCTGCGTGCGGATGATCATGGCCCATATCAATGTGCTGTATGATCAGGTTGAGACCGGGGCATCCGCCTTTTTGTATCCGGCGGAAGAAAGCATCACCGCGCGCAGCTGATCTGACCTAGCCGGCAGAACAGATCGGGCGCCCTTCCGCTGTGCGCAGCGGGAGCAGGGTGGTTTCGACCGGGCCCTGATGTTCGTACCAATAGCAGTTGTCTTCTGGCATCAACCGCGCTGTGGCGACGTTTTGCCAAGGTGCCGCAACGGCCATCACCCGTTCCGGCAGGGGCGGAAGTTCCGCTTGCCCGTTGCCGCCTGATCCGGTTGACACACAACCGGCGATCAGAAGGGGCAGGGCGAGGGCGGCGGTGCGTGTCATGTCTTTGATTCCATTAGGCCGCGCGATGTAATCAGTATGGCGCGCAAGGCTCAACCATTTCTGCCGCAGAAGGCGGCTTTGCACGCGCCTGTGATGAACACTGCCAGCAGGGAGATTCGGACTGCGGGCAGGTTATACCGGAGTTGACTACGCCTTCGAGAGGCTTGCGCCGGACAGATGCCGATCGGGCAATGGCGGCTCTGCCGGATCGGCGGGCGCGTGTGCTGCCGTCAGACCGATTGCCGCCCCAGCATCAGGCGCGGAAGGTGGTCAGGATCGTGTCGAGCGGTTTCTTGCGTTTGGCCACTGCGGGGACGGTGGCATCTTCAGCAGGCCAGCCGACGGGCAGGATCATCACGGGCTTTTCGTGATCAGGGCGGCCAAGGAGGGGGCCGAGGAATTTCATCGGGTTGGGCGTGTGTTCGAGGCAGACCAGACCCGCGTGATGCAGGGCGGCGATGAGAAAGCCGGTGGCGAGGCTCACGCTTTCGGGGACGTAGTAATTCTTGTAGCGCGCGCCGTCATCGGTGACGCCGTAACGCTGGGCGAAGACGACGATCAGCCAAGGCGCATCGGTCAGATGCGGTTTGCTGACCCCGGTGCCGATGGGTTCCAGCGCGGCCAGCCATTCATCGCCCGCGGCGCCGGAGTAGAAGGCGCGTTCTTCCTCTTCCGCGCCGTCTCTGATCCGGGCCTTGAGCGCGGGGTTTGCGATGGCCACGAAATGCCACGGCTGGTGGTTCGCGCCCGAGGGGGCGGTGCCTGCGGTGGCGATGCAGGTGGTGATGATGTCTTCGGGGACCGGGCGGGTGGAGAATTGGCGGACAGAGTGGCGTTTGCGCATGTAGGCGAGGAAGGATTGCGCATCCGACAGCGCCTGATCATCGGGTTTCTGCACGCGGTCGGGCAGGGGGAGCGGTTGATAGGTCACCTCGCCCTTGCGGTACATGTCGTGTCCCTTTCGATGCCTGCGCTTGTAGTGGAGAGGAGAGCATTGGCGGGCGCGGTCTGCAAGGCGGGGCGGATGGGGGGGTGAAGATCACCCGCCCTGGATTTGATCCGGGGCCTTGTGGCCGGGTGCGGTGAGGGGCGAAATCTGACGCAGATTTCGCGGCGATTTTTGACGCAAAAATCGGGGGCAGGAGGGCGCACGCAGTGCGGCGGAATTTGTGCCAAATTCCGGTGCGATTTCTGCGTCAGAAATCGCGTCAGCCGCCCCCGATCAATGCCCCGGCGGCAAAGACCAGAGCGCCGCCCACGACCACCTGAAAGGCGGCGCGCAGGAAGGGGGTTTCCATGAAGCGGTTCTGGATCCAGGCGATGGCCCAAAGTTCGACAAACACCACCACCATGGCGATGATCGTGGCGGTCCAGAAATCGGGGATCAGGTAGGGCAACGCGTGGCCCATGCCGCCAAGCGTCGTCATCACGCCCGACGCAAGGCCGCGCTTCCATGGGCTGCCGCGCCCGGACAGCACGCCGTCATCATGCGCGGCTTCGGTGAAGCCCATGCTGATGCCTGCGCCGACCGAGGCCGCAGTGCCGACGAGGAAGGTGGTCCAGGTGTCCTGCGTGGCGAAGGCGGTGGCGAAGATGGGGGCGAGGGTGGAGACAGAGCCATCCATCAGCCCGGCAAGGCCCGGTTGCACCCATGTGAGGATGAATTGGCGGCGGGCGGTGGCGTCTTCGTCGCTGCGCGCCCCTTCGGTGAGGTGTTTGTCGGCCAGTTCGACGGCCTTGCGTTCATGCCCGGCCTCGGCGGCGGCAAGGTCGCCCAGCAGTTTGCGGGTGGCGGCATCGGTCGTGGACTGCGCGGCGCGGCTGTAGAAGCGGTTGGCTTCTTGTTCCATCGCCGTTGCCTCGCCCCGGATCGCATCGAGCGAGAGGTTCTTGGCAAGCCAGACCGGTTTGCGCGCGTAATGGCCTGCCACATGTTCGCGGCGGATGAGGGGGATGACATCGCCGAATCGCGTGCGGTGCAGGTCGATCAGGCGCTGGCGGTGCTGATCCTCTTCGCCCGCCATGCCGTCGAAGATGGCGGCGGTGGCGGGGTATTCGCCGCGCAGGCGTTCGCCATAGCTGCGGTAGATGCGGGCGTCGTCTTCCTCGGACGAAATGGCGAGGGCGAGGATTTCCTGTTCGGTCAGGTCGGAAAAGCGGCGGCGGGTGGAGAGGCCGGGGATCATGGGGCTGCTCGATCAGTTTGGAATGATTCTAAGTTAGTCGAAAGCGATGCTGGGGCAAGGTGAAAAAAGTGAACCGAACGGTTCATATCCATCTTGAAAAAGTGAACCGATGGGTTCATATCTGGAAAATGAACGAAACGGTTCATTTCTGGAGTGGAAACAATGAAGCGCCTTGCCCCCCTTGCCGTGATCCTGTCGATCCTTGCCGGCCCGAGCGTTGCCGGTGGGTTCAGCTTTGACCTGCCCGTGCTGACCTGGCCCAGCGATGGCGCGACGATTCTGGGAACAAAATCAGCGACGAAGCCCTGAGGCGGCACTGTCGCGGCCCCAAAGCGGGTGCGTCAGTCCACGGAACGGATGAGCTTGCGTTCCAGCACGCGCAGCACGGCCGCAAGGTCGTGCCCGCGGCGCAGCACCTGGCCATCCATGCCGACGACGGCGTAGATGCCTTGGCGGGAGCGGAGTTTCGGGTGTTTCTCGATCCGGTAGAGCGGGTTTTCCGCCGTGCGGCGGAAGATGGCGAAGACGGCATATTCCCGCAGCGTGGAGATGCCGTAATCGCGCCATTCGCCCAAGGCCACCATGCGCCCGTAAAGCGTAAGGATCAGCGACAGTTCGTGCCGATCAAAGCTGACCTGATCGGTCATGCGGGTGGATTGGGGGAAAGGGGTCGGTGGTTGGACCGTCATTTCCCGATCTTACGCGCTTGGGCGGGCAAATCAAGCCTTGGGGATGCCGTGAAGAGTCCGCAGGAATACCCCGATCTGATCTGATTTCCGCCCTTATCGGACGTCATACATCCTTTCAGACGACAGGCCGGGGTCGGTATCACAGCCCCCACCAAGCGTCGGCCTCGGCCGGTCTGTCGTAATCGGAGGCCCCCGTCAGAGCGACGGGGGCCTTTCGATTCCTGGGTCTTTCAAAGGTGGCGATCACGGAAAGCCGGGGGCGCTTTGGATGATGCCCGTTTCCATGCCGCGCCAGTTCTTTTGCACTGCATCGAGGCGCTTTTTCGCGGCCGGATGGTTGGCGTCGAGGACGCCGAGTTTGACAAGCAGCGCGGTGATTGCGCCTTCGGCGCCGCGGGTGCCGCCATCGGTGACTTTCAGCGCGATGCCCATCTTGCGTTCGGGGATGATGGCGATGAACACCGCCTCGGCCCCGGTCTTGATGGCGACGCGGCCGTCCATTGCGCGCATCAGTTCGGTGCAGGAGCGGGATTCGCCGGCGACCATTTCGGGATGGGTGGCCATGGAATGGGTCAGGCGGTGCATGGCGCGGTCGCGCGCATCGCGTGTGCCGGTGGCGGCGGCGAAGCGGGCCATGGCGCGGGCGAGGCCGTGGACGGAGGTGGCGAAGTTTGGGGCAGAGCAGCCGTCGATGCCGTAGCCGGGCGAGGTTTCGCCCGTGGTTTCCTCATGCGCCTGTTTGACGGCAATCTGAACGGGGTGGTCGAGGTCGATGTATTCGGACCCGCCCTTGAGGTGGCGGTTGAGGGTGAGGAAGCCCGAATGTTTGCCCGAGCAGTTGTTGTGGCACTGGCAGGGTTTTTCATCCGCCTTGATGAGGCGGTTCCGCTCGGCAATGTCATAGGGTTCATGTGCGCCGCAGCGCAGATCGGCATCGGACAGGCCAAGATCGGCAAGCCAGCGGGTAACGGCCTCGGTGTGGATCGCCGCGCCCTGATGGCTGGCGCAGGACAGCGCGATCTGGCGGTCGGTCAGGCCATGGGCATCGGCGGCGCCGGATTCGAGGAGCGGCAGGGCTTGCAGCATCTTGCAGGAGGAGCGCGGGAAGATGGTGGCGGTCGGGTCGCCCCAGCTTTCGACGATCTGGCCCGTCTCATCGCAGATGACGGCATGGCCGAGATGGGTGCTTTCCAGCATTCCCCCCCGCCAAAGTTGGATCATGGGGACGGGCGCGGTCATCGGGTTCCTCCATCAGCGTCACAGATGCGCGATTTTCTGCCCAAGGGGCTTTCGCGGATTGGTCTTTCCAAGTTAAAAGGGGATATCGAGTTGAGACGTTCCGCGCCACAGCAAAAGGTCCGCGTTCCCGATGGGAACGACAGGGCGGTGGGCGGACAAGAGGCAAAGTGCGGAGGCCTAACCCCATGACCACCCTGTTCGGCCGCGTCCTTGGCGCTGCTTTGTTTGCGGCAACCCTGACTGGCGGCGCGGTGTTTGCGCAGGAATCCGATAACCGCGTGGCGGTGACGTCGGATTGGAACGTGTTCACCGAGGAAGAGCCGAAGGAATGCTGGGGGGTGACCGTTCCGAAAGAAACGGTGAACACCCGCGATGGCCAGCCGGTTCAGGCGCGGCGGGGCGATATCCTGCTGTTCGTGACCTATCGGCCCGGCAAGCCGGGTGAGGTGTCGTTCACGGGCGGCTATCCCTTTGCCAACGGGTCCACGGTGACGATGAATGTGGATGGCAACAGCTATGACCTGTTCACCGATGGCGAATGGGCCTGGCCCGCAACGCCCGAGGCGGATGCAACACTGCTGGCGGCAATGAAGGCGGGGACCACGGCCACGCTGACCGCCCGGTCAGAGCGCGGCACGCAGACGCAGGACACGTTCAGCCTGCGCGGCTTTACCGCCGCGATGACGGAAGCCGAGACGCGCTGCAAGTAAGAGCGGTGGCTTTGCCTGACCGAATTTGGCCCCCGTTTGGGGGCCTTTTTCATTCTTGATCAGGTTTCAGAAGACGCGCCAAGATGCGGCTGTCATGGTCTTGCCCGCCGTAGAAGATGGCGAGGATGCGGATGATCTGCCTGTCTTCGATCAAGTCGAAGTAGAAGATCGCTTTGTCTTTGGTGACGCGGCGGATGCTGGCGCCAAGTTCGGGGCAGCGGGTGCCTTGGTAGGGGGCGAGGGTCAGCGCCTCTGCCAAGTACAGGATGGCAGTGAGCCGCGCCTTGGCGATGGCGCGGGCATGGTCGGGAGCATCGCCAAAAGACAAGGCGCTGGATTCAATGAAATTCCGGATCGTCCTGAGATCCTTTCGAGCGCCACCGACGAATTCATGTGTCCATCTCAAGATCGGTCAACTCTTCTTCAAACATCGCGTCGACATAGCGTTTCATCTCTTCGGCAGAAATCGACGGTTCCGACTGCCGCTGCTGGAGCAGGGTACGAAGGGCATCGGTTGCCTCGGAGTCGCGCCGCAGGAGTTCCAGGCCCTGCTGTAGGACGGCGCTGACGCTGCTGTAGCGGCCTTCGGCCACGAGGCGGCGGACGAAGGCATCTTGGGCGTCGGTCAGGGAGATGGAGGATTTGACGGTCATCTTCTTGGCCCCTTGTGGTGCTACTGGGTAGTATGGGGCGGTGCGTGGGGCGGATCAAGGCTGTGCTTTGCAGAGCCTTTTGTTTTTGGGGCGAATCCCCTATATGAACGCCTTCCCAGCCTGTCAGGATCACCGACCATGACCGTCCCTGCGCCGACTTCCGCGCCCATTCCGGCACCCATCACGCAAGATGTGCTGACCATCCCGCGCAAGCTGGTTGAGGGGGGGAAGACCAATATCGTCGGGCTGACGCGGGATCAGCTGCGCGAGGCGCTGATCGCGGCGGGGACGCCGGAAAAGCAGGCCAAGATGCGGCTGGGGCAGATCTGGCAATGGGTCTATCACTGGGGCGTGCGCGATTTTGGCGGGATGACCAATCTGGCGAAGGACTATCGCGCGCTTCTGGAGCAGCATTTCGTGATCGAACTGCCGGAGGTGGTGACACGCCAGATTTCCGAGGATGGGACGCGGAAATATCTGGTGCGTATCGCGGGCGGGCATGAGGTGGAGACGGTCTATATCCCCGAGGAAAACCGGGGGACGCTGTGCATTTCATCCCAGGTGGGTTGCACGCTGACCTGTTCCTTCTGCCATACCGGCACGCAAAAGCTGGTGCGGAACCTGACGGCGGGCGAGATTGTGGGCCAGGTCCTGCTGGCGCGCGACGATCTGGGCGAGTGGCCGGTTCCCGGTGCGCCGAAGGATGAGACGCGGCTGGTGTCCAATATCGTGCTGATGGGCATGGGCGAGCCGCTGTACAATTTCGACAACGTGCGGGACGCCATGAAGGTGGTGATGGACAATGAGGGCATCGCGCTGGGGCGGCGGCGGATCACCCTGTCGACATCGGGTGTGGTGCCCGAGATTGCGCGCACAGCGCAGGAAATCGGCTGTTTGCTGGCGGTGAGCTTTCACGCCACGACGGATGCGGTGCGCGATGTGCTGGTGCCGATCAACAAGAAGTGGAACATCGCCACCCTGCTGGATGCGCTGCGCGACTATCCCGGCCTGTCGAACAGCGAGCGGATCACGTTTGAATATGTGATGCTGGACGGGGTGAATGACAGCAAGGAAGACGCGCATCGGTTGGTGAAGCTTCTGGAGGGGATTCCGGCCAAGGTGAACCTGATCCCGTTCAACGAATGGCCCGGCGCGCCCTATAAGCGGTCGTCTGGCAACCGGATTCATGCCTTTGCCGACATCATCTATCAGGCGGGTTATGCCAGCCCCATCCGCACCCCGCGGGGCGAAGATATCATGGCGGCTTGCGGGCAGTTGAAATCAGCCACGGAGCGGGCGCGGAAATCATCGCGCGAGATCGCGGCAGAGGCCGGGATCGGCGGCTGAGGGTTGTTGTACCGGGGGCGCCCCCGGGGCTCTGCCCCGGACCCCGGGGTATTTGGGCCAAGATGAAGGGCGATTGTGCAGCAGCGGCCGCCCTTCCGGTGTCAACTGGCGGGCTGCGGGGTTTCGGGCGGGGCGTGGCGCACGGTCCAGCGATCCAGCCATGAGAACAGGAGCGGGTTGGCGAGGATCGAGATCAGCGCGCCTGCGACGACAAGATCCTTGGCCTCGGACGGGACGATGGCGAGTTTGACGCCCATCACGATGAGGATGAAGGAAAACTCGCCGATCTGGGCGAGGCTGGTGGCGATGGTCAGCGCGGTGCCCTTTTCGTGGCCAAAGGCGCGGACGATGGCATAGGCGGCCAGCGACTTGACCACGAGGATGATCAGCACCGTGGCGAGCAGGGCCAGTGGGGCCTGAACGACCACCGCCGGGTTGAACAGCATCCCCACGGATACGAAAAACAGCACGGCAAAGGCATCGCGCAGGGGCAGGGTTTCGCGCATGGCCTGTTGGCTGAGCGTGGACGTGGCCATGACCATGCCCGCGAAGAAGGCCCCCAACGCGAAAGAGACGCCGAAGATCTGCGACGAGCCGAAGGCCACGCCAAGGGCGATGGACAGCACGCCGAGGCGGAACAGTTCGCGGCTGCCGGTATGGGCGACGTAGTGCAGGATCCACGGGATCACCTTGCGCCCGACAAGCAGCATCAGCGCGACGAAGGCCGCGAATTTGGCGAGCGTGACGGCGAGGGTGGCGGTGATGGGGCCAAAGCCCAGACGGATCACCTCTTGCGCGGCCTCACCCTCCACCGGTTGGGCGATGCCACCCAAGAGCCCCGCGAGCGGCGGGATCAGCACAAGGGCAAGAACCATGGCCACATCTTCGACGATGAGCCAGCCCACGGCGATGCGCCCCCGGTCGGAGGCGACAAGATCACGGTCCTGCAATGCGCGCAGAAGGACGACGGTCGAGGCGACCGAAAGAGAAAGCCCAAAGATCAGCCCCGCACCGACGCCCCAGCCCATGAGCAGCGCAAGGCCGAGGCCCGCGCCGGTGGCCACAGTGATCTGGCCGAGGGCGCCCGGGATGGCGATGGTCTTGACCGCCAGCAGATCCTTGAGCGAAAAGTGCAGCCCCACCCCGAACATCAGCAGGATTACCCCCAGTTCGGCCAGTTCCGTTGCCAGTTCCTGATCGGCCACATAGCCCGGTGTGAAGGGGCCGATGATGATGCCTGCCAGCAGATAGCCCGCCAGCATCGGCAGGCGCAGGCGCTGGGCGATCAGGCCCAGCAGGAAGGCAAGGGACAGGCCGATCACGATGGTGGCGATCAGGGGCGTTTCGTGGGGCATCGGGCCTCCTTCTTTGGGGCGGGGGTGTGGGGTCGGGAATGGCTGCGCGCTGTCCGCCATCTGCCGGGGGAACAGGCGGCGGTCCTTGGCGGGTTAGCTTGGGGACAGACCGAGACTAAGCATCTGGCGGGGCGATTCAACCGTTGGCTTGGGCGCTGTGATCACGATTTTCGTCGCTATCTTTCAGATTGTTGCGGAATGGCGCGCGGGGGGGCTTTGCGGGGGGTGGGGGCGGCTGCTACGCCTGTGGCATGCCTGTGCCCCTGATCCCCAACGACCTTGCCCGACGGGTGTTTCTGGACCGCCACGCGCTGGCCGAGCCGCCCGTGGGTGCGGCGTCGGGGGCGGGTTTGGCGGGTTTGGTGGGGCGGATCGGCTTTGTTCAGGTCGACAGCATCAACACTGTGGCGCGGGCGCATGACATGATCCTGTGGGCGCGGCGGCAGGCGTATCGGCCGCCTGCGCTGGCCGGGCTGGTCGAGCGGGACCGCGCGCTGTGGGAACATTGGACGCATGACGCGTCGATCCTGCCGGTGGAGGTCTGGCCCTACTGGCGGCACCGCTTCGCGCGGGATGAAGACCGGCTGCGGGGGAATTGGCAGCGCTGGTTCCGCGACGGGTATGAGGCGCAGTTCAGCACCATCCTGAACCGGATCGCGCGGGATGGCCCGGTGAAAAGCGCCGAGGTGGGCGAGGGCGAAGTGCGCGGCAAGGGCGGCTGGTGGGACTGGCACCCGTCGAAGACCGCGCTGGAATGGCTGTGGCGGACGGGGCATCTGGCGATCACCCGGCGCGAGGGGTTTCGCAAGGTCTATGACCTGACGGAACGGGTGATCCCCGCTGCGCTGCGGGCGGTGGAGGTCGAGGAGGCGGCGCTGGTGGATTGGGCCTGCGCCTCGGCCCTGGAGCGGTTGGGGTTTGCGACAGCGCGCGAGGTGCAGGCCTATTGGAACGCGATCACCGTGGAAGAGGTGCGGGACTGGCTGGCGATGGCGCTGCGGGCGGGTCGGGTGGAGGAGGTGGAGGTCGAGGGGGCCTTGGGCGCGCGCAAGCGGTGCTATGCGGTGCCGGGCGTGGTGGGGGTGACGCCGCAGGAACCTCCGGCGCGGCTGCGGGTGCTGTCGCCCTTTGATCCGGCGCTGCGGGATCGGGCGCGGGCAGAGTTCCTGTTCGGCTTCCGCTACCGGATCGAGGTGTTCGTGCCGGAACCGAAGCGGGTGTTTGGCTATTACGTGTTCCCGCTTCTGGAAGGGGCGCGGCTGGTGGGGCGTGTAGATGTGAAGCGGCGCGACGGCGTGCTTGCGGTGCGCGCGCTGTGGCCAGAACCGGGGGTGGTGTTCGGCAAGGGGCGGATCGCCAAGCTGGAGGCGGAACTGGACCGGTTGGCGGCTTTTGCGGGCTGCGAGAGGGTGGATTGGGCCGAGGGGTGGCTGCGCGCGCCGCAGGCACAGCCCTAGTCACCGCCCGTTTCTTGCTGCGGCTCTATCTTCTCTGCGGCAAATATCCTCGGGGGGTGAGGCGCGCAGCGCCGAGGGGGGCAGACAGCCCCCCTTTGCACCAGTGACGTTCAGCGCAGGCGGTCCAGAATATCGATACTGGCAAACCCATCCGGCACCAGACCGACAGTTCGTTGAAAGGCGCGGATGGCGGCGATGGTGTTGGGGCCGATCTTGCCGTCGACGCCGCGTGTGTCATGGCCTGCCGCGGTGAGGCGCTCTTGCAGTTCGCGCCGTTCCTCGCCGGTCAGGGCACGCAGGTCGCGGGGCCATGTGGCGCGGATCGGGGGGCCACCTTTCAGGCGGTCTGACAGATGGCCGATGGCGATCACATAGGCGTCGGCGGTGTTGTAGCGCTCGATCGCGCGGAAGTTGGGATAGATCAGGAAGGCCGCGCCGCGCGCCCCGCCGGGCAGCAGGACGGAGGCCGGGCCGTGATCGGGCAGCGGGCCGCCATCGGCGCTGCGCAGGCCGAGGGCGACCCAATCGGCGGTGGGCTGGGGGGTGATCTTGCCCGCCTGTTCGTAATCAAAGCCGGGGGGAAGGGTAACCTCGATCCCCCAGGGTTGTCCTTTCGTCCAGCCAGACTTCGCCAGATAGGCGGCGGTTGAGGCCAGCGCATCGGTGGGATCATCCGACCAGATGTCGCGCCGCCCGTCGCCGTTGAAATCCACCGCAAAGGATTGATAGCTGGAGGGGATGAATTGCGTATGCCCCATCGCCCCGGCCCAACTGCCGGTGAAACTGTCGGGGTCCACATCGCCGGATTGCAGGATGCGGAGCGCGTCGATCAACTGCGCCTCAAAGAACGGGCCACGGCGGCCGTCATGGGCAAGTGTCGCCAGCGCCCCGATCACGGGGACATCGCCGCGATTGGCACCAAAGCTCGACTCCAGCCCCCAGACGGCGACGACCACCTCTTTCGGCACGCCATAGGTGGCCTCGATCCTGTCCAACAGGGGGGCATTGGCGCGCAGGGCGGCAATGCCGTTGGTGACACGCGCGTCCGAGACTGCGCTGTCGAGGTAATCCCAGAGCGCACGGGTGAATTCGGCCTGATTGCGGTCTTTCTCGATCACATCGGCATTGTAGGTGACATCCTGAAAGGCCCGGTCCAGCGTGGCGGGGGTGATGCCTGCGGCCAGTGCGCGGGGGCGGAAGGCGGCGATCCAATCGCGCAGGCCGTCAGTCTTGGTTGCAGGCACGGTCTGTCCCCCGGCGGCAGTCTGGGTTTGGGCGGAGAGTGGCGCGATGGGGGCGGGTTCTGCAAGGGCGGGCAGCGGCAGAACCGCAGAAAGAAGGGCGAACTGCCGCACGCGCATGGGACCACCTGCCTGTTTGATCTTGTAGATTGCGCCGGAGTGTAGCGCAGGGCGGGGGGGCTGGCAAAGGCGCGGCAGGGCCGGGCGGGCGAAGTTCTGCCGCCCCTAGCGGCGTTTGCGGATGACCTTGCGTTTGGTCTTTGCCTCGCGCGCCGCAAACGGCCCCGGTTTGCGCGGGGCAAAGCGGCCTTTGCGCCCGGTGTTCGGGCTGCGCGGCAGGGCTGCGCCGTCAAGCGACAGCAGTTCCAGCACCAGACCGCCCGTCACGGGGATCGCCTCGGCCAGCCGGACGGTGACGCGTTGACCGATGCCCAGCGTCAGGCCGGTATCGGCCCCCATCAGGGTTTGGGTCTGATCGTCATAGTGAAAGAATTCGCGCCCCACATCGCGGATGGGGATCAACCCATCGGCCCCCGTTTCATCCAGCTTCACGAACAGCCCAAAGCGCTGCACGCCCGAGATGCGGCCTGCAAATTCATTGCCCACGCGATCGGCCAGATAGGCGGCGAGGTAGCGGTCATTGGTATCGCGTTCGGCCATCATGGAGCGGCGTTCGGCATCGGAGATCAGCTTCGCGGTTTCTTCCAGCACCTCGATATCCTGTGCCGACAGCCCGTCATCGCCCCAGCCATGCCCAGAGATTAGGGCGCGGTGAACGATGAGATCGGAATAACGACGGATGGGCGAGGTGAAATGGGCATAAGACCGCAGCGACAGGCCGAAATGGCCAAAATTCTGCGGGTGGTAATAGGCCTGCGTCATGGACCGCAGGGTGGTGATGTTCATCAGCTCATCAAATTCCGTCCCCTGCGCCTGTGCCAGCAGGCGGTTGAGGTGCGCGGTTTTCAGGACCTGCCCTTTGGCAAGGGTGAAACCCGACGCTTCGGCCACTTCGCGCAGGGCGTCCAGTTTCTCGGGGCTGGGTTCTTCATGGACGCGGAACAGGAGCGGGCGCTTGAGCCGGGTCAGTTCCTCGGCCGCGGCGACATTGGCGAGGATCATGAATTCCTCGATCAGCTTATGCGCGTCGAACCGGTCGCGATAGGCGACCGACAGGACCTTGCCTTCGTCCGACAGCACGATCTTGCGTTCGGGCAGGTCCAGATCCAGCGGCTGGCGCAGATGGCGGGCTTTGGTGGCCACTGCGTAGGCGGCGTAAAGCGGCGTGATTACCCGGTCCATGAGGGGGGCGGTGCGGGCGTTGGGGCGGCCATCGGCGGCCTCCTGCACCTCACCATAATGCAGAGAGGCGGCAGAGCGCATCATGCCGCGCACAAAGCGGTGGCTGATCTTCTGGCCTTCGGCATCCAGCTTCAGGCGGACGGCGATACAGGGGCGGTCCACGCCTTCGTGCAGGGAACAGAGATCACCCGACAGGACATCGGGCAGCATGGGAACCACGCGGTCGGGGAAATAGGTGGAATTGCCGCGCTTGCGCGCCTCACGGTCCAGCGGGCTGCTGGGGCGGACGTAATGGGCTACATCGGCGATGGCGACCCAGACGATGAACCCGCCGGGATTGTGGCTGTCGGTATCGGCCTCGGCATAGACGGCATCGTCATGGTCGCGGGCGTCAGACGGGTCGATGGTCACCAGTGGCAGATCGCGCAGGTCTTCGCGGCCTGCCATCGGGGCGGGTTTTGCGGCCTCGGCTGCTGCAATCACGGGATCGGGGAAACGGTCGGGGATGCCGTGCTGGTGGATGGCGATGAGCGAGACGGCCTTTGGCCCCGCCGGATCGCCCAGACGGGCCACGATGCGGGCGCGGGGCAGGCCCATGCGCTTGGGGCCGGACTGTTCCGCCTCGACCAATTCGCCATCGCGGGCGTCGAGTGTGTCGTCGCGGCCGACCATCCATTCCTTGTCGGCGCCTTTGTCGATGCCGATGATGCGGCCTCCTTCGGCGTTCTGGCGGAAGATGCCCAGCAGTTTGATCGGGTTGGTGCCAAGGCGGCGGATCAGACGCGCCTCATACTGCCAGTCGTCGAGATCGACCTTGGACAGGCGGGCAAGGATGCGGTCACCCGCGCCAAGGGCGGGATCGCCCTTCTTGGGGATGAACAGGATGCGGGGGGCATCCTCGGCCTCGCCCTGCCATTCCATCGGGCGCAGGAAGACATCGCCCTGACCATCGGGCGGCAGCGCGGTCAGCAGGGTGACAGGGGGCAGGGCATCGGGGTCGCGATAGGTGCGGGCCTTTTTGGTGAGCGCGCCTTCGTCTTCCAATTCGCGCAGGACGCGCTTCAGGTCGATCCGCGCCGCGCCCTTGATGTTGAAGGCTTTGGCAATGTCGCGCTTGGCGGAAAGACCGGGATTTTCGGCGATCCACTGGAGAATCTGGGCTTTGGTGGGGATATCCTGCATGGGATTGCCCTAGCACGGGTTGTGCGGAAAGGCCATTGCTTCGGGTGTCGCTCCCGGCCCTGCACGCGGGGGCTGTTTGCTCCGCCAGCCAGCGGTTCCTGAACCGGTGGCGAACACAGGGGCCGATCCCCGTGGCTGTTCTGGAACGGATGAAGCGGCTTTCACCTGTTTTCAAATATCCACAAGGGGTGAATTGGCCGGAACGGCCAAGAGGGGACGCGTGCGTCCCCTGACACCGGAGGAGGCGCGGATGCGCCGACGACAGAAAAGGCTTGCGCGGCCCGCTTGCGGGGCGCGCTCCGCTGGATCACAGGGCGAGGATCATGTCGCGGTGGGGGATGCCGGCGTCCATGTATTCGGGGCCGGTGGCGGTGAAGCCCAAGCGTTCGTAAAAGCCGATGGCGTGGGTTTGCGCGCCGAGTTTGGCGGTGGTCAGGCCAAGGCCGCGCAGTTCGGTGATGGCGGCGCGGATGAGCGCTGCGCCAAGGCCGGTGCCGCGATGGGATTTCAGCACGCAAACGCGGCCGATCTTGCCCATATCCCCTGCGATCAGCAGGCGGGCAGAACCAACGGGGGTGCCGCTGGCGGTCGCCAGCAGATGGAGTGCGGTGTCGTCCTTGTCGTCGACCTCATCCGCCTCGGGGACGCCCTGTTCTTCGATAAAGACGATGCGGCGGAGGCTGCGGCAGGTGGCGATGTCACGGGTCGGCTGGATGAGCAGGGTCATGGTCAGGTCTGGGTCAGTTCTGGGCGAAATAGTCGCGCAGGATGCGCGTGTAGATGGATTTGAGCTGGTGGATCTGTGCGACCTCGACCCGTTCATCGACCTGATGCATGGTCTTTCCGACAAGGCCGAATTCGACCACGGGGCAGTGATCTTTCACGAAGCGCGCATCCGAGGTGCCGCCGGTGGTGCTGAGTTCCGGGGTAACCCCGGTTTCCGCCTGAACCGCGCGGGAGATCAGGGCTGACAGGTCACCCGGCGGGGTGAGGAAGCTTTCGCCGGAAATCTGGATGCGCGTGGCGATGGTGACGCCGGTTTCCTGTTCGACCTTTGCCGCCTCGGCCCGCAGCCATGCGGCGACGGCTTCGCCTGTATGGGCATCGTTGAAGCGGATGTTGACGGTGGCGCTGCCTTTGGCGGGGATCACGTTGTTGGCCGGATTGCCGCAATCGATGGTGGTGATTTGCAGGGTGGAGGGGTCGAAATGACCCGTGCCGTCATCCAGCTGATCGGGCAGGCGGGACAGGAGCGTGGTCAGCGCGCGCATGGGGTTCTTGGCGCGGTGGGGATAGGCGGAATGGCCTTGCACGCCCGTTGCCGTGAACCATGCGGTGAGCGAGCCGCGACGGCCAATTTTCATCATCTGGCCCATGTGATCGGGGCAGGTGGGTTCGCCGACAAGGCAGTGGGTCATCCGTTCGCCGCTTTGCGCCATCCAGTCGAGAAGTGCGACGGTGCCATCGGTGGCGTCGCCCTCTTCATCGCCCGTGATGGCCAGGATCACCGCGCCATCGGGCGGGGTGTCGTGGACAAAGTCGATGGCGGCGGCGGCGAAGGCGGCGACGCCGGATTTCATGTCGGTCGCGCCGCGCCCATACATCCAGCCGTCGATCACCGCTGCACCGAACGGGTCTTGCGTCCAGGCGGCGCGGTCGCCCACGGGGACGACATCGGTATGGCCGTTAAAGCCGAAGCTGCGGTTCGCGCCGCGCGTGCCCCAGCGGGCGTAGAGGTTGGCGGTGCCGTTCCTGTCAACCCGCGTGCAGGTAAAGCCTGCCTTGCTGAGCAGGTCTTCGAGCAGGACGAGCGCGCCACCTTCGACCGGGGTCACCGAGGGGCAGCGGATCAGGGCGGCGGTCAGGGCGACGGGATCGGTCGGCATGGCGGTCCTTTCAGGCGGTGCCATGGGGATAGCGCGCGCTGCCGGGGGCTGCAACTGCCTGTGCCGTGGTGGATTTGGGGCCTGCCGGGCCAGACCGTGACCGGTTTGGCGGGGGCGGGACAGACTTCTGCGCGGAATGGGCCAAACTTTTGGACGATTTGCCGAGCATAAGGTTAATGAAAGTTAACAATCCCGCCCAGTGTGGGACCAGATCGGATGTCCGACCATGGCGACGGGTGCAGAACTGACCTATAACACGGCCGCCTCTGCCTTGCAGATGGCCGAGGCGATCTTTGGCGACGGCGTGATTGTCCACAGCGCCACCTATACGGGTGATCCGGCCGCGAGCGCGATCTATTCCAACGGGCAGCTTGCGCCGGGTGTAGTGCCTTCCGACACCGGGGTGATCCTGTCCACCGGGCGGGTGGCGGATTTCACGCAGTCGAGCGGTGATCCGAACCGCGCGGCGGGAACGACAACGGATACGACGGGGCCGAACAATGACCCGCTGTTCAACGCGCTGGCCGGGGCGGGCAGTTTTGATGCGTCGTTTCTGGAGGTGAGCTTTACGCCTTCGGGCAGCATGATGACGATGCGCTTTGTTTTCGGGTCTGAGGAGTACCCGGAATACATCAACAGCAGTTTCAACGATGTGGTGGGCGTCTGGGTGAATGGTGTGTCGGTGCCGATGACGGTGAATGGCGGCACGGCCAGTGTGAACAACATCAACGGGGCGACGCAGCAGAACCTGTTCATCGACAACCAGACGGACGCCTTCAACACCGAAATGGACGGATTTACGGTGACGCTGTCGCTGTCGATTCCGGTCACGGCGGGGGTGCCGAATACGATCCGCATCGGAATCGCGGATGTGGGGGATGCGGCCTTTGATTCCAATCTGCTGATTGCAGCGGATTCGATCCAGACGGCGATCATCGCGGCGGATGATACGGAAACCATGGGGCCGAACGGGACACGCATCCTGCGGGTGCTGGACAATGACACGACCACGGTCGGGACCTTGGTGATCACCCATGTGAATGGCCAGCCCGTGGTGGCCGGGCAGACGATCACGCTGGCGTCGGGTGAGCAGATCACGCTGAACGCCAATGGCACATTTACTGCCGTGTCCAATGGCACGGTGGAGACGCAGAGTTTCACCTATACGATATCGAACGGGCAGGGCGGGACCGATGTCGGCATGGTGACGCTGGCGATGGTGCCCTGTTTCGTGGCGGGGACGCGGATCGCCACGCTGGACGGGGCCATCGCGGTTGAGGATTTGCGTCCCGGCGATCTGGTGTTGACGCGGGATGAGGGGGCGCAGCCCCTGCGCTGGGTTGGGCGGCGGCGGGTGGCGGCCAAGGGGGCCTTTGCGCCGATTGGTTTTGCTGCGGGGGCGCTGGGCGGGCATGGCGCGCTGCGCCTGTCGCCAGAGCATCGGGTGTTGGTGCAGGGCAGCATGGCCGAGATGCTGTTCGGCGCGTCGGAGGTTCTGGTCGCGGCGAAGCATCTGGTCAATGACACGACCATTCGGCGCCTGCCGGGGGGCGAGGTGGAGTATCTGCATCTGCTGTTTGACCGGCATCAGGTGATCTGGGCGGAGGGCCTTGCGACCGAGAGCCTGTTTCTTGGGGTGCAGGCATTGGGGGGCCTTGAGCAGGATGCGCTTGACGAAATCCTTGCGATTTTTCCCGAATTGGATGCCCGGACCGGCAAAGGTTATGGGCCGACTGCAAGGCGTGTGTTGAAAGCGCATGAGGCTCAGGTCATGATGCGCGTCATGTTGGTAAACGCCGCCGCCTGATTTGACGCGCTGGATCGCCTTGTCCGACCAGCCGGATGCGCCCGGAACGCCCGTTTCGGGCGATCTTTCGCATGGGGTTCTGGTGTTCGAGATCGAGATGCCGCTGGCCGGGGCCGGGGTGTTGCTGGATCTGCGTGTGGGCAGCGGGGCGGATGAGGTGGCGCTGTCGCTGTTTCACGATCTGGGCGCGGGGATGGCGTTGCTGCACCGGCAGGGCGGGCGGGTGTTGCGGCATGTGCTGCCGGGGCCTTTGCCGCAGAAGCTGGGCGTGGCGCGGCTGAGTTTCGGCTGGGACATGCGCGGGCGCGGCTGGTGGATGGAAATGGAGTTGGCCGGGCAGCGGCTGATGGCGCAGGGCGAGGCGGCGATGCCCGTCCGGCTGGCGGACCTGACGGCGCTGTGCGCGGGCGGGGCCGGGGTGCTGCGCCATCCGGCGGTGCTGTGGTTTGGGGCGATGCAGGGCACAGCGCGGCCGGGGCCGATGGGGTGGCTGGGCGTGGCGACGCCGGTTTCCACACAGCGCGGGCCGGTGGCGGCGGGGGCGCTGCGGCCCGGAGACCGGGTTCTGACGCGCGACAATGGCGCGGTGGCGCTGATCGGGGTGACGCGGGCGCAGGTGCCGAGCCGGGGGAGCATGGCCCCGATCCGGCTGCGTGCGCCCTATTTCGGGCAGGGGGGCGACATGCTGGTGTCGCCGGATCAGCCGATCTGCATTTCCGGGGAAGAGACGGAGTATCTGTTCGGAGCCGAGGAGGTGCTGGTGCTGGCGCGGCATCTGGCGGATGGGCAGATGGCGGTGGCCGACAGCCGCCGGGCCGTGGCAGTGGGTGTGGTGCTGGACCTTGGGACAGCGGAACTGATCGAGGCGGATGGCTGCTGGCTGGCCACGGGCGGACCCGAGGGCATGGCCACGCCGCGGCGGCTGCTGGACCCCTATGAGGCGCTGCCGCTGCGGACGGCGCTGGAGCGGTTGCAGCGGCGCGCGGTGTGACGGATCAGTCGTAGAACGGGTTCATCTGGGCGACGATGACCGAGTTTTCATCCAGCGCGCGCTGCATCAGGGCGCGTTCGTCGGCATCAATCTCATCCCCGCCTTTGAGACGATCCTCGAGCGTGCCGTAGCCGGACACGTCGAGCGGCGCGAGATCGGCCTGTTTCAGGATGGCGACGGTTTCGCGGACGGCTTCGTCTTCGTCCACGCCGGAGGCATAGATCATCAGCGCGGCCCCGGTGGATTTGTCGGGCAGGCCATCACCCGGCTTGCGGCCCACTTCGACCACCAGCGTATAGACCTGCTGGGGGCGCTTTTCGCGCTTGGGGGGAGGGGCTTCGGTCATGGCGGGCCTTTTTGGTTTGCGCGGCCAAGCGATAGCATCCCCGGGCGGAGAGCGCAAAGCGGCTGCGCGGGGGGCGAGTTCGCAGGAAAAATTAACAAAGGTTAACTTTCGGTCGTTTACGGATTTCGAGAGAGTATCTGGAGAGTGCCTCGATGTCCGCGACGGAATTGCTGATCGATACCGCCAGTGCCGAACAGATGGCCGCGACCATCTTTGGCGAGGGTGTGACTGTCGTTTCGGCCAGCTTCACGGGTCAGGCTGAGCAGGTTGGCATCTATTCGGGCGCCGACACGACGATGCCCGGTGTCGCACCTTCGGACAGAGGGTTGATCCTGTCGACGGGGCGGGTGGCGGATTTCACCCAGAGCGCCGGGGATGCCAATATCTCGGAAGGGACGTCGACCGACCTCAAGGGGGCGGGCGATGCCATGCTGGGCGCGGTGTCGGGGCAGCTGACCTTTGACGCGGCGGTGTTCGAGGCGAGTTTCATCCCGACGGGGGATGTGCTGACGATGCAGATCGTCTGGTCGTCGGAGGAGTATCTGGAATATGTCAATTCCGGCTTCAACGATGCCTTTGCCGTCTGGGTGAACGGGGTTCCGGCGGAACTGGTGTTGGGTGCGGGAAGCATCTCTATCGACAACATCAACAACAGGGTGAATTCGAACCTGTATGTCGACAACCCGGCGGCTTCGAACAGCTATAACACCGAGATGGACGGGTTCACCGTCACGCTGACGCTGAAGGTGCCGGTTCAGGCGGGCGCGGTGAACACGTTCCGCATGGCCATCGCGGATTCCGGGGATGGGGCGTTTGATTCCGCCGTGATGGTGGCGGCGGGATCGGTGCAGGTCGGGCTGATCGCGCAGGATGACGAGGTGACGATCCGCAAGGGCGATCTGGCAACGCTGGATGTGGTGGGCAACGACAAATCGAGCGTCGGGTCGATTTTGAAGGTGACCAAGATCAACGGCGTTGCTGTAGAGGCCGGGGACAGCGTGACGCTGCCCACGGGCGAGACAGTCACGCTGGGGCTGGATGGGGTGCTTTATGTCCAGTCGGTGAACAGCCTGGCGGATCAGGTGCTGACCTATGAGGTCACCGACAGCATGGGCAATACCGACGTGGGCTTTGTGACATTGTCGGTGGTTGCCTGTTTCACCGAAGGGACGTTGATCGACGTGCCGGGGGGGCAGGTTGCCGTGGAGCGGTTGGCGCCGGGGGATCCGGTTCTGACGCGGGATCATGGGGCGCAGGTGCTGCGCTGGGTGGGGCGAGTGGTGCGCGCCGCGCAGGGCGTGGATGCGCCGGTGGAGATTGCGGCGGGGACGCTGGGCGATCACGCGGCGGTGCGCCTGTCGCCCAACCACCGGGTGCTGGTGGCGGGCGCGCGGGCGGAGTTGCTGTTCGGTGAGCCGGAGGTGCTGGTGAAGGCCAAGCATCTGGTGGACGATCACGCGGTGCGGGTGGTGGAGGGCGGCGCGGTGACCTATCTGCACCTGCTGTTTGACCGGCACGAGGTGGTGACGGCGAACGGGCTGCCTTGCGAAAGCTATTTCCCGGGCGATTGCACGATGAAGGCCTTCGATGCCGAGGTGCAGGAAGAGATCCTGCGGCTTTTGCCGAGCCTGCGCGAGGGCGTGGCGGCCTTTGGGCCGTTGGCGCGGTCTGAGGTGAAGGCGGGCGAGGCGCGGCTGTTGATGCGCTAGGTCTGCGGCGGGCAGGCGGGCGGGGGCGGGGGAGCCCCGACTTCGTTGGCGTGGTGCGGGTGGTGCTGTCGGAATTTGGGTATTTGGGCCAAGATGAAGGGGCAGAGGTTGCGCTCTGCCCCCCTCTTGGTGTGATCAGTCGCGCAGGAGTTCGTTGATCGAGGTCTTGGAGCGGGTTTGCGCATCGACCTTTTTCACGATCACGGCGCAGTAGAGGTTGATGCCGTTCTTTGACGGCATGGAGCCTGCGACGACGACCGAACCGGCGGGCACTTCGCCATAGGTGACAGTGCCGGTTTCGCGATCGACGATCTTGGTCGATTTGCCGATGAACACGCCCATGCCGAGGACCGAGCCTTCGCGAACGATGCAGCCTTCCACCACTTCGGAGCGGGCGCCGATGAAGCAGTTGTCCTCGATGATGGTGGGGCCGGCCTGCATGGGTTCCAACACGCCGCCGATGCCGACGCCGCCCGAGAGGTGGACGTTCTTGCCGATCTGCGCGCAGGAGCCGACGGTCGCCCAGGTGTCGACCATGGTACCTTCATCGACATAGGCGCCGAGGTTGACGAAGGAGGGCATCAGAACCACGCCCTTGGCGATGAAGGCCGAGCGGCGGACGATGCAGTTGGGGACCGCGCGGAAGCCTGCGGATTTCCACTGATCGGGGCCCCAGCCGTTGAACTTGCTGTCGACCTTGTCCCACCAGGTGCTGCCCTGCGGGCCGCCGCTGTGGGGTTCCATATCCTTGAGCCGGAAGCCGAGGAGGACGGCCTTCTTGGCCCATTGGTTAACGTGCCAGTTGCCATCGGCCTGACGTTCGGCCACGCGCAGGGTGCCGCTGTCGAGCGCGGTGAGCGTGGATTCGATCGCGTCGCGGGTTTCGCCGCGGGTGGCGGGGGTGATGCTGTCGCGGGCATCCCATGCGGTTTCGATGGCAGCTTCGAGCGCGGCGTAGGACATGGTTTCCCCCCTTTTGATTGGTCTGATCCGGTGCGACCCTATAGAGATGGAGCCTATAGAGAAGGTGGCGCAGCCGCGCAACAAGAGGACCGGAATGACAGCCAAGGATGATGGACGCGCGCACCCGTTCCGGGACAGCACGCAGGATGTGGCGGCGGCGGAGCGGTTGCCGGATACGGCGCAGACCCGCGCCCCGGCCTATCGGCTGGCTTTCACCGACACCGATTTCCTGATGCGCGAGGAGTTGCGCCCGGTGCGGTTGCAGTTGGAGCTGCTCAAGCCGCAGATGGTGCTGGACGAGCGGGGGATACGGTCCACCGTGGTGGTGATGGGATCGGCGCGGGTGCGTGCGGATGGTACCGGGCCGGCGGGGGCCTTGGCGGGGTGGTATGAGGAGGCGCGCAAGCTGGCGTTTCGCATCACCGAGGAGAGTTTGAAGAGTTACGGGCGGGAGTTGGTGGTGGTGACGGGGGGCGGCCCCGGCATCATGGAGGCGGGAAACCTTGGCGCGGCAGAGGCGGGGGGGCAATCCATCGGCCTTAATATCGTGTTGCCGCATGAGCAGGCGCCCAATGCCCATGTGACGCCGGACCTGTGTTTCAACTTTCATTACTTTGCCATCCGCAAGATGCATTTCCTGATGCGGGCGCGGGCGGTGTGCATTTTCCCCGGCGGGTTCGGCACGTTGGACGAGATGTTCGAGGCGCTGACGCTGATCCAGACGGGGCGGATGAAGCGGGTGCCGTTCCTGCTGTTCGGCCGCGCGTTCTGGGAGAAGATCGTGGACTGGCAGGCGCTGGCGGATGAGGGGCTGATCGCGCAGGCGGACCTTGGGTTGTTCCGGTTCGTGGAGACGGCGGAAGAGGCGGTTGAGGTGATCCTCGGCTGGGAGTGAGGCGGGTTGAGGGGGACTCGTCTTTCAGGCTGATGTTCCTATAATGTTCTTTTGGAACCTGAGCGAATCCCCTGCTGCCCATGGCCTTTGTCGAATTGTCGGCCCTGTCAAATTTCACCTTTCTTGTCGGGGCGTCGCATCCCGAGGAGTTGATTGCGCGTGCCGCCGAGATGGGGATGGCGGGGCTGGCGGTGGCGGATGTGAATTCCGTGGCGGGCATCGTGCGGGCCCATGCGCGGGTGCGGGAACTGGCGCGGGTGGCGGCAGAGGAGGGGCGGGCGTGGGCCGGGACGCGGCTGATCCCGGCAGCGCGGATCGTGTTGCGGGACGGATTCACGGTGACCTGTCTGCCCGAGGATCGGGCGGGGTGGGGGCGGCTGTGCCGGATGATCTCACTCGGTCGGTTGCGGGTGGCGAAGGGGGCCTGTGATCTGGGGGTGGAAGACCTGCTGGATTGGGGCGCGGGGATGGTGCTGCTGATCCATCCGCCCGCGCGGGGGGAGATGGGGGCGTGGCGCGGGGTGGTGGGGCGGTTGGTGGCGCGGTTTCCCGGCGCGTGCCATCTGCTGATGGCGCCGCGCTATGACGGGCAGGATCGGGCGCGGTTTGTGCGGCTGGCGCGGCTGGCCGAAGGGGTGGGGGTGACCCCGGTGGCGAGTGCGCTGCCGATGATGCATCACGGATCGCGGCGGCGGATGGCGGATGTGCTGACGGCAATCCGGCTGGGGGTGCGGGTGGATGCGCTGGGCCGCCGCGCGCTGCCCCATGCCGAGCAGCGGTTGCGGTCGGAGGCCGAGATGCTGCGCCTGTTTGCGGACCATGAGGCGGCGGTGCATCGGGCGGGGGAGGTGGCGGCGCGCTTGCGGTTTTCGCTGGATGAGTTGCGCTATGAATACCCGTCCGAGGTGACGGGGGGCGAGACGGCGGCAGAGCGGTTGGCGCGGCTGGCCTGGGCTGGGCTGGACTGGCGTTATCCTGCCGGGGCGTCAGACCGGGTGCGGGCGCAGATGGCGCATGAATTACAGCTCATCGGGAAGCTGAAATACGAGCCCTATTTCCTGACCGTGCATGACATCGTGCAGTTTGCGCGGGGGCGGGGGATTCTGTGCCAGGGGCGGGGATCGGCGGCCAATTCGGTGGTGTGCTATGCGTTGGGGGTGACGTCGGTTTCCCCGGAGATTGGCACCATGGTGTTTGAGCGGTTCGTGTCGGAGGCGCGCAACGAGCCGCCGGACATCGACGTGGATTTCGAGCATGAGCGGCGCGAGGAGGTGATCCAGCATATCTATGCGCGCTACGGCCGGCACCGGGCGGGGCTGTGCGCCACGGTGATCCATTACCGGGGCAAGCGGGCGGTGCGCGAGGTGGGGCGCGCGATGGGGCTGACCGAGGATACGCTGGCGGCGATGTCGAGCCAGATCTGGGGCTGGGGCGGGCCCGGGCAGATCACGGAGGTGCGGCTGCGCGAGATCGGGCTGGACCCGGCGGATCGGCGGCTGGCGCTGACGATGCAGATCATCGACGAGATTCAGGGCTTTCCCCGGCATCTGAGCCAGCATGTCGGCGGGTTCATCATCACCGAGGGGCGGCTGGATGAGCTGGTGCCGGTGGAGAATGCCACGATGGAGGATCGGACCGTCATCTGCTGGGACAAGGATGACATTGATACCTTGGGCATCCTGAAGGTGGATGTGCTGGCGCTGGGGATGCTGACCTGCATCCGCAAGGGGTTTGACCTGCTGGGCAAGCATCACCAGTTGCACCATACCCTTGCCAGTCTGCCCGCCGAGGATGCGGCGACCTATGACATGCTGTGCAAGGCCGATAGCCTTGGCGTGTTTCAGGTGGAAAGCCGGGCGCAGATGAATTTCCTGCCGCGGATGCGGCCGCGGACATTCTACGATCTGGTGATCCAGGTGGCGATCATCCGGCCCGGGCCGATTCAGGGGGATATGGTGCATCCCTTTCTGCGGCGGCGGAACGGGCAGGAGGTGGTTTCCTTTCCATCTGACGAATTGGGGCGGGTGCTGGGCAAGACGCTGGGCGTGCCGCTGTTCCAGGAGCAGGCGATGCAGATCGCCATCATCGGGGCAGGCTTCACGCCGACGGAAGCCGACCGGCTGCGCCGGTCGCTGGCGACGTTCAAGAAGCATGGGTCGGTCAGCGAGTTCCGGGATCGGTTCATGGAGGGGATGCTGGCGAAAGGATATGACGCAGACTTTGCCGCGCGCTGTTTCGCGCAGATCGAAGGGTTCGGGAGTTACGGGTTCCCCGAAAGCCACGCGGCGAGTTTCGCGCTGCTGGTCTATGCCAGTGCGTGGCTGAAGCGGCATCATCCGGGGATTTTCGCCTGCGCGCTGCTGAACAGCCAGCCGATGGGGTTTTATGCGCCGGCCCAGATCGTGCGGGATGCGCGCGAGCATGGGGTGGCGGTGCGCCCGCCCTGCATCAATGCGAGCCATTGGGACAATGTGATGGAACCCGACGGGCGGGGCGGGTTGGCGCTGCGGCTGGGGCTGCGGCAGATCAAGGGCATGGCCGAGGATGAGGCGCAGTGGATCGTGGGGGCGCGGGGCAATGGCTATGTGGCGGTGGAGGATGTCTGGCGCCGGGCGGGGATCAGCGCGCTGATGCTGGCGCGGCTGGCCGAGGCGGATTGCTTTGCCGCACTGGGCCTTTCGCGCCGGGATGCGCTGTGGGCGGCAAAGGCGCTTGGCGAGAGCAAGCCACTGCCGCTGTTTGCGGGGGATATGGATGGCGAGGGGATCGTGGAGCCTGCGGTGGTGTTTCGGGCCATGACGGCGGGCGAGCAGGTGGTGGAGGATTATGTGTCGATGCGGTTGACGCTGCGGGCGCATCCACTGGCGTTGCTGCGGCCCTGGCTGACGCCGGAAGCGGCTTGAACATCGGGGGGTGGTGGGTCAGGCTGGCCGCAGGACAAGGGAGGCGCGGATGACACCGGAGCGGTTGGCGATCGAGATGGGGCTGGATATCCCGGATTTCGACGTGATGGGGTATTACGGGGCGGATTACGGGACGATGAAGCCCTATCATCGGGTGGGGAGCCTGCTGTTCCTGTCGGGCCATGTGGCGCAGATCGGAACGGAGATCACCCATAAGGGACGGCTGGGGGCGGACCTGACGACGGATCAGGGCTATGCGGCGGCGCGGCGGACGGGGCTGAACGTGCTGGGCGGCATCCGGCAGGCGGTGGGGTCACTGGACAAGGTGCGCAGCATCGTGCGGACGTTGAACTTCGTGGTCTGCACGCCGGATTATGAGGATGTGCACAAAGTATCCAGCGGGCTGTCGGACCTGTTCGTCGAGGTGTTCGGGCGCGAACGGGGCCTTGGCGGGCGGGCGACCATCGGGGTGATGGCGCTGGCGGGGGGCGTGTGTTTCGAGACCTGGGCCACGGTGGAGGTGGAGGATTAGTCGCCGCCTTAATGCTCGGCCAGATGATCCATCTTGGCTGCGAGTTTAAGGTCCAGCGCGGTCAGCCCGCCCGTATCATGGGTGGTGAGCGTGACAGTCACGGTCTTGTAGACGTTGGACCAATCGGGGTGGTGATCCCATTTTTCCGCCCAGATCGCGGCGCGGGTCATGAAACCGAAGGCCTCGACGAAGTTGCGGAAGGTGTAGACCTTGGCGATGGCGCGGCCGCCTTCGATTTTCATCCAGCCATTGGCGAGAAGGGATGTGAGATCGGCTTCGGAGAGGGTGCTGTCGGCAGGGCGGTCGATCATGGCGGCTTTCATTCATCAGGTTGGGCAGGGCGATTTTTCTGCGAAAAATCGGGGAATGTTTCTGCGAAACCTTTAACGCTTCGTGAAACAACCCTGTGATGGGTGACAGGCGGGCGGGGGAAGGTCAACGCTGCTGTCATGGTTCGGCGGTGACCTGCCGGAAGGGGCCGTAGGCGGTGAGGACTTCGATCTCTTCGTCCACGGCGCGGCGTTCGGCGCGGAGGTATTGCGCGACCGCATCGCGGAAGCCGGGTTCGGCGATCCAATGCAGGGAGTGGACGGGGGTGGGCAGGTAGCCACGGGCGAGTTTGTGTTCGCCCTGTGCGCCTGCCTCGACCCGGGCGAGGCGATGGGTGATGGCCCAATCGATGGCCTGATAGTAGCAGAGTTCGAAATGCAGGCAGGGGTGATCCTCGATGCAGCCCCAGTAGCGGCCAAAGAGCGTGTGGCGGCCGATGAAGTTGAGCGCGCCAGCGACGGGGGTGCCGTCGGGGCGTTCGGCCAGAACGAGAAGCATGTCGTCGCGCAGGGTCTCGTGCGCCTGGGTGAAGAAGCGGCGGGTCAGGTAGGGGGTGCCCCATTTGCGGGCGCCGGTGTCCTGATAGAAGGTCCAGAAAGCATCCCAGTGGCGGGGTTCGATCTGATCGCCAGTCAGCTGGCGGATGGTGAGGCCAGAGGCATGGGCGGTTTCGCGTTCCTTGCGGATCATCTTGCGCTTGCGCGAGGAGAGGTCGTTCAGGAAATCGTCGAAGGTGGTGTAGCCGCGGTTTTCCCAATGAAATTGCTGGGTGACGCGGTGCAACAGACCGTGGCGGGCGGCCAGCGTTTCGGCCTCTTCGCCGGTGCAGAAGGTGGCGTGGAGCGAGGAGAGGTGGTTGGTGCGGGCGAGGTGGATCGCGGCGTCCACCAGCGTGTCGCGGGCATGGGGGGCATCGGGTGCGGCTAGGAAGCGGCGGCCTGTGGCGGGCGTGAAGGGGACGGCGATCTGGAGTTTGGGGTAGTAGCGCCCGCCCGCACGTTCCAGTGCCTGCGCCCAGCCGTGATCGAAGATGTATTCGCCCTGGCTGTGGGATTTCACATAGAGGGGCGTGGCGGCGAGCAGGCGGGTATCATCGCGGATCACCAGCGGGCGGGGCTGCCAGCCGGTACCGGTGCCGGTGGAGCCGGACCTGTCGAGCGCGGCGAGGAAGCGGTGGGTCGTGAAGGGATCGACCGGGCGGCCACCATCGGCGCATTCCGGGCAGGCCAGCGCGTCCCAATCGGGGGCGGGCAGATCGGTGACGCTGTCGAGGAGGTCTGTCTGGGTCATTCCCGGCCGTTGTTTTGCGGAGAGGCTGGGGGGCCGTCTGCCCCCCAGACCCCCCGAGGGTACTTTTGCCAAGATGAAGGTGGCTTGGCGAAGGGGGGCGTCAAGCTGGGATCGTGGCCGGGTACTGTTCGAAGGTGATGTTCTGGGCGATGTGCCGCGCCTCGGACTCTGCCGCGGGAGATTTGATCGTCCAGCAGAGGATGGCGGCGCCCTGCGCGGCGAGGTCGGCCACGCGGGGGCGGGCGAGGTCGGCGGCTTCGTGGCTGATGAAGCTGGCCTGAACGCGGTCGTAATCGGGGATGTCGCGCAGGTGGGCGCAAGTGGCGGCGGGCAGGGGGTGCCAGTCTTCCGGATCATAGGCCGAGGTGGTGAGCCCGCGCGGCAGGGCGGGGGCAAGGCGGGCCATATGGGCGATGCAATGCGGGTTGAAGGACATCACCGCGACAGGGCCCACGTAGCCCGCCAGCAGGGCGGCGGTGGCCTGTTCGAGGCGACCGTCGGTATCTGCCATGCGGAGGGTCTGATCCTTTAGCTCGATCAGCAGGGGGGTGCGGCCTGCGACGAGGGTGAGGATGTCGGCAAGGGTCGGGATGCCTTCATCGCCGCCCTTGAGCGGGATGGCGGCGAGTTCGGCGGCGGTGAGGTCACGAAGCCAGCCGTCGCGCGGGGTGAGGCGTTCGAGGGTTTCATCATGGAACACCATCGGGACGCCGTCGCGCGACAGTTGCAGGTCAATCTCGATCCCGTAGCCGGCTGCGATGGCCGCGCGGATGGCGGCGCGGCTGTTTTCCGGGCAGCCCTGCGCCACATCGTGGTAGGCGCGGTGGGCGATGGGGGCCTTGAGGAAGGCGGGCGGCAGGCTGGGGGAGGGGCTTGCAGACATGGGATCAGCGGATTTCAAAGATGCCTTCGATTTCCACCGCGACGCCAAGCGGCAGCGAGGCGGCGGACACCGCCGAGCGCGCATGGCGGCCCGCATCGCCCAAAGCGGCGACGAGGAAATCGGATGCGCCGTTGATGACCTTGGGCTGATCGATGAATTCGGGGGTGGAGTTGACGAAACCCGTCAGTTTCACCACGCGGACGAGGCGGGAGAGATCGCCGCCGCAGGCCTTTTTCACCTGAGCGAGCAGGGAGATGGCGCAGGATTTCGCGGCCTCGGCCCCCTGTTCGATGGCGAGGTCATCGCCGAGGCGGCCCTTGATCAGGCCGTTCACGTTCTGGCTGATCTGGCCCGAGACGTGGACGATGTTGCCCACCACCACGAAGGGGACGTAATTCGCCGCCGGGGCGGGGGCATCGGGGAGGGTGACGCCGAGTTCGGCGAGGCGGGCTTCGATGGACATGGTTCCTCCGGGAGTCATTTGACGCGGAGGCTAGCCGGGGGCGGGGGGCGCGGCAAGAGCGGGCGTTGGGGGCGGGCGTAGGGACGCGGTATCAGGATTCGCGGAAGGCCTGCCGGAAGTAATCGGTGAAGGGTTGCAGGAGATAGGCCATCGGGGTGCGCGTTCCGGTGCGGATGAAGGCGTCGACAGGCATGCCGGGCAGGAGGGTGAGCCCGTCAAGACGGGAGATTTCCTGCGGCGACAGGGTGATTTCGGCGCGGAAGAAGGGCTGGCCGGTATTCTGATCGGCGAGCGCATCAGCGGAGACAAGCGCGAGGGTGCCTGCAAGTTCCGGCGTGTCGCGCGCCGAAAGGGCGGGAAAGACCAGACGGACGGGTTGGCCGATGCGCACCTCATCGACATTGGCGGGCGGGATGCGGATGGCAATGACGAGCGGGCGATCCTGCGGGACGAGGTACAGGATCGGATCGGCGGGGCGCAGCACGGCGCGGGGGGTGGTGACCGACAGGCCAAGGACGGTGCCGGAAACGGGGGCGCGGATATCCAGCCGGGCGATGCGTTCGGCTAGCGCGCCGCGCCGTTCGGCAAGCTCACGTTCTGTTGGGCCGATGTCGCGCAGTTCGGCGGTGGCTTCTTCGCGGCGCAGGGCGGCGAGGCGGAGGGTTTCAAGGTCGATCTCGGTGATCCGGCCTTCGGCCTGAGCGCGGAGGGAGGCAAGTTCGCCGGTGCGGCCTTGCAGGCTGGCGGCTTCGCGTTGCAGGGCGAGGACGCGGGCAGCCTGAGCAAGACCACGATCGAGCAGGGATTGCTGGTCGGTGAGTTCGCGGGTGATCAGGTCGGTCTGGGTGACAAGGGCGGCGGATTGGGCGTCGATGCCTTCGATCTGGGCGGCGGTCTGGGCCTTGCGGCGGGCGAGTTGTTCGGATTGGCGGGCGATGGTTTCGAGGCGCGCCATGAACAGGCGGTTCTGACCTTCGAGTTGTTCGGCCACGTCGGGGCGGGTGGCGGCGAGGGCGGTCAGATCGGGCGGGAAGGTGAGGGCGGGGGCATCGTCACGCTCGGCCTCCAGCCGGGCGCGGCGGGCGCGGATTTCGTGAAGCTGCGCTTCGACGATGCTGTGTTCCGAACGCAGGAGCGCGCCGTCGAGCGACAGGAGAAGATCGCCCGCCTGAACCGGTTGGCCTTCGCGCACGGCGATGGTTTCGACAACGCCGCCATCGGGGTGCTGGACGATCTGGCGGTTCTGGTCGACCTGGATCTGACCGGGCGCGATGATCGCGCCGTCGAGTTCGGTGCCGCTGCCCCAGAGGCCCAGCAGGGCGGCAAGGCCGGCGAGGGTGAGCAGGCCCGCGCGGATGTGGCGGCGGGCAGACCAATCGGGGGTGGCGGTCATCGGATGCCCCCCGGTGCGACCTTGCCCACGATATCGCCGGCGTTCTGGACCATGTCGCGCAGGATCTGATCGCGCGGGCCGAAGGCGCGGCGCAGGCCGTCTTCGAGCACGAGGAGGAGGTCGCATTCCTGAATGGCGGCGGGGCGGTGAGCCATGATGAGGGCGGCCCCGCCTGCGGCCTTGTGCGCGCGGATGGCGGCGTTCACGGCGAGCGATCCTTCGTTGTCGAGGTTGGAATTGGGCTCATCAAGGATGAGCAGGGCCGGTTGGCCAAAGAGCGCGCGGGCAAGACCGATGCGCTGTATCTGGCCGCCGGACAGCAGGCCACCCGTGCTATCGAGCCGGGTGTCATAGCCGCGCGGCAGGCGCAGGATCATGTCATGGGCGGCGGCGGCCTGTGCGGCGGCGACAATGCGGGCATCATCGGTGGGGGCGAGGCGGGCGATGTTTTCGGCGATGGTGCCATCAAACAGGCTGACGCGCTGGGGCAGATAGCCGATCAACGCGCCGAGACGGTCGGGATCGAATTGATCAAGGCTGGCGCCATCAAGGCGGATGCTGCCCGAGGCAGGGTGCCAGAGGCCGGTGAGCGCGCGGGCGAGGGTGGATTTGCCAGCCCCGGAGGGGCCGATGACACCGAGCGCCTGGCCGGGTTGCAGGGTGAAGGACAGGCCGCGCAGGGTGGGGGCGGATTGGCCGGGGGGGATGAGGGAGATGTTTGCCACCTCGATCTTTGCGGCGGGGCGGGGCAGCGCGGTGCGCGGCGCAGTTGGCGGCACACGTGATAGCAGATCTGCGAGGCGGGCGCGCGCCTCCATCGTGCGGGTGAGGATGGGCCATTGCGCCACGGTCTGTTCGATGGGTTGCAGCGCGCGGCCCATGAGGACGGAGGCCGCGATCATGGCGCCGGCGGTCAGTTCGCCCTGAAGCACGACCCAGGCGGCAAGGCCCAGCATCGCCGATTGCAGGTACAGGCGGAAGCCGCGCGAGGCGGCGGACCATCCGCCGCCACTGTCGCCTGCGATGATGTTTTCCGACAGGGCAGTGCTGCGGGTTTTCTGCCAGCGGTCGAAGGCGGCACCGGTCATGCCGAGGGCGCGGATCGTTTCAGACTCGGCGCGCATCCTGTCGGCCATGCGGTCGGCCTGGAGGGTGGTTTCGTTGGCGCGTTGCAGGGCGTGGCGGGTGTTGCGCTGATTGAGCAGCGCCATGCCGAGGATCACGACGGCCCCGGCAACAGCGAGCCAGCCGAGAATGGGGTGAAAGATGAAGATCGCGGCGAAATAGAGCGGGGCCCAAGGCATATCGATCAGGGCGGTGACGGATTGCGACGACCAGAAGGCGCGGATCGCCTCGACATCGCGCTGGGCGGCGAGGGCGGCGCTGTCGTCGGGGGCTATGGATTGGCGTGTGAGGGCGGCTTTGAACACGCGCGCATCGAGTGCATCCTGAAGGCCCGCGCCGATGCGGGCGAGGATGCGGCCGCGCAGGTGATCAAGCAGGGCCATGATGACGAAAAGCGCGGTCATCAGCAGGGTCAGCGCGACAAGGGTCGCCTCGGACTGGCTGCCGAGGACGCGATCATAGACCTGCAGCATATAAAGCGGGCTGGTCAGCATCAGCAGGTTGACGGCGCTGGAAAAGAGGATGGCGGCGACGAAAAGGCCGCGCTGCGTTTTAAACGCAAGGCGCAGCTCTGCTGCGCCATGGGAGAGTCCGCTTCGCCACATGCGTCGCGCTTCCTTTTCAACCGATCACTGGTTACCCGGCGGTTGCCCGCCTGCCGAGACAATTAGCATGGCCGCCGGTGCCCTGCCACGGGGAAGTTGGGATCTAGGTGAAGGGCGGCAGGCCGCTTTCCGCCATTGGGGCGCGGCGGGAAATCTGAACGCGCCCCTGCTGCGTAGGATTGGGGTAGGGTGAGGCGGGTTTCCGCATTTCGTGACCACGGCGACACGGTCGGGCGGTTGTCATGGGGGGCGGGGCGGCATAAGGCTGGGACCAGACAGGTGCACCGCGGATCGGGACAGGATTTAGGGAGCAGGATGAATTTGGCGCAAATGACGTTTTCTGGCCGGGCCGCTGGCCGTTTCGGGCGGGTGGCCCTGCCTGCGGGCCTGTGCGCGCTGATGCTGACGGCCTGCGGGCCTGCGCCGATGGCGACCGGGGTGAATGACCCGAACGAGGCGCAGAACCGCGAGATTCACGAATTCAACCGCGGCGTGGACAAGGTGCTGCTGCGGCCCACGGCCAACACCTATAGCTCAATCCTGCCGGAACCGGTGGAGCAGGGGATTTCGAACTTTGCCACCAATCTGGATGCGCCGGGGGATGTGCTGAACAACATCCTGCAACTGCGGCTGGGCAAGGCGGCAGAGAACACGCTGCGCTTTGCGATCAATACCACGGTCGGCGTTGGCGGGCTGTTCGATCCGGCCACGGCTTTGGGTGTGGCGGGCGACCCGACCGATTTCGGCGAGACGCTTCATGTCTGGGGTGCGCCCGAGGGTAAATATGCCGAAGTGCCGTTCATGGGGCCGACGACGAGCCGCGATCTGGTGGGCGTGATCGTGGATGTGGCGGCCAACCCGGTGCGGCTGGCATTGCCGCAGCCGGAATCCTATTACGCGACGGGAACCAAGGTCGCCTCGCGGCTGAGTGATCGGGCGCGCTATTCAGAAACGGTCGATTCCGTTCTATATGAGAGTGCCGACAGCTATGCGCAGACGCGCCTGCTGTATTTGCAGAACCGTCGCTTCGCACTGGGGGGTGCGGCTGGTGAGGCGGATGTTGGTTTCGAAGACCCTTATTCAGATTTCGAGGACCCCTATGCGGAATGATCACAACTCGGCCCGGCTGACACGCCGGGGATTCACCTCGATCGCGCTGGCGGCGACGGCGGCCTTTGGCCTGCCCATGCCTGTCTTTGCGCTGACGGTTGACGATGCGCGCGGGCTGATCGATTCCGCGGTTGCGGATGTGAACCGCATCATCGCATCGGGTAAGTCCGAGAACGCGATGTTCGGGGATTTCGAACGGATGTTCGCGCGCTATGCCGATGTGCCGGTGATTGCGCGGTCGGCGCTGGGGCCTGCGGCGCGGCAGGCAAGCTCGGGGCAGTTGTCTGCCTTTACCAAGGCCTATCAGGGCTATCTGAGCCGCAAATATGGCCGCCGGTTCCGGGAATTCATCGGGGGCCGGATCGAGGTGACGGATGCGCGCCCGATCAAGAGCTATTTCGAGGTGATCTCGGTCGCCTATCTGCAGGGTGAGGCGCCGTTCGATCTGCGCTGGCATGTGTCGGACAAGTCGGGGAAGAACCTGTTCTTCAACATCATCATCGAAGGGGTCAACATGCTGGCCTCGGAGCGGACGGAGATCGGCGCGCTCTTGGATCGCAACGGCGGCGATATCGACCGTCTGGTGGCGGAACTGAAAACGATCTGACCCTTAGCAGGGTGTGGAATGAAAAACCCGCCGGGGATGGCCTGACGCATTCTGTTTTGTTGGACAAGGATGAGGCAAACAGCCTTTGGCCAGAGATTTTCTACGTGGGGCGAGCCTAGTAAGGCCCGCCTCGGCTGTTTTGGGAGAGCGGACCTGAACTCCTGCTGGAGGTGCCAATACTGTCAGATATGCAAGGCTCGGCGGTCACAACCGACGGAAAGAAGGCTGCTCTGGAGACAGTCACCGCGCCAAGTATAAGCGCCTGAGATAGAACAGCGTTCCACCAATCCCTACGGTTGCTATGCCAGTGCACAAGCCGACCACCAAACGGTGCAAAGTTGGTGGAGAAAAGGAATCCTCGGCGACAGTGGCTGACGGAAGGCCCGCGAAATAGCTGGCCTCGATAGCATAGAGATGCAGTGTGGTGAGTATGGTGAAAAGGCCCCAGACCACCAATACCCACTGCAAGACGACCAGAATGTAGTTCGAAATTCGTCTCATCGGCATCCGCAACCAACTCAATACTTCGTCTTTCTGCGCCAACTCTGGCGGGAGTATGGCATCTGGAGCGTCAAGCAGAAATTGGTTAGCGCTTTCCGTTGATGATCGTCTTGAGCTGTATGGTCCTATCCAAGTCCTACCAAACAAAATGCGTCAGGGGATTTCCCCGGCGGGTTTTTTCATGCGTTGCGTTTCAGTAGATGCCCAGCAGATCGCGCAGGAGGGATTCGACGGGGTCTTCCTGTGAGCGGTCGCGTTGCGGCTGTTGCTGGATCTGGCCTTGGCCGGATTGGTCGGGCAAGGGCTGGGCGTACTCTGGCTGCGGCGGGGTGCGGGGTTCGGGGATTTCCATGGGAAGGGGTTTGACTTCGACCCCGTCATGGACGCGCATCATCACCTCGTGCCAGATTTCGGCTGGCAGGCCGCCGCCGGTAACGCCGGTCAGCGGCGTGTTGTCATCATATCCCATCCAGACGCCCGCCACGTAATCGGCGGTGAAGCCCACGAACCATGCGTCGCGGGCGGCTTGGGTGGTGCCGGTCTTGCCTGCGGCGGGGCGGCCGTCGAGTTGGGCGCGGGTGCCGGTGCCGGTTTCGATGACCTGAGACATCATGTAGGTGAGCAGGCGGGCGGATTGTTCCTGAATGACCCGTTCACCGATGCCGCCTGCGGCGCCGATCAGGGGTTCCTCTTCGCCCTGAAGGCGGAGTTCGACAAGGCCGTAGGGCGTGACGGAGGAGCCGCCGTTCAGGATGCCTGCGAAAGCGCCGGTCATTTCGATCAGGGTGGATTCTGAGGCCCCTAGGGCGAGGGCGGGCCCTGCGGCGAGGTCGCTTTGGATGCCGAAATTGGCGGCGACTTCACGGACGAGGTCGCGACCGACGGACTCGGACACCTTGACGGCGGGGATGTTGCGGCTTTCGGCAAGGGCCTGGGTGAGCGTGATCAGTCCCTTGAATTCATTGTCGTAGTTCTTCGGTGTCCAGGGACCGGAGCCGGGGATGTTGAGGGTAAGGGGGGTGTCTTCGACGTAATCTGCCGGGCTCCACCCCAGATCGAGGGCGGCGGCGTAGACAAAGGGTTTGAAGGTGGAACCGGTCTGGCGCAGGGCCTGCGTCGCGCGGTTGAAGCTGCCCGCCGCTTCGATCTTGCGCCCGCCGACCATGGCGCGGACGGCCCCATCGGCGGACATGACAACGATGGCGGCCTGTGCGTTGGAGCCTTGCTTGATCTTTGTGTCAAAGACGAAGGCGAGCGCCTCTTCGGCGGCTTTCTGAAGGCGCTGGTCCAGCGTGGTGCTGATGACCACGTCTTCGGTGGTTTCCGATGTCAGGAAGGCGGGGGCGGTTTCCATCACCCAATCGGCGAAGAAGCCGCCGGACCGGGAGGCCGCGGCCTCGGACAGGCGGGCGGGGGTGTTGCGCGCCTCATCCGCCTGTTCGGCTGTGAGGTAGCCCTGATCTTCCATCAACCCGACGATGACGTTGGCGCGGGCGCGGGCCCGGTCCATGTTGTTGGTGGGGGCGAAGTAGGAGGGGGCTTTCAGCAGGCCTGCGAGCATCGCGGCTTCGGCGGCGGACACCTCATTCGCGGATTTGCCGAAATAGCGCTGGGCGGCGGCCTCGAACCCGCGCGCGCCTGCGCCGAGATAGGCGCGGTTGAAGTAGATCGTCAGAATCTCTTCCTTGGAATACTTCACCTCCATCGCGATGGCGTAGGGGACTTCCTTGATCTTGCGCCAGATGCCGCCACGGCGGCAGTCGGATTCGTAATCCGCTTCGGATTTCCACTGCGACTGGTCATAGGGGACGCCGAGGCAGAGGAGTTTGGCGACCTGCTGAGTGATGGTGGAGCCACCGTTGCCTTCGAGCGGGCCGCGCCCTTCGGCGAGGTTGATGCGGATGGCCGAGGCGATGCCGCGCGGCGAGATGCCGAAATGGCGGTAGAAGCGGCGGTCTTCGGTGGCGACCACGGCATCATGGAGGAAGGGCGAGACGGTATCGGCGGTGATCATGCCGCCAAAGGTTTCGCCGCGCCAGGCATAGACCTTGTTTTCCCGGTCGAGGAAGGTGACCGACCCGCGCGAGCGGGCATCGACAAGTTGGTCGACGGGGGGAAGTTGGGCGAAGAAGTAGAGGACAGCGGCGGCGAGGACGGAGCCGAGGACAAAGCCCACGCGCCAGCCCACGCCCCAGATGATGCGCCAGATCAGGCCGAAGAAGCCAAAGAACAGCGTGCCGATCGGGCCGCGCTTGCGCGGGGGGCGGCCAGAGCCGCGCGTGGGTTTGCGCGGCGGGGTGCCGCCACCGCCTGTGCCGCCCTTGCCCGCGCCGCTGCTGCGGGCGGGTGCCTGACGCGCAGGTGTATAACGCTTGTCCGCCACGAGCGACCCGCGCCCCTTGCCCGATACTGCCATGCCTGTTCTGCCCGTCTTTCGCGCGCTGCTTCCCCGCCAATCTAGCCTGCCATTGCGGGAATGTGGAGACGGCATTGCGTTTACGTATCGGCAACGATTCGCTTACATGACATGCACATATTTTAATCATTGGCACATGAAAGTGCAAAAATTGTGCAAATTAGCGGGATTCAGGGGTTGTTGAGCCGTCACCTTGCCTTGTGCCAGCGCAGCATGAGCCGTCTTCATGCCCCCGAGGGCCCAGACGGGCTCCCGCCAATGGAAGGGGAACGACGTGAAACTCATCATTGCAGCGATCAAGCCGTTCAAGCTGGAGGAGGTCCGCGAGGCGCTGACCACCATCGGCGTAAGAGGCATGATGGTCACCGAGATCAAGGGCTTCGGGTCGCAGTCCGGGCATACGGAAATTTATCGTGGCGCTGAGTATGCGGTGAATTTCGTGCCGAAGGTCCGGCTTGAGATCGTGGTCAGCGACAGCCTGGCAGATCAGGTCGTGGAGACCATCCGCGTGACCGCAAAAACCGACAAGATCGGCGACGGCAAGATCTTTGTCGTCGACGTCGAGCAGGCCGTGCGCGTGCGCACCGGCGAAACCAATGACGATGCGCTTTGAAAGCCGCAGGGAAGGGGAAACCGTAACCATGAAGAGTTTGATGAAACTGTCTGGCCTTTCCGCGCTTGTCGCGGCGGCGTCGGCATTGCCAGCGATGGCGCAGGAATTGACGCCTTACGTCTATGAAAAGGTTGTGGACAAGGGTGACGTGGCCTGGATGTCGGTGGCCACCATCGTCGTGCTTCTGATGACGATCCCCGGCCTTGCGCTGTTCTATGGCGGCCTTGTGCGCACCAAGAACATGCTTTCGGTGCTGACGCAGGTCTTTGCGATCACCGCCATCGTCTGTCTGATCTGGGTGACCTACGGCTATTCGCTGGCCTTCTCATACGGCGGGTCGATGGATACCTATGTTGGCGGTCTGTCGAAGATGTTCCTGGCGGGCGTGGATTACACGACGCTGGTTCCGACATTCTCGAACGGTATCTGGATGCCGGAATACACGTTCATCGCCTTCCAGATGACCTTTGCCTGCATCACGCCGGCGCTGATCGTGGGGGCCTTTGCAGAGCGCGTGAAATTCTCGTCGCTGCTGGTTTTCACCGTGCTTTGGGTGACCTTCATCTACTTCCCGATGGCCCATATGGTCTGGTGGTGGGGTGGTCCGGACTTCCTAGCCGAACAGCAGACCGCGTTGCTGATTGCCGAGGCTGCTGGTGACACTGCCGCTGCGGAAGCTGCCGCCGCCAATCTGGCTGCGAACGGGCTGATCTGGAACTGGGGCGCGCTGGACTTTGCGGGCGGCACCGTTGTTCACATCAACTCGGGCATCACCGCCCTTGTGGGTGCGATCGTTGTCGGCAAGCGGATCGGCTATGGCAAGGAATCGATGGCGCCGCATTCGCTGACCATGACCATGATCGGTGGCGCGCTGCTGTGGGTGGGCTGGTTCGGCTTTAACGCCGGGTCCAACCTGGAAGCCAACGCGATCACCTCGCTGGCCATCGTGAACACCTTCGTGGCGGCTGCTGCGGGCGGTGTGGCTTGGATGTTCGCAGAATGGGCAACCAAGGGCCATCCGTCGCTTCTGGGTCTTGTGTCGGGTGTTGTGGCCGGTCTGGTCGCGGTGACGCCGGCGGCAGGCTTTGCAGGCCCGATGGGCGCAATCGTGCTGGGTCTGGTGACCGGTGTGATCTGCTTTGTCTTCGTGGGCTTCATCAAGAACAAGTTCCAGCTGGATGACTCGCTGGATGTGTTCGGGATCCATGGTCTGGGCGGCATCATCGGCGCGCTGGGCACGGGTATCCTGGTGAACCCGGCGCTGGGCGGGGCCGGTATCCCTGACTACCTGTCGCAGCCGGGCACGCTGCAGGTGGCCGAGTATGTGTTCGCCACGGCGTTCATGGCGCAGGTCAAGGCCGTTGCCTTCACCATCGTCTTCGTCGGGATCGGTTCGTTCATCCTGTTCAAGCTGATCGACATGACCATGGGTCTGCGCGTGAAGCCGGAAGTGGAGCGCGAAGGTCTGGACGTCGCCGAGCACGGCGAGCGCGCCTACAACATGTAAGGAACTGGACGGGGCTGCGCCAAGCGGCCCCGTCAACGACGCGCCTGGGAACCTCCTCCCTTCCGGGTGTGAAACTGCAACGGCCCGCGGGATCCTCCCCCTGCGGGCCGTTTTTCGTTGCGGTGGGGTCAGCGTTCGCGGATGGCGATGATGCGGCAGGGGATGGCGGGGTCGAGGAAGGCCTCGTTCACCTTCCAGTACACCCATGTGCGGCGGGAGTAGTACCAGCACCAGTCGGCGGCGTCCTGGATTGCGGCATCCACGTTCGCCCTGTCGCTGGACGCCCCCCACACGCCATAGGGGCTGAGGGCGAAGGCGCCGGGCCCCTTGGTCGCCTGCCAGTGTTGGTAAGCGGAGTGGATTTCGGGGGTGACGGGAAGGACGCCTTCCATCTTTTCGACCGGCACGTTCATGTGTGTCACGGCGCAGGGGCCTTCGGACGGGCGGCGTTGGGTTTCGCAGAACAGGAGGGCGATGTCGCGCCCCGCCTCGGGCCAGCCGGATTCGCGCACGGTTTCGCCACCGTCGCCGCCGTTGGCGGCGTAGGTGCCGTGCAAGCCTTTCGGGAGATAGGGTTGCATCCAGAGTTTCGGCCCACCGGTGAGACGGATGACTTGTGACCTGGCGGCGGGGGCGATTTCGGTGAGTTCGATGGTGAAGGGTGCAGGGTAGAGTTGTGGCTTGGGGCGCAGGTCCTCGATCCCTGTCACGCGCAGGACGCGGCAGGGTTCGGAGAGCGGGGTGTCGGCCAGCGGTTCGGTGGCGCGGCGGGCTTCGCAATCCTCGGCGGCGTCGCGCATGAAACTGGTATTTCTCCCGCGCCGACCCAAGAGGTCAGCGCCCCAGGCATTCGCCCCGCCCACGGCAACCGTGCCTTCGCCCAGCATGGAGCGTGCGGCGATGCCCTGTGCCATGGCGCGGGTCAGCACCGGTTCGCTGCGGGGCGGGTCACGGTGGAGAGGCAGGCGTTCGGCCACCACGCGGCAGTCGTCGCCGCAGAGGGCGAGGGCGTAGGCGCGGGCGAGTTCGGGTTTGCGCGCGCCGGTCCAGACGCCTTGGCGTCCGCCCGGCCCGATGGCGACGGCAGCGAAATAGTCGCTGTCGGCAAGTGCCTTGGCGGCGGCTGCTACCTCAAGCGGTGTGGCGCCGGGCGCGGGCAGGGTTTCGCCCTCGGGGCCGTAGTAGAGGTAGGTGCCGCTTGGTTCGTCGGACTGTTCGGGGACGGGGTCGAAATAGCCCATCGCGTAGAGGGCAAGGATTCCCGCCACGATGATAGCGAAGAACTGGTGGGGAGGAAGTTTGGCAAGCACACTGTACATGCCGTGGCTGTAGCGCGGATTTCCGGCGTTTTTCGGGACGGTCGTTGGTTGTTTCGCGGCATCACTGTGGATCGCGCCTACCATTTTCCGAACGGCAAGCGCCCGCCGCAGGGCGCGGCGGGCGCTTGGCCTTTAGGAATTGTGCCCGTCAGCCCGCGACTTGGGCGATGGCGGTGGCGAGGATGGGGACGGTGCGGGCGTTGAGGCCTGCGATGTTGATGCGCGAGTCGCCCACCATGTAGATGCCGTGTTCGTCGCGGAGCGTGTTCACCTGATCCTCGGTCAGACCGAGGCGGGAGAACATGCCGCGATGGGTGGCCACGAAATCGAAGCGGTCGGAATTGGTGGCGCGGCGCAGCTCATCGGCCAGCGACTGGCGCAGGGTGAGCATGTTGAGGCGGACCTCTTCCAGTTCGGCCATCCAGTCGGCGCGCAGCGCGGCATCCTCAAGGATCATCGTCACCAGACGCGCGCCGTGATCGGGCGGGAAGCTGTAGTTCTGGCGGTTGAGGAAGTTGAGGTTGCCTTGCAGCACGCCCTTGCCGCCCTCGGGGCCGATGCCGATGAGGATACCTGTGCGTTCGCGGTAGATGCCGAAGTTTTTTGAGCAGGAGGCGGCGATCAGCACTTCGGGGAAGGCGGCGGCGATCTGGCGGGTGGCGGCGGCGTCCTGTTCCAGACCGTCACCAAAGCCCTGATAGGCGATGTCCACGAAGGGGATCGCGCCTTTGGCCGACAGCAGGGTGATGACGCCTTCCCACTGGGCGGCATCAAGGTTGGCGCCGGTGGGGTTGTGGCAGCAGCCATGCAGAAGGACGACATCGCCCGCCTTGACGGTGGCAAGGTCGGCCATCAGGCCCGGAAAATCGATGCCGCGGGTGGCGGCGTCGAAGTAGCGGTATTCGGCCATGTTCATGCCGAGGTATTTGATGATGGACGGGTGGTTGGGCCAGGTCGGGTTGGAAATCCAAACGGTGGCCGAAGGGGTGGCCAGCTTGATCAGTTCCAGCGCCTGCCGGATGGCCCCGGTGCCGCCCGGTGTGGCGACCGATGCCACGCGGTCCATCGGGACAGCATTGCCAAGGATCATGCCTGCCAGCGCGGCGTTGAAGGCCGGTTCGCCCGCAAGGCCGGTATAGGTTTTGGTCGTCTCGGTCTCCCACAGCTTTTTCTCGGCGGCCTTGACGGCGCGCATCACCGGGGTCAGGCCGGTGGCATCCTTGTAGACGCCGACGCCGAGGTCGATCTTGGTGGGGCGGGGGTCATCGCGGTAGAGCGCGATGAGTTGCAGGATCTTGTCCTGTGGCTGGGCCTTGAGCTGGTCGAACATGCTTACCTCTTTTCACCGCTTCCTGTTTGAACAGGAAGGTCGTCATACATCCCCCATTCCGACCATGAGCCATCATAGAGCGCGTGGTTGCGGTGGCCGATCCGTTCCAGTGCCAGCGACAGCACGGCGGCGGTGACGCCCGACCCGCAGGTGGTGATCGCGGGTTTGGACAGGTCAACGCCCGCGGCCTCGAAAGTGGCGCGCAGGTCGGCGGGGGATTTCATGGTATTGTCGCTGTTCAGCAGGGTACCGAAGGGAACGTTCACGGAGCCCGGGATATGGCCTGCGCGCAGGCCGGGGCGGGGTTCGGGGGCATCGCCCCGGAACCGCGCGGCAGAGCGGGCGTCGATGATTTCCGCCTGCCGCAGTTTCGAGGTATGGGCGACCTGCGTGACATCTTTCACCAGATGGTTCTGGCGTGACACGGTCATGTGCCGGTCGCGGATCATCGGGGGGAGGTCTTCGACCTCGTGCCCTTCGGCCAGCCATTTGGGGAAGCCACCGTCAAGGACGGCGACATCGGTCTTGCCCATCAGGCGGAAGGTCCACCAGACGCGGGGGGCAGAGAACATCCCGGCCCCGTCATAGATCACCACCTGATGGCCGTCGCCCACGCCCATGGCGCGCATCCGCGACATGAACTTTTCCGTCGGCGGGGCCATGTGGGGGAGGGAGGAACGCTGGTCAGAGATTTCGTCGATGTCGAAGAAGCGCGCGCCGGGGATATGGGCGGCGTCATATTCTGCCCGCGCGTTGCGGCCCGCATCGGGAAGATACCAGGAGGCATCAAGGATGCGCAGATCGGGATCGCGCAGATGGGTGGCGAGCCAGTCCGTGGAAACGAGGGTTTTGGGATCGTCCGTCACTTGCGCCTCCGGCCATGCGGTCAGGGGCAAGTAGCCGGATCGGGCCTTTGTGGCAAGGGCGGGGCGATTTCTGACGCAGAAATCGCGACGTTTTCTGCACGCAGAAAACGGGGGGCTGGCGTTGCGGCGGGGGGGCCGATTTCTGTGTCAGAAATCGGTGCATTTTTTGCGTCAAAAAATGCTTCAGTCGCGCTTTGACATCTTCAGGAGCCGCGCCTTTTCGCGTTCCCAGTCACGCTTGGCGCTGGTTTCGCGTTTGTCGGCCAGTTTCTTGCCTTTGGCGATGCCGAGCTTGAGCTTCACCATGCCGCGGTCGTTGAAATACATCTTGATCGGGACGATCGTCATGCCTTCGCGGGCGGTGGCGTTCCACAGGCGCGACAGTTCTTTCTTGCTGACCAGCAGTTTGCGGCGGCGGCGTTCGTCATGGCCCCAGGTTTTGGCCTGAAGATAGGGGGCGATGTAGCCGTTGATGAGCCACAACTCGCCGCCTTCGACCGAGGCATAGCTTTCGGCGATGTTCGATCCGCCTTGGCGGAGGCTTTTCACCTCGGACCCCAGCAGCATGATGCCAGCCTCGAGGTCGCTTTCGATGTGGTAATCGAAACGCGCGCGGCGGTTTTCGGCGATCAGTTTGGAATTGGGATCGGACTTGGTGACCATGATCGGTTGGAGATAAGCGATGCGGTGGGCACTGTCCAGAAGGGGCGGTCAGGGTTGCCGTGAACGGGCGCGGCTGCGCGCGAGGGTGTATAGGCCGGAGCCTACGACGAGGGCCGAGCCGATGAGGGTATAGGCATCGGGGGTTTCGTTGAAGACGAGGATGCCAAGGAGCATCGCAAAGACCAGCCGCGTATAGCGGAAGGGGGTGACGGCCGCGACCTCTCCCGTGCGCATGGCGATGGTCAGGGCGTTATAGGCAAAGATGCCAAAGCCCGTCATTCCGGCCAGAAGGGCGAGGGTGCGCGCGTCGGGCAGGGTTGCGCCGCCGGTGACCGCAAGGATCACCCCCCCGGCGAGGGCGAGCATGGCCATGCCGATCACGCCAAGCTGGCGGTTCGATAGGGTGAGCGGGGCCGCGCGGGTGGCAAGGTCGCGCCCGGCAAAGCCGATGAGGCCCACCACGGTGACAAGCGAGAGGGGGCTGAAGCCATCCAGCCCCGGGCGCAGGATGATGAGGACACCGGCAAAGCCCACGAGAATGGCCGTCCAGCGCCGCCAGCCGACACTTTCGCCGAACAGCAGCGCGGCCCCTGCGACCACGACCAGGGGCGTGGCTTGCAGGATGGCCGAGGCGGTGGAAAGGGGCGTGAGCGCGATGGCGAGGGAATAGAAGATGCGTCCCGTCACCTCGAACCCCGAACGGAGGAGCAGGGGGCGTGAGAGCATGGCGGGGTGCAGCGCCGCCTCACCCATCTGCCGCGCGCGGAGGGCGAAGAAAAGGGTGCCGGTGAGGCCGAAAATCAGAAGGGCCTGACCAAGGGGGATATGGGCGGTGACGGCCTTGAGGAACATGTCCTCGATGGCGAAACCCGCCATGGCCGTCACCATCCAGAGCGCCCCGCGCAGGTTGTTGCGCGGGTTGGTCGCGGTCACAGGATGCCCGCAAATTCCATTGCGGCCTTGATCTTGGCCTTGGTGCCGTCGGTCAGGCCGACCAGCGGGAGGCGGACCTCATCAGAGCAGCGGCCCAGAAGGGAGAGGCCGTATTTTGCGCCGGCCAGGCCGGGTTCGATGAAGATCGCCTCGTGCAGGGGCATCAGGCGATCCTGGTATTCCAGTGCCTTGCGGTAGTCGCCTGCAAGGGTGGCCTGCTGAAACTCGGCGCAAAGCTTGGGGGCAACGTTGGCGGTGACCGAGATGCAGCCGGTGCCGCCATGGGCGTTGAAGCCGAGGGCGGTGGCATCCTCACCCGACAGCTGGATGAAATCCGGCCCGCAGGAGGCGCGCTGCATAGAGACGCGTTCGATTTTGCCGGTGGCATCCTTGACCCCGATGATGCGGGGCAGTTGCGCCAGTTTGCCCATGGTTTCGGGCTGCATGTCCACGACCGAGCGGCCGGGGATGTTGTAGATGATGATGGGAAGCGTGCAGCACTCATGCAGCGCGGTGTAATGCGCGATCATGCCTGCCTGCGTGGGCTTGTTGTAATAGGGGGTCACGACAAGCGCGGCATCGGCCCCCACGCGTTCGGCGTGCTGGATCAGACGGATGCCTTCGACAGTGTTGTTCGACCCCGCGCCCGCGATGACCGGGACGCGACCTGCGGCGAATTTCACCACGGCCTCGACCACGGCCTCATGCTCTTCGTGGCTGAGGGTGGGGCTTTCGCCCGTGGTGCCCACGGGGACAAGGCCGGTGGAGCCCTGTTCGATCTGCCAATCGACAAGTTTCTTCAGCGTGTCCAGATCAAGTTCGCCGTTCTTGAACGGCGTAACCAGGGCGGGAATGGACCCTTGGATCATGGCACGCGTCTCCTGTCTTGGGGCGTGAGTCGCCCTGTTGCAAACGCGCCCTTCCTAACGGTGTGGCAAAGCCTTGCCAAGCGGGGCAGGTGTTGACGCGGTTGTGGGTTGCGGGGGCGGGCGGGGTGCGGCAGAGTCTGGCGTTAAGGATCACGAGCAGTCAAAAACGATGATCGGGCAGATGATGGCAAGAGCGCGCACCCTTGGGTGGGTTATTTCCCTATTTCTGATGGTGGCACCGGTGCCGGTGCTGGCCGATGGCGCGGCGGCGCTGCGGCAGGCGATGCGGCTTGCCTCGGCCGGTGATTGGGACGGGGCTGCAGGGGCGGCTCAGGGGGCCGGGCAGGTTGGGGCCGACATCATCACCTGGCAGCGGTTGCGTGCCGGGGATGGTCGGCTGGGGGATTATGAGGATTTCATCGCGCGCCGGGCCGATTGGCCGGGCATGGCGCTGCTGAAGGAAAAGGGCGAAGAGGCGGTGGCACGGTCCACCGATCCGGGCCGGGTGATCGCCTATTTCACCGGGCGCACGCCGGAAACGGCCGAGGGGTCGCTGGCGCTGATTTCGGCGCTGCGCAATTCGGGGCGGGATGCCGAGGCGGAGGCCGAGGCCTTTCGTGCCTGGACGGAACTGCCCTTTGCGCCGGATCAGGAGCAGGCCATTCTGGGACTGTATGGCGATGCCCTGAGGGTTGCGCACGAGGTGCGGCTGGACCGGCTGTTGTGGCAGAACCGGGTGTCCGAGGCGAAACGGATGCTGCCGCGCGTGGGGCCGGGATGGCAGGCGCTGGCGCAGGCGCGAATGGCGCTGCGCGGGGATGCGGATGGGGTGAATGCGCTGATCGAGCGGGTGCCTGCGGATTTGCAGGCCGATCCGGGGCTGGTTTATGAGCGGTTCGACTGGCGGTTCCGTCGCGACCGCGATGACGAGGCGGCGGAACTGGTGATCGCGCAATCCAAAAGCGCCGCGGCGCTGGGTGACCCGGAGGCCTGGGCCGAGCGGCGGGCGGCGTTGGCGCGGTCGCTGCTGCGGGCAGACAAGGCGCAGGCGGCGTATCGCGTGGCGGCAAGCCATTTCACGACGGCCGGGTCGGGTTATGCCGATCTGGAGTTTCTGGCGGGGTTCATCGCGCTGCGCAAGCTGGGCGATGCGACCACGGCCGTGACGCATTTCCGCAATCTGCGCGAGGGGGTGGCGACACCGATTTCTGTAAGCCGGGCGCATTACTGGGCCGGGCGGGCACTGCTGGCGGCAGGCGATCAGGCGGGCGGCACGGCCGAGTTGCAGAAGGCGGCAGAGCATCACAGCGCCTATTACGGGCTGCTCGCGGCCGAGGCGCTGGGACAGTCGCTGGACCCCGCGCTGTTGAACGATGCGCGGCCTGCGGATTGGCGGGGGGCGTCTTTTGCCAATTCGTCGGTCCTTGAGGCGGCGATGGTGCTGAGCCGGGCCGGCGAGCGGAACCTTGCCAAACGGTTCTTCCTGCATCTGGGCGAAAGCCTGAATGGCTCTGAGCTGGACCAGCTGGCCGATCTGGCGTTGCAGATGGATGAGCCGCATATCGCGCTGGTGGTGGCCAAGCAGGCGGCGGAAAAGGGAGTGATCCTGCCGCGCAGCTATTACCCGGTGCCGTCTTTTGTGCCGGGGGACGGGTTGCCGGTGAGCCGGGCGCTTGCCTTGGCCATTTCGCGGCGAGAGTCTGAGTTCGATCCCGCAGCGCGGTCGGCGGCGGATGCGCGGGGGTTGATGCAGGTGCTGCCATCGACCGCCAAGCTGGTGGCGCCAAGGGTGGGGTTGTCCTTTGATGCGGGCAAGCTGAACGATCCGGGGTATAACGTGCGGATCGGGACCGGCTATCTGGCGCAATTGGTTGAGCAATTCGGACCATCGGTGGCGCTGATCGCGTCGGGTTACAATGCCGGGCCAGGGCGACCGAAGCGGTGGATCGGGCTGTTCGGCGATCCGCGCGATCCGAATGTGGATGTGGTGGATTGGGTGGAGATGATCCCGTTTACCGAAACGCGGACCTATGTGATGCGGGTGACGGAGAGCCTTGTGATCTATCGCGCCATCCTGCGCGGGTCGGTGGGGCCGGTGGATGTAACGGGGGAGTTGCGGGGGTAGCGGTTCGTTCCCGACGCCCTTTGTCGCGCGTGATGCAGACGGGGGTGTGCGGGCAATGCGCTGATTGCACAAATTTGTGACAGATCATGGCCACCCGATACCTTCCCCTTTTCCTGCGGCATAGCCCGACCCCGCGCGTGCAGAACTTTGCCTTGCTGGCCGGGATCGAGGCGAGCGTGCGCGGGACGCTGATTTCGGCCATGCCGTTGACGGTGTATGCCTCGCTTGGCAGCGCCGAGGCCACGTCGAGCGCCTATTTCTGGGCGGGGATCGTGGCGCTGGTCTGGGGGTTGATGGTGCCGTGGTTCACGCGGCATCTGCCCCGGCGGTGGATGTATACGTCGGGCTGTCTGCTGTATCTGGTGGGGATGACGCTGGCGGTCATCGGCACGCCGGTGACGGTGCCGCTGGCTTTGATGTGTCTTGCCAGTGCGACCGCGACGACATTCGTCTGTTTCAACGCCTATGTCCTTGATTACATAGACCGCACCGATCTGGGGCGGAGCCAATCCACGCAGATGGTCTATTCCGCCGCGCCCTGGGCGATTGGGCCGATGCTGGGGGTGACGCTGCATGACCTGTGGGCGCCGGCGCCGTTCCTGCTGGCGGGGACGTTTGCGGTGGTGCTGCTGGTGGTGTTCTGGATCCTGCGGTTGGGGAACGGCAAGCAGATCACGCGGGCGAAGGGGCCTGCGCTGAACCCGCTGGCCTATCTGGGGCGGTTCTTTCAGCAACCGCGTCTGATTGCCGGGTGGATGTTTGCGGTGATGCGGTCCTGCGGGTGGTGGGTCTATGTGGTGTATCTGCCGATCTTCTGCATCGAAGCGGGCCTCGGTGACAAGGTGGGGGGCGTGGCGCTGTCGATTTCCAACGCGCTGCTGTTCATCTCGCCCCTGATGCTGCGCTATGCGCGGCGGCGGTCGGTGCGGCGGGCGGTGCGGACGGCGTTCGGGCTGTGCGGATTGTGCTTTGTGACAAGCGCGCTGTTTTCGCCGCTGCCTTGGGTGGCGGTGCTGGCGATGATGGGGGCTTCGGTCTTTCTGGTGCTGTTGGATGTGGTGGGGGGGTTGCCCTTCCTGATGGCGGTGAAGCCGTCGCAGAGAACGGAAATGTCGGCTGTTTACAGTAGTTTCCGGGATGTTTCGGGGATCATGACGCCGGCGGCAGCGTGGATCGTTCTGGTGCCGTTTGGCGCGCCGCTGGCGGCGTTCTTTGCGGTGACGGGGGCCGGGATGTTGGGTGCTTTTGCGATTGCGGGGCGGCTGCATCCGCGGTTGGGGACGTTGCGGCCATCGCATGGGCGGCCTGTGCCGGGGGAGTGAAGCAGGCGAATTCTGACGCAGATTTCGCGGCGTTTTCTGCACGCAGAAAACGGGGTGGCGCTGTCGCTTGGGGGCGATTTCTGTGCGCAGAAATCGTGCCATTTTCTGCGTCAGAAAATGGTTTGGTTAAGGGTTTGTTAACCGCTTTTGAGCTGCGAGACGCAAAAGGCGCGGGCCGTTCGCACGGTCCGCGCCTTTGCTGTTTCACCCTGACGGGGAAAGGTTGATCAATCCAGAAGGCGGCGGGCGATGACCTGGGCCTGAATTTCGGCAGCGCCTTCGAAGATGTTCAGGATGCGCGCGTCGCAGAGGATGCGGCTGATCGTGTATTCCAGAGCAAAGCCGTTGCCGCCGTGGATTTGCAGCGCGTTATCGGCGCTGGCCCATGCGACGCGGGCGCCCAGCAGCTTGGCCATGCCCGCCTCAAGATCGCAGCGTTTGTCATGGTCCTTTTGCCAGGCGGAGAAATAGGTGAGCTGGCGGGCCACCATGATTTCCACCGCCATCATGGCCAGTTTGCCGGAAACGCGGGGAAATTCGATCAGGGATTTGCCGAATTGCTTGCGGTCTTCGGCGTATTTCATGCCGACCTCCAGCGCCGATTGCGCCACGCCCACGGCGCGGGCGGCGGTCTGGATGCGGGCGGATTCGAAGGTTTGCATCAGCTGTTTGAAACCTTGGCCTTCGACGCCGCCGAGAAGGTTTTCGCCCTTCACTTTGAAATCGTCGAAGTTGACGGTGTATTCCTTCATGCCGCGATAGCCGAGAACCTCGATCTCACCACCCGACAGGCCAGCGTCCACGAAGGGGGTTTCATCGGTGCCGGGGGTCTTTTCGGCCAGGAACATCGACAGGCCACGATAATCGGTCGTGCCGTCGATGGTGCGGGCGAGGACGGTCATCACATGGGTGCGGGCGGCGTGGGTGATCCAGGTTTTGTTGCCGTTGATGACCCAGTCATCACCTTCCTTGCGGCCCTTGGTGCGCAGGGAGCCGAGGTCGGACCCGGTGTTGGGTTCTGTAAAGACCGCGGTGGGGAGGATTTCGCCGGAGGCGAGTTTGGGCAGCCATTTGGCCTTTTGTTCAGGCGTGCCGCCGCAAAGGATCAGCTCTGCCGCGATTTCGGAGCGGGTGCCGAGGGAGCCCACGCCGATATAGCCGCGCGAGAGTTCTTCGGACACCACAACCATGGAGGCCTTTGACAGGCCGAACCCGCCGAATTCTTCGGGGATGGTCAGGCCAAAGACGCCCATTTCGGCAAGGGAATCAATGATTTCCATCGGGATCAGTTCATCGCGCAGGTGCCAGCCTTGGGCGTGCGGGATGACCTTGTCATCGGCGAAGCGGCGGAATTGATCGCGGATCATTTCCAGTTCTTCATCCAACCCGGAGGCGCCAAAGGTGGCGCGGCCGTGATTGTCGCGCATCAATTCCACGAGGCGGGTGCGGGCGGCGACGGTATTGCCCTGGGCCATGAGGGCAACCGCCGCCGCGCCGGGTTTGGCCGGGGTGAGGCCGAGGTCCTGCAAGCGCGCGACCTCTCCCTGGCTCATCGGAATGCCGCCTTGGATCTGCTGGAGGTATTCGCCATAGGCGATCTGTAGGAGCAGCGCCTCCATTTCCGAGAACTTGCCATCGGCATCGAGGCGCAGCGCCCAGGCCTGCATCTGCCGCAGGGATTCCGTATAGGTGGCGAGCCATGCCAGCGCATGGGCGGCGTATTGGTGTTCTTCCAGTGCAGCGGCAGAGACCTTGCCCGCAACGGTGACCATGCCGCGGAGGTTTTCGCGGGCGGCGATGAAGGTGGCCTCGACCTCGGGGAGGGCTTCGGCCGTGAGGCGGAGAAGGTCGGCGAGGAGGGGCGACTGCGTCACGGACTGGCCATCGTGGGGCATCGGGATCACCTTGGAAAGGGCATGCTGCGGTTGCGAGATAGGTAGTGCCTTCATGTGCGCTGAGCAACTTAATTTCGCTGGAAAAACGTCAAGTGAAGGAAAATGTCGCAGCGGAATTTCTGCGGTCTGTATGCCAAAGCGGGGCGGTTGGCTGCGTTTTGAGGCCTAAGCGCTTGCGGGCGCTGTATTAATGGGCCGGATTGCGGTGCAGCTGCCGGTGCAGATGCCTGTGCAGACGGGCGTATGCACGCAGCGCACGGTGGTTGGGCGGTTAACCACGTTTGGGATTGGGCTTTGAGGGGTGAGTCGGCCCTTGGCTTTGCCAAGCCGGGGCGGCATGGTCGCAGCCGACAGGGCGCGGGGGGCTGGAATGGACGTGGCGATGGCGGGGCTGGAGCCTGCGGCATTCTGGGCGGCGATGGCGGTGACGCTGTTTGCCGGGTTCGTGAAGGGGGCGGTGGGCTTTGCCATGCCGCTGATCATGATTTCGGCCTTTAACGGGTTCCTGCCGCCGGAACTTGCGGTGGCGGGGCTGATATTGCCGACGCTGATCACCAATCTGAGCCAGTCGACGCGGCAGGGTTTGCCTGCGGCGTGGGAGTCGGTGATCGCCTATCGGCGGTTTCTGATCGGGACGGTGGTGTTCATCATCCTGTCAGCGCCGCTGCTGACGGTGATCCCGCGCACGGCATATCTGTTGATCCTGGGGGTGCCGGTGACAGCCTTTGCAGGGTTGCAACTGGCGGGGGTGCCTTTGGCGCTGCCCATCCGGCACAGGGCGCGGGCGGAATGGGGGCTGGGGGTTCTGGGCGGGATGTTCGGGGGAATTTCGGGCATCTGGGGGCCGCCTCTGCTGGTCTATCTGCTGTCGACCGGGGCGGGCAAGCAGGAGACGGTGCGGGTGCAGGGGGTGGTGTTTCTGATCGGGGCGGTGGCCCTGCTGGCGGCGCATCTGCGGACCGGGGTGGCCGATGCGGCGAGCCTTGGGTTTTCGGCCGCGTTGGTGGTGCCTGCGATGGTGGGAATGTTCATCGGCTATCGCGTGCAGGACCGGCTGGATCAGGCGCAATTCCGGCGCTGGACGCAGGGGTTGCTTGTGCTGACCGGGTTGAACCTGGTGCGGCAGGCGGTGATGTGAAGGGGCGAATTTTCTGCGAAAATTCTGGATCCTTCTGCGAAGGATAGGGGCCGGGACAGTTTCAGAAAATGTCCCGGCCTTTTGCGATCAGCCGATGGCGGCGGCCTTTACGTCATCGTCGATGAACGGGACGTATTGGGCGAAGTTCTTGGAGAACATGTCCACCAGTTTCGCGGCCTGCGCGTCATAGGCGGCTTTGTCGGCCCAGGTGTTGCGCGGGTCGAGAAGGGCGGTGTCCACGCCCGGCACGGCGACCGGCACCTCGAACCCGAAATTCGGGTCGCGGCGGAATTCCACGGTGCCGAGGGAGCCATCGAGTGCGGCTGAGAGCAGCGCGCGGGTGGCCTTGATCGGCATCCGCTTGCCCGTGCCGAAGGCGCCGCCGGTCCAGCCGGTGTTGACCAGCCAGCAGGTTGCGCCGTGCTTGGCGATCTTGGCTTGCAGAAGCTTGCCATAGACCTCGGGCCGGCGGGGCATGAAGGGCGCGCCGAAGCAGGTGGAGAAGGTGGGCTGCGGTTCGGTGACGCCGCGTTCGGTGCCAGCCACCTTGGCGGTGAAGCCGGACAGGAAGTGATACATGGCCTGCGCGGGCGTCAGCCGCGAGATGGGCGGCAGGACGCCGAAGGCATCGCAGGTGAGCATGATGATGTTCTTGGGGTGCCCGCCAAGGCCGGTGCTGGAGGCGTTGGAGATATAGTCCAACGGATAGGCGCAGCGCGTGTTGGCGGTCAGGCTGTCATCGTTGAAATCAAGTTCCAGCGTTTCGGGATCATAGACCATGTTTTCCACCACAGTCGCGAAGCGGTGGGTGGTGGCGTAGATTTCGGGCTCTGCCTCGGGGTCGAGGTTGATGGTCTTGGCGTAGCAGCCGCCCTCAAAATTGAAGGAGCCGCGGTCGGACCAGCCGTGTTCATCGTCGCCGATCAGGGTGCGATCGGGCGATGCGGAAAGCGTGGTCTTGCCCGTGCCGGAGAGGCCAAAGAAGACCGCCGTGTCGACCGGGTTGCCGATGGCGTGGTTGGCCGAGCAGTGCATCGGCATCACGCCTTTTTCGGGCAGCAGGTAGTTGAGCAGGGTGAAGACGGATTTCTTGTTTTCGCCCGCATAGGCCGTGTTGGCGATCAGGATCAGCTTCTTGTCGAAGTGGAAGGCGATGACGGTTTCGCTGCGGCAGCCGTGGCGGGCCGGGTCGGCCTTGAAGCTGGGGCAGTTGATGATGGTCCATTCGGGGACGAAGCTGTCAAGCTCGGCCCGGGCGGGGCGGCGCAGGACGTGGCGGATGAAAAGGCCGTGCCAAGCCAGTTCGGTGACGACGCGCACATCGAGGCGATGGACGGGGTCGGCCCCGGCGTAGAGATCCTGAACGAAGTAATCGCGGCCCTGCATATGGGCCAGCATGTCGGCATGGAGGCGATCAAAGCCTTCGGGCGGCATGGCGGCGTTGTTTTCCCACCAGATCGTCTTTTCCACCGACGGGGTGCGGACGACATGCTTGTCCTTGGGGGAGCGGCCGGTGAACTGACCGGTGGAGCAGAGGAAGGCACCGCCGATGCCAAGCCTGCCTTCGCCCCGGGTGACCGCAGCTTCGACAAGGGCTGGTTCGGGGAAGTTGTAATAGACGTTCCCGAGGCCGGTGATGCCTTGATGTGCCAATTCCTGCGCGGGGTTCACGCGTCCGTTCGTCATCCTGCAAGCTCCTGTGGCCGGGATCGCACCGACCATGTCCATTCCAGTGAAGTCCTGCCCGGGCCAAGGGGCAGATGCCGACGTCCGGGCCAAATCGGCCGCGACATAAAATTGCTATAACACGTCGTTTGCCGCATGGAACAGGACGCTTTCGCACAGTTAGCGCAACCATTGCGAGTTTGGCGCAACCAGTGGATACAATCCTGCCCGCAGGACGGGAATGTGCGGCAATTTGGCCATTTCTGTGGGTTTTCCGCGACGGTTGCGCCCCACAGATGACGTGATTCGCACATATCGGTTGATTCCCTGCGATGGAAAAATGATCATGCCCCACAAAACAAAAAATCAATGACACACGGGCAGAGTAGGGAAATCGATATGGCAAGGATCGCGCTTGTCGACGATGACAGGAATATCCTGACATCCGTCGCAATGACCTTGGAAGCCGAGGGCTTTGAAGTAGAAACTTATAATGACGGGCAATCGGCGCTGGACGCCTTTAACCGTCGGCTGCCGGACATGGCGGTTCTCGATATCAAGATGCCGCGGATGGACGGGATGGACCTGTTGCAGCGGCTGCGGCAGAAAACCAGCATGCCGGTGATCTTTTTGACATCCAAGGATGACGAGATCGACGAGGTTCTGGGTCTGCGCATGGGCGCGGATGACTATGTGAAGAAGCCGTTCAGCCAGCGCCTGCTGGTGGAGCGCATCCGGGCGCTGCTGCGCCGGCAGGATGCGATTGCCAGTGGCGAAGTGGCGGTGACGGAAGAGACCAAGATCATGGAGCGGGGCAACCTGCGCATGGACCCGCTGCGCCATTCCGTGACCTGGAAGGGCAATGATGTGGCGCTGACGGTGACGGAGTTCATGCTGTTGCAGGCGCTGGCCCAGCGGCCCGGTTTCGTGAAGAGCCGGGATCAGCTGATGGACGTGGCCTATGACGACCAGGTCTATGTGGACGACCGCACCATCGACAGCCATATCAAGCGGCTTCGGAAAAAAATGCGGGCGGTGGACGACAACTTTTCGGCCATCGAGACGTTATATGGAATCGGCTATCGCTATAACGAAGAGTAAATGACCGCAGCACCGCGCATTGGAAAGGATGGCCGCCCGGCCCGTTCGGGCGAGGTGATCCTTGGGGAAGACTGGACCTCGGGTGAGGGGCTGGTCGATCCTGCCTTGCGCGCAAGCCGTGACAGGCGGGGGCTGGTGTCGTTGAACCGGTCGCCGCTGGCGCGGAAGATCATCCTGTTCAACCTGCTGGCGCTGCTGGTGCTGGCAGGGGGGGTGCTGTTTCTGAACCCGTTCCGCGATACGCTGGTGGGCCTGCGCGGTGAGGCGCTGGTGAACGAGGCGGCGCTGGTGTCGGACGTGTTCGAGGCCGTGGCCGCCGAGGCGCCGGGGCCGATGGATGCGGCGCGGCTGGCGCGAGTGCTGGAAAGCGTGCAGGTGCCGCCGGGGGTTGAGGCCTTTGCGGTGGCGGCGGATGGCACGCTGGCAGCGCGGCGGATGGGCGCGGATCGCCCGGCGATCGTGACGCGGCCGACGCCGATCGTCGATACGCTGACCGGGGCCTGGAACGGGGTGCGGAGCCTTGTGTCAGGGGCCGAGCCGGATGCCGCAGCGACGGACGGGTTTGCGCTGGTGCAGACGTTGCTGCCTGCCGCGCTGAAGGGCGAGGGCGTGCGGATCGACGGGCGCGCGCCGGATGGCGGGCGGCTGTTTGCCGTGGCGCAACCGGTGACGGTGAACGGGCAGGTTCTGGCCGTTGTCGCGCTGAGCGGCGATCAGGCCGGGATTGATGTGCTGGTGCGCGGCGAGCGGGAACAGGTTTTGCTGATCTTCATCGCGTCGCTGATGGTGTCCTTTGGCCTGAGCCTTGTGTTGGCATCGACGATTGCCAATCCGCTGTCTGACCTTGCGGCGGCGGCGGAGTTGGGGCGCGACAGGGATGCACGCAAGATGGCACCCGGGCGCGTGCGGATCCCCGATCTGGCGGCGCGACCCGATGAGATCGGGCGGCTGTCGGTGGCGATGCGGGGCATGGTGGCGGCGCTCTATGACCGGATCGACGCGAATGAGCAGTTCGCGGCGGATGTGGCGCATGAGATCAAGAACCCCCTTGCCAGCCTGAGGTCTGCCGTCGGCACGATGCGGCTGGCCAAGCGGGACGACCAGAAGAACAAGCTGCTGGACGTGATCGAGCATGACGTGCGGCGGCTGGACCGTCTGGTGAGCGACATTTCCAACGCGTCGCGGCTGGACAGCGAATTGGTGAAGGAGGAGGAGGAGGAGTTCAACCTTGTCCGCACCCTTTCCAACATCGCGGAGTATCTGGGCCAGCAGGCCAATGAGAAGGGTGTCGAGTTCATCACCGATTTCCCCGGCGATCCGATCATGATCCGGGGGCTGGAGGCGCGGCTGGCGCAGGTTTTTGTGAACCTGATCACCAATGCGATCAGCTTTTGCGAAGATGGCGATGCGGTGCGCGTCTGGGCGCGGCGGCGTGAGAACCGGGTGCTGATCGTGGTCGAGGATACTGGGCCGGGGATTCCGGAACAGGCGCTGACCAAGGTGTTCAAGCGGTTCTATTCGGAACGTCCGCAGGTTCAGTTCGGTGAACATTCGGGGCTGGGGCTGGCGATTTCCAAGCAGATCGTCGAGGCGCATGGCGGCGTGATCTGGGCCGAGAACATCCGCCCGACCCATGCGGATGTGACCTCTGATCCGCTGGGCGCGCGGTTTGTGGTGGGTCTGCCGGTGTGACCGGCAACGGCCTGCTGCTGCACGCGACCTGCGTGGCGGTCGAGGGGCGGGGCATTCTGATCATCGGGCCATCGGGGGCGGGCAAGTCGGCGCTGGCCTTGCAGCTTATGGCGCTGGGCGCGCGGCTGGTGGCGGATGATCAGGTGGCGCTTTCGCTGCGCGATGGGGCGCTTTGGGCCGCGTGCCCGCCGACGATCCGGGGAATGATCGAGGCACGGGGAGTGGGTCTGCTGAATGCCGATCCCGTTGAGGGGGCCGAAGTGGTGCTGGCAGTCGATCTGGGGCAGGGGGAAACGATGCGCCTGCCGCCGCGACGTGAGGTTTCCTATCTTGGGCGGAGCGTGGACCTTGTGCTGGGAAGCCAAACGCCCCATTTCCCGGCTTCGCTGCTGCTCTATGTCAGTGCAGGACGCAGGGAATGACGGACGTGCCCGTGACGGATGTACCAAACGCACAAGGATCGGTGCCGATGCAGGAGCATCGGCTGGTGCTGGTGACCGGGCCTTCGGGGGCCGGACGGTCAACCGCGATCGATGCGCTGGAAGATCTGGGTTATGAGGTGATCGACAATCTGCCGCTGAGCCTTGTGCCGCGGCTGATTGAGGGGGCGCCGCTGGGGCGGCCCATCGCGCTGGGCCTGGATGTGCGCAACCGCGATTTCAACGTGGCGGCGCTGATCGAGTTGATTGATGCGCTGACGCGGGATCCGCGGGTGACGCTGGAAATGATCTATGTGGATTGCGCGGCATCCGTGCTGATCCAGCGCTACAGCCAGACGCGGCGGCGCCATCCGCTGGCCCCGGCGGAAACGCCTGCCGAAGGGGTGGCGCGCGAGATTGATCTCTTGGCGCCGATCCGGGCGCGGGCGGATCATCTGATCGACACCAGTGAGATGAGCCCGCATGACCTGAAGGCGGAACTGGCGCAGTGGTTCGATCCACGGGTCGGCGAGCGGCTGGCGGTATCGTTGCAAAGCTTCAGCTTTAAGCGCGGGATGCCGCGCGGTGTGGATATGGTGTTCGATTGCCGGTTTCTGCGGAATCCCTATTGGGAACAGGCCTTGCGCGATCTGGACGGGCGCGATGAAGCGGTGGAGGCCTATATCCGCGGCGATGCGCGCTTTGCGGAATTCTACGGACGGTTGAGCGATCTGATCACCTTTCTGCTTCCGGCTATGGTGGAGGAAGGCAAGGCGCATCTGGCCATCGGCTTTGGCTGCACCGGCGGGCAGCATCGCAGTGTTGCAGTTGCAGAAATACTGGCCAAAGCGCTTGCAGAGGCGGGCTGGCCGGTGTCAAAACGTCACCGGGAACTGGAACGCAGGGCGGCATCGCAGCCGCCCTTGGCTACTGGGGTGACAGGCGCGTGATCGGTATCGTGATCGTTGCACATGGCGGGCTGGCGCGGGAATACCTGTCGGCGGTGGAGCATGTCGTGGGCAAGCAAGATGCGATGCGGGCCATCGCCATCGAAGATGACCATGACCGCAGCGCCAAGCAGGCGGAAATCTGCGCGGCGGCGGATTCAGTGGATACCGGCGCGGGCGTGGTGGTGGTGACCGACATGTTCGGTGGATCGCCTTCGAACCTGTCGCTGATGGCGTGCAGCGGGCAGGATCGGCGCATCGTCTATGGCGCGAACCTGCCCATGCTGATCAAGCTGGCCAAATCGCGCGAGCTGACGGTGACCGAGGCGGTGGCGGCGGCGCTTGACGCGGGGCGCAAGTATATCAACAGTCTGGACCTTGGCGGCGGGGCGTGAGCTGGGGAACATGACGGGACGGGTATTGCGGATCATCAATGAGAAGGGCCTGCATGCGCGGGCCTCGGCCAAGTTTGTGGAAGTGGTGGAAAGCCACGAGGCACAGGCGCGGGTGACCAAGGACGGGATGACCGTTTCGGGGGATTCGATCATGGGTCTGCTGATGTTGGCCGCATCGCGCGGCACGGCCATCGAGGTGGCGACGCAGGGGGCGGAAGCGGAGAAGCTTGCCGATGCGCTGGAGGCGCTGGTTGCAAACCGCTTCGGCGAGGACTACTGAGGCGCGTCAGACGCGAAAGGCAAAGCCGCCGTGACCGAGACGTCGCAGAGCGAAGATCTCCGCAGCCTTGAGGTGAGCGAAGAGGAACTTGCCCGCCGCAGGGTGGAGCGGGCGGAACGCCCCTATGACATGCGCCGTCTGTCCTATGCCGGAACGTTCAAGAACCCGGTCAAGGCGAACACGATCCGGGTTCTGGAATGGCTGACGGCGAAGGTTACGCTGCTGAAACTGATCCGGGATTTCGAGCGGACGGGGGCGCCGGTGGGCGCACCGTTCTGGCCCAAGGCGATCCGTCAGATGGGGATCACCATCCAGACGCCGCCCGAGGAGATTGCGCTGATCCCGAAGACCGGGCCGCTGGTGGTGGTGTCGAACCACCCGTCGGGATTGGTGGATGGGATGGTTCTGGCGGAATTGGTCACGCGGGTGCGGTCGGATTTCAAGATCCTGACGCGGTCGCTGCTGACGGGGATTCCGGAAGTGGAACAGTTCATGATCCCGGTGCCCTTTCCGCATGAGGACAATGCGCGCGAATTGGGCCTGCAGATGCGGGACGAGACGATGAAGCATCTGAAGGCGGGGGGCGTGATCATCCTGTTCCCGGCCGGCAAGGTGGCGATGTCCGAGGGCTGGTGGGGCCCTGCGGTGGAGAGCGAGTGGAACGTCTTTACCCATAAGATCGTGAAATCCTCGGGCGCGACGATCCTGCCGGTGTATTTCCCCGGCCAGAATTCACGCGCCTTTCTGATCGCCAACAAGATCAGCGACACGGTCCGGCAGGGGCTGCTGCTGTATGAGATCAAGCGCTGCCTGTTCAAGCCGACGCGCCCCGTGATCGGTGCGCCGATCCCGGCGGAGGAGTTGAAGAAGTGGGAAGGGAACCCGCGGGGGTTTCTGGCGTGGCTGCGCGAGCATACGTTGAGTTTGAAGAAATGAGGCACAGGCCCTGATTTTTCGCAGGAAAATCGTGGGGCCTGTGAGGGGGGCGACGTCTGGCCCCAACGATTTTTCTGCGAAAAATCAGGGGCCTTTGGGGCGATTTCTGGCGCAGAAATCGCTGCGGAATTTGACACAAATTCCGAAATCACGAAGTTTGGCACCGATTTCTGCGTCAGAAATCGGCGCGGAAACTGCGTCAGTTTCCGCTTCTTAGCGTGTCGGAACCGGGGTTTCGCCGCGATAGTCGTAGAAGCCGCGCTGGGTTTTGCGGCCGAGCCACCCCGCCTCCACATACTTTGTCAGCAGAGGGCAGGGGCGGTATTTGGTGTCGGCCAGACCGTCATGCAGCACGTTCATGATGGCAAGGCAGGTGTCCAGCCCGATGAAATCGGCCAGTTCCAGCGGGCCCATCGGGTGGTTCGCGCCGAGTTTGAGAGATTCGTCGATGGATTTGACCGAGCCTACGCCTTCGTAGAGCGTATAGACCGCTTCGTTGATCATGGGCATCAGGATGCGGTTGACGATGAAAGCGGGGAAGTCTTCAGCGCTGGCGGCGGTCTTGCCCAGTTTGCGAACAACGGCGTGGAGGCTGTCCCAAGTGTCCTGATCGGTGGCGATGCCGCGGATCAGTTCCACCAGTTGCATCACTGGGACGGGGTTCATGAAGTGGAAGCCCATGAATTTTTCCGGCCGGTCGGTGCGGCTGGCAAGGCGCGTGATGGAGATGGACGAGGTGTTGGAGGTGAGGATCGTGGAGGGCTTCAGGTGGGGCAGCAGATCCTCGAATATCGCCTGCTTGACGGTTTCGCGTTCGGTGGCGGCTTCGATGATAAGGTCAGAGGGGCCGAGATCGGCGAGTTTGAGCGTGGTCCGGATGCGGGCCATCGCGGCGGCCTTATCCTCGGCGCTGACTTTGCCCCGGCTGACTTGCCGTTCGATGTTGCGGTCGATGAGCGCGACAGCCTTGTCGAGGCTGTCCTGCGCGATGTCATTGAGCAGCACGTCATAGCCAGCAAGGGCGAAGACATGGGCGATGCCATTGCCCATCTGACCTGCGCCCACGATGCCGACGGTGCGGATCTCTGCCATTTTCGTGCTCCTTCTGTCCGCGGCGACCTTAGGCGTGTGGGGGCCGTGGGCGCAAGATGGGGTGGGCAGGGAGTGTTGCGGAAAGATTGGTTCGAATTGCGACTTTAGCCCTTTGTTCATCTCTGCCCGGCAGGCTTTGCCCTGGGTGTTGTGAAAACTTGGGGGTGTGGGCGATGGCCTATGTTTATCCCGGCGACGGGTCGCTGGATTATATGCCGTGCCGGTATGGGCGGTCGCGGTTGCTGTTTCGCGGGCCGCGGCGCGATCTGGGCGGGCGCTATGCGGTGGTTCTGGGCGGGATCGAGGCTTATGGCCGCTATATCCCGCAGCCCTATCCCGCGCTGCTGGAGGCGGGGCTTGATCTGCCGGTGGTCAATCTGGGCTGCCCCAATGCGGGGCCGGATGCATGGCTGAACGATCCGGCGGTGATGGAGATCGTGTCGCGGGCGGTTGTGACAGTGGTGCAGGTGCCCGGCGCGGCGGATCTGACGAACCGGCTGTATACGGTACATCAACGGCGCAATGACCGGTTCCTGCGGGCGTCGCCCTTGTTGCAGGCGATCTATCGCGGGGTGGATTTCACGGATTTCAGCTTTACCCGCCATATGCTGCGGTCACTGTTCGAGGCGGGGCCAGAGCGGTTTGCGCTGGTGGCGGATGAGTTGCGGGCGGCCTGGGGCGCGCGGATGGGGGCATTGCTGGCAGGGATGCGGGGAAAGACGGTGCTGCTGTGGATGGCCGATCAGGCCCCCGGCCCGCGCCGCGATGTGCCGATGGGAGAGCCGCTGCTGGTGGATGCGGCGATGTTGGAGGCGGCGATGGAGCGGGCGGATGCGCTGGTGACCGTGACGCCCAGTGTGGCAACGCGGTGGAAGGGGCTGGAGGGGATGGTGTTTCCGGCCTTGGCCGAGCCTGCGGCGCGGGGCCTGCCGGGTGTGGTGGCGCATGAGGATGTGGCGGCGGCCCTGTTGCCGGTGCTGCGCGGGATGGTGTGATGCAAAAGGGGCGCGGGTTTGCACCCGCGCCCCTGTTCCGATCCGGCCTGCGGCGGGATCAGAGCTTTTCGATCATTTCCGGCACGGCGGTGAAGAGGTCGGCCACGAGGCCGTAATCGGCGACCTGGAAGATCGGGGCCTCTTCGTCTTTGTTGATGGCGACGATGACCTTGGAGTCCTTCATCCCGGCCAGATGCTGGATCGCACCCGAGATGCCGACGGCCACGTAGAGCGTGGGGGCGACGACCTTGCCGGTTTGGCCGACCTGCCAATCGTTCGGAGCGTAGCCCGAGTCGACCGCCGCGCGCGAGGCACCGACGGCGGCACCCAGCTTGTCGGCCAGTTGTTCGATCAGGGCGAAATCGGCTTGGGACCCGACGCCACGGCCACCAGAGACGACGATGCCTGCGGAGGTGAGTTCCGGGCGGTCAGAGGCGGCGACCTTGTCTTCAACCCATTTCGACAGCGAGGCATCGGCGCTGGCGGCGATCTTTTCGACGGCTGCCGCGCCGGTGTTGCCGACAGCGGCGAAAGAGGCCGTGCGGACGGTGAACACCTTTTTCGCATCCGCCGATTTCACGGTCTGGATGGCGTTGCCGGCGTAGATCGGGCGTTCGAACGTGTCGGCGTCGATGACGGCGGTCACGTCGGAGATCACCATCACGTCGAGAAGGGCGGCCACGCGGGGCAGCACATTCTTGGAAAACGCGGTGGCGGCGGCGGCGATGTGGCTGTAGCCGCCCGCCAGACCCGCGATCAGGGCGGCGGTGGATTCGGCCATGCCATGATCGAAGGCGGCGTCATCTGCGTGAAGAACCTTGGCCACACCTGCGAGCTTGGCGGCCTCGGCCGCTGCTGCGGCGGAGGTGCCTGCGATCAGGAGATGCACGTCGCCCAGCGACGCCACGGCGGAGAGGGTCTTTGCCACGGCATCGGTGGCGAGCTGCCCGTCATTCACATCGGCGAGAAGAAGAACGGCCATCAGATCACCCCTGCTTCGTCTTTGAGTTTCGCGATCAGTTCCTGAATGGAGCCGACCTTGACGCCGGCCTTGCGGCCTGCGGGTTCCACGGTTTTCACGACCGACAGGCGCGGGGCCACGTCGACGCCGTAATCAGCGGGCGTCTTGGCGGCGAGCGGCTTGGCCTTGGCCTTCATGATATTGGGCAGCGAGGCATAGCGCGGCTCGTTCAGGCGCAGGTCGACGGTCACGATGGCGGGCATCTTGACCGCGATGGTCTGGAGGCCGCCGTCGACTTCGCGCGTGACGGTGGCGGTGTCGCCTTCGATGGCGAGTTCGGAGGCGAAGGTCGCCTGCGACCAGCCCAGCAGGGCCGACAGCATCTGGCCGGTGGCGTTCATGTCATTGTCGATCGCCTGCTTGCCGCAGAGGACGAGGCCGGGGCCTTCTTCCTTGACCACGCCGGCCAGCAGTTTGGCGACGGCGAGGGGTTCGATGTCGGTGTGGACGTTATCGGTGGCCTCGATCAGGATGGCGCGGTCGGCACCCATGGCGAGCGCGGTGCGGAGCGTTTCCTGCGCCTGCTTCACGCCGATGGAGACGACGATGATTTCGGTCGCAATGCCCTTTTCCTTTAGACGGATCGCCTCTTCGACGGCGATTTCGTCGAAGGGGTTCATCGACATCTTGACGTTGGCGAGATCGACGCCCGATCCATCCGCCTTGACGCGGACTTTCACGTTGTAGTCGATCACACGTTTGACGGGCACGAGGACCTTCATCGCGTATCTCCTTTTGCAGGCCCGGCGGCGCGGACCTTATCCCAAGCTCTCGATAGGGTAACTAGACCGTCCGACCGGGTTGCAACAGATCAAATACGACAGCAAAGCGCGTCGGGACGTCGCGTTTTCCCGGCGGGTCAGCCTTCGCGGGTCAGTCCCGGCACCCAGAGGACATCATCCTTGCCGTCGTTGTTGGCGATGCGGCCTGCCACGAAGAACCAGTCGGAGAGGCGGTTGAGGTATTTCACCGACTCGGGGTTAACCGATTCCATGGTGGCAAGTTCCACGGTCAGGCGTTCGGCGCGGCGGCAGACGGTGCGGCAAAGGTGCAGGTAGGTGGCCAGCGGCGAGCCGCCGGGCAGAATGAAAGACCGCAGCGGTTGCAGTTTGGCGTTCATCACGTCGATTTCCCGCTCTAGCCGGATGACTTGCGCCTCTTGCATCCGCAGGGGGGTGTAGGGGAGGGTTTCGTCAAGATGCATGTCGGGGGTGCAGAGATCGGCGCCGAGATCGAACAGGTCGTTCGAGATGCGGGCGAGGGCGGCGTCCATGTCGGTATCGGCATGAAGGCGGGCAAGGCCGACGGTGGCGTTGGTTTCATCCACGGTGCCATAGGCCGAGACGCGGGTGGCATGTTTGGCCACGCGGGCCCCGTTGCCGAGCGCGGTTTCGCCGGCGTCGCCGGTCTTGGTGTAGATCTTGGACAGGACGACCATCGGTTACCTCTTGGATTGCAGATAGGCGAAAGCGACGATCAGGGCCACGGCCACGGCCTGCGCGATGATGCGATAACGCATGATGCGGTTGGCGTGTTTGCGGTTGAAGTCGCCGCCTTTGGCAAAGCCGCCGATGCCGATCATCAGGATGGCCAGCACCGCAAGGGCGGCAATCGCGGCGACGATGAAGAGCGGGTCTGACAGCATGGCGGTTCCCCCTGATGCGCTGCGGGTGATCTAGGGGTGAATGGCGGAAAAGCCAAAGGGCAATTTGCCGGGACGGGGAATTTGCCGCGACTGGGTGGTTCGTGGGGTCAGCCTTTGGCGATGACGCGGTCGAGCAGGCGGGTGGGCAGGATGCGTTTGAAGAAACCCGCAATGTGGGTGGGGGTGGTGACGTAGTAGCGCGCGCGGGGGCGGGGGGATTCGACGGCGTGGATCAGCTTGGCCGTGACGGCGGCGGCGGGGAGTTCCCAGCGGTCTTTCCGCGCATCGGGTTTGTAGAGCCGGTCGAGGAGGGTGCTGTATTCGTCGCGCCGGGCGGAGTTTTCCCAATCGATCCATTTCTCAAAGTGCGGGATGGCGTTTTCGCGGATGCGGGTGCCGATGGGGCCGGGTTCGATGAGGATGACGTCGATCCCCGTGCCTTGCATTTCAAGGCGCAGGACATCGGACAGCCCTTCCAGCGCGAATTTGGTGGAGACATAGGCCCCCCGCCATTTCGCCCCCACAAGGCCGAGGACGGAGGAGCAGTTGACGATACGGCCATGCCCTTGGGCGCGGAAGGTGGGGATCAGGCGGCGGGTCAGGTCGTGATAGCCAAAGAAGTTGGTTTCAAAGATTTCCCGCAGCGCGCCCCGGGGCAGGTCTTCGACTGCGCCGGGGCAGGCGAAGGCACCATTGTTGAACAGGGCGTCAAGTTTGCCATCGGTGCGGTTCAACACCTCGGTCACGGCGGATTCGATGCTGGCTTCGCTGGCGTGGTCAAGGGGGAAGCTTTCCAGCCCTTCGCTGATCAGCCGGTCACAATCGCCCTGTTGGCGGCAGGTGGCAAAGACGCGCCAGCCACGCGCCTTGAGGGCATGCGCGGCGTCGTAGCCGATGCCCGAGGAGCATCCGGTGATGAGGATGGAACGCATGTGCCTGCCGCCTGATTTTTGTTCTGCTGCTTTGTCATGGATTTAGCGGCAGCTTGGGCGATTTGGCAATGGCGGGGTGGTCAGTCGCTGGACGGCCCGAGCGACAGGGTGGAGAGCGAGGGCGCATCGGACGAGATCAGGCGGCGGTGGACGAAGCCATCAATGCCATCGCCTTCGATGCGGATATGGACCCAATCGCCGATCTCTTCGACGACCTGAACAATCTCGCCGCGTTCGACACGGTCGATCACCGATCCGGTGCGGCTGGCAGCGTCGCGGACATTGGCGGCTTCGGCCGTGATGTAGCGCAGGGTGACAGTCGGGTTGTTGAAATCGTTGAAGGCGGGTTCCGGTTCCGCGCTGGTCAGGCTGGCGGGTTGGATCGTGGCCTGTTCCGGCGCGGGCAGGATGCGCAGCGTGTCGGCCGGGGCGGCGGCGGTTTGCGTTTCGGTTTCCGATTGCGGCGCGGGCAGGGCGGGGGCGAGGGCCACGTCATAGGCCCCTTGCAGACCCATGCGCTGCTGGCCGCGATCTTCACCGCCGATCAGAAGGGCGAGGTAAAAGGTGGCGCCGAAGAAAACGAGGTAGCGAAACATGGTTAATGCCCGACTCATACGCTGGAATGACCTGTGCCATAGCATGGCTTGTGGTTGAGTCGGTGTGAAAATTTGCACGTTCGACCATTGTCTGATCGGGGTGGGGCCAATGGTGGATTCGGCGGTGGTTTCGGCTGGACCGATGGCGCGCGGCGAATTACACAACATCCATGTCTGACACGCCTGTGAACCCCAAAATCGAGCCTATCGAGCTGTCTGAACCGTTGAGCCGTGCGATCGGCGAGCGGTATTTGACCTATGCGCTGTCCACCATCATGCATCGGGCGCTGCCCGATGCGCGGGATGGGTTGAAGCCGGTGCATCGGCGGATTCTGTATGCGATGCGGGAATTGCGGCTGACGGCGACGGGGGGATTCCGCAAATCGGCCAAGATCAGCGGCGATGTGATGGGGAACTATCACCCGCATGGCGATGCTGCGATCTATGACGCGATGGCGCGGTTGGCGCAGGATTTCAACGTTCGTTATCCGCTGGTCGATGGGCAAGGGAATTTCGGCAATATCGACGGGGATAACCCGGCCGCCAGCCGCTATACCGAAGCACGGCTGACGGCGATTGCCGAGACGCTGATGGAAGGGCTGGCCGAGAACGCCGTGGACTTCCGCCCGAACTATGACGGCACGCTGGAAGAGCCGGTGGTGATGCCGGCGGCGTTTCCCAACCTGCTGGCCAATGGATCGTCCGGCATCGCGGTGGGGATGGCCACGAACATTCCGCCGCATAACCTGGATGAGTTGATCGGGGCCTGCCATGCGATGCTGGGCAATCCGGGGATCAGTGACGACGAGTTGGTGGCCTTTGTGCCGGGACCGGATTTCCCGACGGGCGGGGTTCTGGTGGAGCCGCGGGCAAATATCCTGGACGCTTATCGCACGGGGCGGGGGTCGTTCCGGCTGCGCGCGAAATGGGAGGTGGAAGATCTGGGCCGCGGGATGTGGCAGATCGTTGTGACCGAGATCCCGTATCAGGTGCAGAAATCCAAGCTGATCGAAAAGCTGGCGGAACTGATCCAGACCAAGAAGATCCCGATCCTCGCCGATGTGCGGGACGAAAGCGCCGATGATGTGCGGATCGTGCTGGAGCCGCGCACGCGGACGGTGGAACCCGACATGCTGATGGGGATGCTGTTCAAGAACAGCGATCTGGAGATTCGCTTCAGCCTGAACATGAACGTGCTGATTGATGGTAAGGTGCCGAAGGTGTGCAGCCTGAAAGAGGTGCTGCGGGCGTTCCTTGACCATCGCCGCGACGTGTTGCAGCGCCGGTCGCTGCACCGGATGGAGAAGATCGACCACCGGCTTGAGGTGTTGGAAGGCTTTATCATTGCTTTCCTCAACCTCGACCGGGTGATCGACATCATCCGTTATGACGACGATCCCAAGCGCGCGTTGATGGCCGAGGATTGGTCGAAAGACCACAAACGCGCCATGTCGGAGAAGGATTATGTCGGCCCCCCGGACGGTGAGGGAGAGCTGACCGAGGTGCAGGCGGAAGCCATCCTGAACATGCGGCTGCGGTCTTTGCGGCGACTGGAAGAGATAGAGCTGATCCGCGAGCGCGACGCGCTGATGAAGGAGCGGGCCGATCTGGCGGACCTGCTGGAAAGCGACCGCCGCCAGTGGAAGCAGGTGGGCGTGGAGCTTGAGGCGATCCGCAAGCAGTTCGGCAAGGACAGCAAGGGTGGCGCGCGGCGCACGGCATTTGCCGAGATGGGCGATGTGGAAGAGGTGCCGTTCGAGGCGATGATCGAGCGGGAACCGATCACCGTTATCTGTTCCAAGATGGGCTGGATCCGCGCGATGAAGGGGCAGGTCGCGCTGGACACGGACGTGAAGTTCAAGGACGGGGATGAAGGACGGTTCCTGTTCCATGCCGAAACGACGGACAAGATCTTGCTCGTCGGGTCGAACGGGCGGTTCTACACGCTGTTGGGCGCGAACCTGCCCGGTGGGCGGGGGATGGGCGAACCCGTGCGGCTGATGGTCGATCTGCCGAACGAGGCAGAGATCATTGAGTTGATGATCTATCGCGCGGGCGAGAAGCTGCTGGTGGCATCGACGGCGGGTGATGGGTTCGTGGTGCCATCGGAAGAGGTGCTGGCGCAAACGCGGGCGGGCAAGCAGGTGCTGACCGTGCGCGATGGTGTGAAGACCGCGCTGTGCCGCCGGGTGGCCGGGGATACGGTTGCCGTGGTGGGGGATAACCGCAAGTTGCTGGTCTTCCCGCTGGCGGAACTGCCCGAGATGGCCAAGGGCAAGGGCGTGCGGTTGCAGAAATACAAGGACGGCGGGTTGTCGGATGCGACGACCTTCACGCTGGCCGAGGGGCTGACGTGGAAAGACCCGGCCGGGCGGACGCGGACCGAGGCGGATCTGGCCGAATGGGCCGGGCCGCGGGCGGGGGCGGGCAAGATGGCACCGCGGGGTTTCCCGAGGGATAACAGATTTAACTGAGTGAATTTTCAGGACGGTTGCGATGGATCACCCCGCTGTAACGGATGTGCAGGTGCAATATCGGGGGGATGCGGCGAAGCTGTTTCCGCTGGCGCTGGGCACGGGTGTGCTGGGACTGGTGACGCTGGGGATTTACCGGTTCTGGGGCAAGGCGCGCATTCGGCGGCATGTCTGGGCCAAGATGCGCGTGGGCGATGACGCGCTGGAGTTCACCGGAACGGGCCTTGAGATGTTTCTGGGGTTCCTGATGGCGGTGGTGGTGCTGGCCGTCTATCTGGCGATTGTGCAGTTGATCCTGTTCTCGGTCGGTATCCGGTTCGTGTTCGACCCGCAGTCCGAGGTCGAGGAGATTGCGCAGGGCATTTCGATTGCGCTGTCTTTCCTTGCCGTGCTGCCCCTGATGATTTTTGCGGCCTATCGGTCGCGTCGATACAAGCTGGCGCGGACGCGGCTGCGGGGCATTCGTTTCACGATGGAGAATGCGGCAGGCGGCTATGTGATCCGCGCGCTGGGCTATCTGGTGTTGACGGTGGTGTCGCTGGGGCTGTTGTGGCCGCTGATGACGTTCCGGCTGGAAGCCTACATGACCGACCGGACATGGTATGGCTCCGCGCGGTTCCGGCAGGGGGGCGTGTGGACGGGGCTGTACCGGGCTTATTTTCACGTGATCGTCGGCATGGGGATGATCGTAGCGGCGTTCATCTTTGGGGCGCTGAACGAAAGTTGGATGGCCGGGCTTTTGGGCGTGCTAGGCGTGATCTGGGGTCTGGTGGGTCTGATCCTGTATCGCGTGCGGGCCTTTGGATACCTGATGTCGCATAAGGTGATGGAGGGGGGCCTTGGCTTTCGCGCCGCGCCGCGGGCGGGGGCAGTGGTGTGGACCTATATCAAGGGTGTGTTGATCGTGGGTCTGCTGGGCGGGTTCGCGTCGGCGGTGATCTTTGCGCCGCTGGGGGCGATGATGGTGGGGATCGAAGAGGCGAGCGAGTTCGTGCAGCTGGAATTCGCCGTGCTGGGGGTGGTGCTGTATCTGCTGGTGCTGACGGTGTTCGGCGCGCTGTCGCTGGTGTTCATCAGCCAGCCGATTCTGGCGCATTTTGCCCAAAGCGTGACGGTGACGGGGGTGGCGGCGCTGGATCTGGTGCGGCAGAGGATGGGCGATGGCGGGGCGGATGCCGAGGGTCTGGCTGATGCGCTGGATATGGGCGGGGCGTTCTGATGGGACCGGGGCCGGAGAACGCGGTCTGGTTTGACGGCCAAAGCGCGCGACGGCAGGCGGTGATGGTCGAGGTGGCGCCGGACGGGCGGGCCTTGCGGTTTGGCGGGCAGGTCTGGCCGATGGACAGGCTGCGGCAGATCGAGGGCGAGGGGCTGGTTCTGGCGCTGCTGGTGGAGGGTGGCGATGAGTTGCCGCATGATCCGGCGCGGCTGGTGTTGGCGGATGGCGCGCTGGCGGAATGGGTGCGGGCGCGCGCGCCGCATCTGGCGCGGCGGGATCTGAAGCAGGGCACGGGCATAAAGATCGCGGTGCGCGTCGGTCTGGCGGTGGTGGCGCTGGCGGCGATCCTGTTCCTGTTTTTGCCGCGCATATCCGACCGGCTGGCCGATCAGTTGCCGCTCGAGCAGGAGGTTGCCTTTGGGCAGGCGGTGATCGGGCAGATCGAGGGGTTTCTGGGCGGGGATGAGCCGTTGGCCTGTTCCGCGCCGGAGGGGCTGGCCGCGCTGGAGAAGATGGAGCGGCGGCTGACCGAGGGGCAGGGGCTGCGCTACGACATCGAATTGCGCGTGTTCGACCATGAGATGCTGAACGCCTTTGCGGCACCGGGGGGGCAGGTTGTCATCATCCGGGGGCTGCTGGACGAGGCGGAAACGGCCGAGGAAGTGGCGGGCGTGCTGGCGCATGAGATCGGCCATGTGGAAGCGCGCGATCCCACGCGGCTGGCGTTCCGGCAGGCCGGATCGGCGGGTATCTTGGCGCTGGTGCTGGGGGATGTGACGGGGGGCACGGTGATCGGCCTGCTGGGCGATCACATGCTGAGCGCTTCCTACACCCGCGAGGCCGAGGCGGCGGCGGATGCCTTTGCCTTTGCGCTGTTGCAGCGGACGGGGATCGGGACCGAGGGGTTGGCAGCGTTCTTTGAACGGATTGAGGGGATGGGCGCGGATGTGCCGGAGATATTGTCGACCCATCCGGCAAGCGGCAACCGGGCCGAGGCGGCGCGGGGCGCGGGCGGGGCGGCAGAGCAGCCAGTGCTGAGCGATGCGGAATGGCAGGCGTTGAAGGCCATCTGCGGCTGACGGCGCCTTGACCCGCCTTGCGGAGCGAACTGTCCGCGACAAGGAAACCCGTCGCGGACACACTCGTTACTGCACACGAACGGAAGGTAAGGAAGGCCCTCGCCGCCCCGTTCAACCCATACGTTAGTATGGGAAAAAAGCATTTCAACCGATGCGTAGAAGTGTTGCGAAAATGATCTGGGGTCGTTTCAGCCGTGCCTGTTTGCGCGGCGCTTCATGCCCGATCAATGCGCAGCCAGATGCCGCCTTCGGGACGCAGGGTAAGGATCATCACGGGTTTTGGTGTCTTGCCGGGGACGGGGGTGAAGCGGAACCGGGCAAGCAGGGTGGCGAGGATGATGACCGCCTCTTGAATGGCGAAGTTGGCCCCGATGCAGATGCGGGGGCCATCGCCGAAGGGCAGGAAAGTGAAGCGGTCGGTCTGATGGCCGGGGGCGAAGCGTTCGGGATCGAAACGGTCGGGGTCGGTCCAATGGGCGTGATGGCGGTGCAAGGCGTAGATCGGCAGGATGACCGTATCGCCGCGTTTGACCGCGCGCCCGCAGAGCGTGTCGGGTTTCTGGGCGGTGCGCGACAGAAAGGCGGCAGGCGGATAGAGGCGCAGGGTTTCGTCGATCACCTGCCGGATATAGGGCAGGTTCGGCACATCCGCTGCCGTGGCCGCGCGGGGGCCGAGCAGGGCCTGCGCCTCGGTGCGGGCACGGGTCTGAACGGCCGGATCGAAGGCACAAAGATAGAGCGCCCATGACAGGGTGAGGGCGGTGGTTTCATGGCCCGCGACGATGAAGGTGAGGAGGTTGTCGCGCAATTCCGCGGTCATCATTTTGCGGCCGGATTTCGGGTCTTCGCCCGCCATCAGCAGATCAAGCAGATCCGGGATACCGGGGCTGCCGCTGGCGCGGCGGCGGGTGATGGCGGCATCGGCCACGGCTTTCATGTCGCGCAGGCCGGAACCCGCGATCATGCGCGACGGGCGCGGCACCCAGGGCGGGGCGCCGAGGATATCGAGCAGCGAGACTTTGGCAGTTTGCGAGATATAGGCGTCGATGGCGCGGTGAACGGCGTCGCGGTCAAACCCGTCGCCGCCCGAGAAGGTGACGTCGGAGATCACCTCGAAGGTGGCGGTGACCATTTCATCAAAGGCATCCGCGGCGCGGCCCGTGGCTGTGGCGAAACGGTCGCAGGCGCGTTCGGCGGCGGCGGTCATCACCGGGGCGAGGGCGGCGACGTTGCGATGGGAAAAGACCGGCGCGGCGGTGCGGCGTTGCCAGAGCCAATCCTGCCCTTCGGCGATGAACAGGGATTTGCCGATGCCGGGACCGAGGATGAGCTTTGTGACATCGGATTTGGGGTAATCCTCGACCCGGTCGCGTAACACGCGGCGCAGGGCTTCGGGATCCATGATCATGTGCCACCGCTTGCCGCGGGTGTTCGACACGATCGGCGCGCGGGTGGCCTGTTCGGGGATCAGTTCCAGAAGGTTGCGCCGTCCGGCGCGCAGGCTGCCGAGGATGCCGAGCGGTTCTGGGGCGAGGGGCACGCGCACAGGCAGCGGTGCGGGCAGCGGGGCGGGCGGGGGGCCAGCTTCGGGATCGGCGATCTGGACGCGGGGGGACATGGGTTTTCCCTTGCTGGACCCATCACAGATAGGCGACGGGACGCATCGGGCAACGGGCGACCGTTGCGCAGCGGCTTTGCAACGGTTATCGGGATGGCAATGGCCTGTGGGCCGAGACGGACGGGAGACCCCATGCTGACCCTTCGCCAAGTGGCCTTTTTCATCGGGTTTGCCGTTCTGGCAGGCTGTGGCAAAAGCGATCTGGAGGAGCCGCCGGTTCCGCTGGGGGATTTTGCGCTGGGGCTGAATATCGTTGTGGCCGACAATGTGCAGAAGGTGCCGATTTCGCGCGATGCCTCGGTCGAGGAGTGGGAGGCGGTGATGAAGGATGCCGTCGCCAACCGCTTTGGCCGCTATCAGGGGCCAAAACTTTATAACATCGGGATTTCCATTGATGGCTATGCGCTGGCGCCGCCCGGTATTCCGGTGGTGGCGGCCCCGAAATCGGTGCTGGTGATCACGGCCAATGTCTGGGACGACGCGGCCGAGCAGAAGCTGAATGCCGAAGGGCACCGGATCACCGTATTCGAAAGCCTGTCGGGCGAGACGGTGATCGGCACCGGTTTGACGCGCAACAAGACGGAACAGATGGAAGCGCTGTCCTATAACGCGGTGAAGCGGGTGGAGGAGTGGTTCCTGGAAAACCCGGAATGGTTCGGCCTGCCGCCGAAGCCGCCCGCACCCGAGGCAGCCCCTTCCAGCAATCGGTGACGCATCGGCCAGCAAAGGCTGCCATTCCCGCTTGATTTTCCCCCAGCGGCGGCTTAATTCGCCGCGCGAGTAGCACGGGCCGGGTTCGGCCCCCCAATCCGAAGGCCCGAAGACATGGCAAAGGCAAAGTTTGAACGGAACAAACCGCACGTCAACATTGGCACGATTGGCCACGTTGACCACGGCAAGACGACGCTGACGGCTGCGATCACGAAGTATTTCGGCGAATTCCGCGCCTATGACCAGATCGACGGCGCGCCGGAAGAGCGGGCTCGTGGGATCACGATCTCGACCGCCCACGTGGAATACGAGACGGAAGCCCGTCACTATGCGCACGTCGACTGCCCCGGCCACGCCGACTATGTGAAGAACATGATCACCGGTGCGGCCCAGATGGACGGCGCGATCCTGGTTTGCGCCGCATCCGACGGCCCGATGCCGCAGACGCGCGAGCACATCCTGCTCGGCCGCCAGGTGGGTATCCCCTACATGGTCTGCTACATGAACAAGGTTGACCTTGTTGATGACGAAGAGCTGATCGAACTGGTCGAGATGGAAATCCGCGAGCTGTTCTCGAGCTACGAATATCCGGGCGACGACATTCCGATCGTCAAGGGTTCGGCCCACCAGGCCATGATCGGCGAGCGCAAGGACATCGGCGAGGATTCGATCCGCGCTCTGATGAAGGCCGTGGATGAGTACATCCCGACCCCGGCCCGCGCCATCGACCAGCCCTTCCTGATGCCGATCGAAGACGTGTTCTCGATCTCGGGCCGCGGTACGGTTGTGACCGGCCGTGTGGAGCGTGGCGTGATCAACGTCGGCGACGAAGTTGAAATCGTCGGCATCCGCGACACCAAGAAGTCGGTCTGCACGGGCGTGGAAATGTTCCGCAAGCTGCTGGACCGTGGGGAAGCTGGCGACAACGTCGGCGTTCTGCTGCGCGGCATCGACCGTGAAGGCGTGGAGCGTGGGCAGGTTCTGTGCAAGCCGAAGTCGGTGAACCCGCACACGAAGTTCGAGGCGGAAGCCTATATCCTGACCAAGGAAGAGGGTGGCCGTCACACGCCGTTCTTCGCGAACTACCGTCCGCAGTTCTACTTCCGCACGACGGACGTGACCGGGACGGTTGAGCTGCCGGAAGGCACCGAAATGGTGATGCCGGGCGACAACCTGAAGTTCAACGTGACGCTGATCGCCCCGATCGCGATGGAAGAGAAGCTGCGCTTCGCCATCCGTGAAGGCGGCCGCACCGTCGGCGCAGGCGTCGTGTCGAAAATCATTCTGTAATCCGATCCTGTATCGGGTTGAAAGGCGCGCGGGGGTGACCCCGCGCGTTTTTCGTTATATGGTTGCGTTGCAATCATGGGAGGCACCGATGGACCTGACGATCTGACCTGCGTTTTCCTGAAACGACGATCAGCGAGGTTCATTCCATGCCATTTCTGAACGCGGATGCGGTGCATCCCCTGACCTTTCCCGATGGAACCGTGCACCCCGATATGGTGCATCTGAACCGGGTCATCGACCATCCGAACATCACGGTGGGCGATTACAGCTATGCCAATGATTTTGATCCGCCGCGTGAGGCGGGGGGCTGGGCGGCGCGGCTGGCGCCGTATCTTTATCCCGGTGCGCCGGAGCGGTTGGTGATCGGGCGATTCTGCCAGATCGCGCATGGCGTGCGGTTCATCACGGCATCGGCCAATCACGCGATGGACGGGATCACGACCTATCCGTTCGGGGTGTTCGACCCAGTGACGCTGGAGGGATATCGCGATGGATTCGCCCAGCTGCCGGATACGGAGGTGGGCCATGACGTGTGGATCGGGCATGGCGCGCTGATCCTGCCGGGGGCGCGGATCGGCAGCGGGGCGATCATCGGGGCGGGGGCCGTGATGGCGGGTCAGGTGCCGCCTTTTTCGGTGGTGGCGGGCAATCCGGCGCGGGTGGTGCGGATGCGGTTTTCCGGGCTAGAGGTGACGCGGCTGCTGGCCATCGGCTGGTGGGATTGGCCGCTGGAGCGTATCCGGGCGGCGCTGCCGGCGCTGCTGGCGGCGGATGTGGCGGCGCTGGAGCGGGGGTAGAGGGTGGCATGGCGGGAAAATCCGTCGGGGTGGTTTTTCGGGGCTGACGCCCCCTTGATTTCCCCCGGCCCATGCCGTAACCCCCTTCGCAGGCCTAGGAGTTTAGCTCAGTTGGTAGAGCATCGGTCTCCAAAACCGAGGGTCGTGGGTTCGAGTCCCCCAACTCCTGCCAAGCCTGCTGGATGCGTTCCGCGGGCGAACGGCCCCAGAAAAGCCCCGATTTTTCCCTGAACCCGACGTGACATGGCCCCGGCGCGGGCATGGTGCGGGACAAGGATCACGCGCAGGTTGTCCTGTGGAGTGGGCCTATGTTCCGACTGTTCGCGATGCTGCTGGCTTTGCCTTGGCCGGTGATGGCCCTGATATCGGCGGGCCTGTTCTGGCTGGCGCAGGATTCGCATCAAAGGGTGACTGCCTTCGAGGCCGAGAAGGCGCAGGCCTTGCAGGCGGGCGCGCCGGAACCGGTTGCGTTCGACGCGTTCACCGAAGCGGATATCCATGCAGCGGATGAGGTGCATGTCGCGGCCTGGCTTGGCACGGATTACAATTACGAATTGACCAAGCAGCGGAAGGGCACCGATACGGTGCGGCGCATGTACGTCCTGTTTGGCCCCGGAGACGCAGAGACGAGCAAGGTGGCGCGCGGGATCGTGCTGTTGTCGCCCGGTCAGGTGGATGGCTTTATCGGGCATTTGTTGAGCCGGATGTATGATCCGCTGGATGCGCGGATGCCGTTTCATCTGAATGGGACTGTGGATACGAGCCCCGAGCTTTCGGACATGGTCGCGGATGCTTTTGCAGAGCAGGGCCTGACAAAAGCCGAGGATTTTGTCGTGATCGAGCCGTTTCTGGAGGGCCGCGAAGCGGCGCTGGCCCCGGACCCGGACGCACCGATGCGGGTGGCCACGGTGTTTGGCGGGCTGGGCGCGCTGGCGGCGTTGCTGGCGCTGGGGAAGTTGCTGACGGGCCGCGGGCGGAAGACGCGCCGGGAAGATCGGGCGAATGCGGAACTGGAACGGGCTGTCATGATGGCGACTGCGACGCGCCCGGTGGTGGCCCCATCGCCGACGCACTCTGAGCCGACGAACGCTGCGCCGGTTGTCGCGAGCGGGCAGCGCTATGCGACCGTGCCGACGCCCCCGCCTGCGGCGTGGTCACCGCTTGAGGCGGTGATGGCGAAGCAGGCAGCGACGGTGGGGGCGACGCGCAGTGGCGGCTATGGGTTTTCGTCAGGGCTGGCCGCGGGTGCGCCATCAGGGGTGGGCGCGGATCAATCCCTGCCCAGGCGCGATGGGGCCGGGGCAGGGTTGCGGCGCATGTTTCGGGCGCCGACCAAGGTCGTGGGCGCGCTGGTATTTTACTTCGCCGTCTATCTTGCCTTTGGGCATTTGACGCCGCCCACCACCATGAACTCCGTACCGGAGGGCGGTATGGTGGCGAAGGTGATGGAGGGGTTGTTCGGGTTTGCCCCGGCTGAGGCCGAGGGCGAAGAGGGCGCGGCGACCTTGCCGCAGGGCAATGGTGGGGCGCAGCGGACCTTGCCGCAGGTGGATGACACGCCGCCATCGCCGAAGAATCAGGTGAGTGAGGATATTGCGGCGGGCATGACGCCTGCGGAGGCGGTGCGCAGAGCGATTGCGGCGGAGTTTCCGGATGCGACGGGGCCATCAGGGCCGGTTTTCCTGAGCACAGGCGAGGACCAGCCTGCGGCGCAAGCCGGTCTGGTGGAGCAATTGCGCGACCTTGTTCCGCAGGGCTGGGGCGGGATGGATCCAGCGGAAGTCTCTGCAGCGGTCATGGGGGGCGGCTTGTGGAAGGGGCCCGCCGGGATTGCGGTTCTGCTGGCGCTGGGTTCGGTCTTTGCCGCCATCGGGTTGGCCGTCGCGCGCCGGTCGCGACAGCGCGCGACAGCGACGCGGGGCGATCCGTGGGCGCGGATATCCGACCGGCTGCAATAGCGGCGCGGGGTGGGTTTGGCTTTCCCTTGAAATCCCGGCCCATCCGGCGTATCTGCCCACCAACCCTAATGCGTGGATCTGAGACCATGGCCAAGACGAACCCCATCACCTTTCTTCAGCAGGTGCGAACCGAAGTCGGCAAGGTCGTCTGGCCGACCCGGCGCGAGGTGGTTCTGACCACGATCATGGTGTTCATCATGGCGGCTCTGACGGCGACATTCTTCAGCCTTGTCGATTTGGGCATCCGCACGGGGCTGCGCGCGATCCTTGGGTGAACGCGGGCGATTGCCCGGATTTGCCTTGAATTCATTGGGCCGCGCTTGTATCTGCGCCCCTGAACAAGGAGCACGGGCGCGCAGCGATTCGAGTTGCGCGCTTTGTTGTGTTCCTGAAAGCATAGAAATTTCAGGGGGTTCGCCCCCGCTGACGTAAGGTGGATGAGGCATGGCGAAGCGCTGGTATTCGGTGAGCGTTCTCTCGAATTTCGAGAAGAAGGTTGCCGAGCAGATCCGGACGGCCGTGATCGAAGCCGGGTTGCAGGAAGAAATCGACGAAGTGCTGGTTCCGACGGAAGAAGTTCTGGAGGTTCGGCGCGGCAAGAAGGTGACGAGCGAGCGGCGCTTCATGCCCGGCTATGTGCTGGTGCGGATGGAGATGTCGAACAAGGGCTATCACCTGATTTCGTCGATCAACCGGGTCACTGGGTTCCTTGGCCCGCAGGGCAAGCCGATGCCGATGCGGGATGCGGAAGTGAATGCGATCCTGAACCGGGTCGAAGAGGGCGAGGCTGCACCGCGCAACCTGATCCGCTTCGAGATCGGCGAGAAGGTGAAGGTCACCGATGGCCCGTTCGAGGGCTTTGACGGGATGGTGGAAGAGGTCGACGAGGACCACAGCCGCCTGAAGGTTTCGGTGTCGATCTTTGGCCGGGCAACCCCGGTCGAACTGGAATTCACGCAGGTCACCAAAGGGGCCTGAGTGTATCGCGTGGGAGGCGAGCGCCCCTTGGGGTGACGGACCGAACCACTAAACCGCGCCACGCCCAATTCCGGGAGGCGCTGTGACAGAGGAGATGGCCCCATGGCCAAGAAAGTAATCGGCAGCCTCAAGCTGCAAGTGAAGGCTCAGCAAGCCAACCCGTCGCCGCCAGTTGGCCCGGCTCTGGGTCAGCGCGGGCTGAACATCATGGCCTTCGTGAAGGAATTCAACGCGAAGACCGCCGAAATTCCGCCGGGCACCCCGACGCCTGTCGTGATCACCTATTACCAGGACAAGTCGTTCAGCCTTGAGCTGAAGACGGCGCCGGCCTCGTACCTGCTGAAGACCGCTGCCGGTCTGCCGCCGGTGGGCAAGCGCAACCGCGCGAAGGGTTCGGCGAAGCCGGGCCGTGAAGTGGCTGGTACGGTGACCGTGGCGCAGGTGCGCCAGATTGCCGAAACGAAGATGAAGGACCTGAACGCCAATTCCGTGGAAGCTGCGATGCAGATCATCCTCGGCTCGGCGAAGTCCTGCGGCATCGAAGTGAAGGGCTGAGATCATGGCAAAACTCGGTAAGCGCGTTCGCGCAGCACAAGAAGTTTTCGGCACCGCGACCAATGTTTCGGTCGAGGATGCTGTCGCCCTGATCAAGAAGGCGGCTTCGGCCAAGTTCGACGAGACGGTTGAAATCGCGATGAACCTGGGGGTTGACCCCCGCCATGCGGACCAGATGGTGCGCGGCGTGGTGCAACTGCCGAACGGCACGGGCAAGACCGTGCGCGTGGCGGTGTTCGCCCGTGGTGCCAAGGCCGATGAGGCCAAGGCCGCCGGTGCGGATATCGTGGGCGCGGAAGACCTGATGGAAACCATCATGGGCGGCAAGATCGAGTTCGACCGTTGCATCGCGACGCCGGACCTGATGCCGCTGGTGGGCCGTCTGGGCAAGATCCTGGGCCCGCGCAACCTGATGCCGAACCCGAAGGTCGGCACTGTGACGATGGACGTGAAAACGGCTGTCGAAGCGGCGAAGGGCGGCGAAGTGCAGTTCAAGGTCGAAAAGGCCGGTGTGGTGCATGCAGGCGTTGGCAAGGTGTCGTTCGACGCCGAAAAGCTGGCGCAGAATGTGCGCGCCTTCGTTGACGCGGTGAGCCGTGCGAAGCCCGCCGGTGCGAAGGGTGCCTACCTGAAGAAGGTGTCGCTTTCTTCGACGATGGGCCCGGGCGTTTCGGTTGATCTGGCCTCGGCCACTGCCAACTGATTGACGTATCGGTCCAAGACCTGATTTACAATGCGGACATCCGGAAACGGGTGTCCGTTTTTTTTGGCGCGGCGCGTGTGTCGCCCCGGTGGGTGGAGAGTGCGGGTGGATTTGGCCGAAGACGGTCGGGCGATCGAGATGCTTGTTCCGGACCGGGGCCGGATCGCCGTTTATTCCTGCTATTTCGGCCAGTATGAACCGTTCCATCGCAATGCCCTGGGGCCGGAAGGCGACTGGGATCGCATCATCTTTACCGATCATGCCGAACTGGATGCGCCGGGTTGCCGGGTGGTGCGGCTGCCCGAGCGGTTTGAGGGGCTGAGCCCGAAACAGCTGTCGCGGTTGCCGAAGCTGTGGCCGGAGCGGTTTTTGGGGGCCTATGACTGGGTGATCTATATCGACAACCGGGCGCGGCTGGTGATGCCGCCGGATGAGGTGGTCGCCCGGCTGGATGCCGCACATGGCGGGGTGGCCCCGGCGGGCCGGTTTCTGGTGCGCCACCGGGCGCGGGGCTGTTCATGGCGCGAGGCAGAGGTGTGCGAGCGGCAGGAAAAGCTGGATGCCGAAGAGATGGCCCGTCTGCATGCGTGGTTCCGGGAGGCGGGGCTGCCCCGGAATGCGGGGCTGTTCGTCAATACGGCGCTGGTGCAGAAGATGGGATCACCCGATACCGCGCGGCTGAATGAGGCGTGGTTCCGCGCCTTTGTCAGCATTGCGGGGCGGGATCAGGTTCTGTTGCCCAATGTGATGCGGGTGACAGGTCTGGCGCAGCATGAGATGGGCATGGCGCTGGCGGAGTTTGCACAATGGCCGGTCTTCGGGTTCAAGATCCGCAACATGTTTCGCCGGGGCATGGCGCTGCCCGCGGGATGGGACAGCCCGAAGGCGGCTGATGCAATGGACGAGGATGGGTCGGACGGGGCGACGGCCGGCCGGACGGAACGAAGGAAGCCTGCCGCGAGGGCGGCGTCGAAAGGAGAGATGCAGGTGCAGGATTTCAAGCGGAAGCGCAAACTGGGCGAGCGGCTAGTGGCAGAGGATGCGGCCCGTCTGGAGCAGGGGAGCGTCGTCCTTGGTGAGGATGACATGAAGCTGTACCGCTATGGTGGGGAGGATGGGTTTGATCTGGAGCTGTATCGCAAGGTGCAGACCGAGGCGAACAAGCTGAAGATCAAGAACCAGTTCGTGCCGGAAGAGCATATCGCGATCCTGTCGCGCTATATGCTGGATCAGGGTGCGAAGCCCGTCACCGGCATCTGCCACGGCACGCGCCGGGGCAATGAGCAGGTGTGGTTTCGCCAGTATCTGGGCCCGCAGGCCGAGGTGTTCGGGACCGAAATCTCGGACACGGCGACGGAGTTCCCGCACACGATCCAGTGGGATTTCCACGAGGTCGATCCGGCGTGGCTGGGCAAGATGGACCTGGTCTATTCCAATTCCTGGGATCATGCCCATGATCCGGAGCGGGCCTTTGCGGGGTGGATCAGCTGCCTGAAACCCGGCGGGTATCTGATGCTGGATCACGGCTGGAACTATCTGCCGGATCGGGTGTCGCCGATGGATCCGTTCGGGATTTCGGAAGCGGGGCTGGTGAAGATGCTGAACCGGTTGGGGGATGCGACCGGCGAGGTGATCGAGGTAATCGACGGTGGCAAGCACAAGCGCCACCAGATCCGCACGGTGATTTTCCGCGCCAAGGCGTGATTTCGCGGTTGGCAGCGGCTTTGAACACGGTAACGGCATGACGGCTGTGCTGACGGGGCTTGGAAAGGGCGGGCGGAATGGATATTGACCCGTGATACTCTGCCTGCGTGATTCGTTGCGCAGGTCGCGTATCCTTTGTCCGAGACGGTGGGTGCCCGGCGTGAGCCTGGCTTAATTTCCCTCCTGAGATGAGAGAACGAGACGGATTTCCGGGGGTTTTCCTCGGGCGATCATAACTCGGGATATCATTCGGACCCGAATGCCCCTGCTTGCAGGGGCTTAAATGAGCCGGGGGGAGACCCCCACACTTGGAGTGAAACTGTGGATAGAGCCCAGAAAGAGAAAGTGGTCGATGAACTCGGCCAGATCTTCGAAAGCTCTGGCGTTGTGGTGGTTGCCCACTACACGGGTATGACGGTTGCACAGATGCAGGACCTGCGCGCGAAAATGCGCGAAGTTGGCGGGTCCGTACGCGTTGCCAAGAACAAGCTCGCCAAGATCGCCCTTGAAGGGAAACCCGGCGCACAGATGGGTGACCTGCTTACGGGCATGACCGTGCTTGCCTATTCGGAAGACCCTGTCGCTGCGGCGAAGGTCACCGAGGCCTATGCCAAGACGAACGAAAAGTTCGTCATTCTTGGCGGGGCTATGGGCGGCTCGATTCTGGACCAGGCCGGTGTCAAGGCTGTGGCTTCTCTGCCGTCGCGCGAAGAGCTTATCGCTCAGATCGTGTCGTGCATCGGGGCACCTGCTTCGGCAATCGCTGGTGCAATTGGCGCGCCTGCTTCGAACATCGCAAGCATCCTGTCCACCATCGAGGAAAAGGCTGCGGCCTGATCCGAGAATACCCGCGTGGTTGACCCCACAGCGTTGGACCCCATCTTAATAGAACGGAATGAGCAAAATGGCTGATCTGAACAAACTCGCCGAAGACATCGTCGGCCTGACCCTGCTGCAGGCTCAGGAACTGAAGTCCATCCTGAAGGACAAGTATGGCATCGAGCCGGCCGCCGGTGGCGCCGTCATGATGGCTGCTGGCCCGGCTGCTGCTGCCGCCCCGGTGGAAGAGCAGACCGAATTCGACGTCGTCCTGACGGACGCCGGCCCGAACAAGATCAACGTGATCAAAGTCGTGCGCGAAATCACCGGTCTGGGCCTGAAAGAAGCCAAGGACCTGACCGAAGCCGGTGGCAAGGTCAAGGAAGGCATCTCGAAGGCTGACGCCGAAGCGATGAAGAAGAAGTTCGAAGAGGCTGGCGCCAAGGCCGAACTGAAGTAATCGGGCAGGATGCGTTTCGCATTCTGACACTGGTTTTGAGGCTGGGTCGGGGATTTCCCCGGCCCAGCCGAACCTGTCTTGAAAGGGGCATCACGGCCCTTTGGCCCCGATGCGGGTGCCCCTTTCAAGGCGTGGTTTTGGGTTCGGGAGCTTTCCGGTGGGACGGAAAGCATGAATGGAACCCTTCCGCCGCATCGCAATAGGCGCGCGTTCGTGACCCCGACGAACCAGCGCCAGCGACACGAGAAAAGGTGACGACGCACATGGCGCAAGCTTACGTTGGCCAGAAACGCATCCGCCGCTATTACGGCAAGATCCGCGAAGTCCTGGAGATGCCGAACCTCATCGAGGTTCAGAAATCTTCTTATGACCTGTTCCTGAAATCGGGTGACGGCGACAAGCCGGCCGATGGCGAGGGGATTCAGGGAACCTTCCAGTCGGTTTTCCCGATCAAGGATTTCAATGAGACCGCGGTGCTTGAGTTCGTGAAATACGAGCTTGAGAAGCCGAAATACGACGTGGACGAGTGCCAGTCGCGCGACATGACCTTTGCGGCGCCGCTGAAGGTGACGCTGCGCCTGATCGTGTTCGATGTCGACGAGACGACGGGCGCGCGGTCCGTCAAGGACATCAAGGAACAGGATGTCTACATGGGCGACATGCCCCTGATGACATCGAACGGCACGTTCATCGTGAACGGCACCGAGCGGGTGATCGTTTCGCAGATGCACCGCAGCCCCGGCGTGTTCTTTGACCACGACAAGGGCAAGACGCATTCGAGCGGCAAGCTGCTGTTCACCTGCCGGATCATTCCGTATCGCGGGTCGTGGCTGGATTTCGAATTCGACGCCAAGGACATCGTGTTCGCGCGCATCGACCGCCGCCGCAAGCTGCCGGTGACGACGCTGCTTTATGCGCTGGGCATGGATCAGGAAGGCATCATGGATGCCTATTACGATACCATTTCCTTCAAGCACGTGAAGAACAAGGGCTGGGTGACCAAGTTCTTCCCGAACCGCGTTTCCGGCACGCGCCCGACCTATGATCTGGTCGATGCGGCGACGGGCGAGGTGATCCTGAAGGCGGGCGAGAAGGCCACGCCGCGGATGGTGAAGAAGTGGAAGGATGACGGCGCGATCACGGAGCTGCTGGTTCCGTTCGACCACATTCTGGGCCGCTATGTCGCCAAGGACATCATCAACGAAGAAACCGGCGAGATCTGGGTCGAAGCCGGCGACGAATTGACGATGGAGTACGACCGCGACGGCGGTGTGAAGGGTGGCAGCCTGAAGGTTCTGCTGGATCAGGGCATCACCGATATTCCGGTGCTGGACATCGATAACATCAATGTCGGTCCGTACATCCGCAACACGATGGCGGCTGACAAGAACATGGGCCGCGACACCGCGCTTATGGACATCTACCGCGTCATGCGCCCGGGCGAGCCGCCGACCGTTGAAGCGGCAAGCCAGCTGTTCGACACGCTGTTCTTTGACAGCGAACGCTATGACCTGTCGGCCGTGGGCCGGGTCAAGATGAACATGCGTCTGGATCTGGGCAAGCCCGATACCCAGCGCACGCTGGACCGCGAAGACATCATCGCCTGCATCAAGGCGCTAACGGAACTGCGCGATGGCAAGGGCGAGATCGACGACATCGACCACCTTGGCAACCGCCGCGTGCGGTCTGTCGGGGAATTGATGGAGAACCAGTATCGCGTCGGCCTGCTGCGGATGGAGCGCGCGATCAAGGAGCGGATGTCGTCGGTGGAAATCGACACGATCATGCCGCAAGACCTGATCAACGCGAAACCGGCTGCGGCTGCGGTGCGGGAATTCTTTGGTTCCTCGCAGCTGTCGCAGTTCATGGACCAGACCAACCCGTTGTCGGAAGTCACCCACAAGCGCCGCCTGTCGGCCCTTGGGCCGGGCGGTCTGACCCGTGAGCGTGCCGGTTTCGAAGTGCGCGACGTTCATCCGACCCACTATGGCCGGATGTGCCCGATCGAAACGCCCGAAGGTCAGAACATCGGTCTGATCAACTCGCTGGCCACTTTCGCCCGCGTGAACAAGTACGGCTTCATCGAAACACCGTACCGCAAGGTGATCGACAACAAGGTGACCGACGAGGTCGTCTACATGTCGGCGACCGAGGAAATGCGCCACACCGTGGCGCAGGCCAACGCCGCGCAGGACGAGAATGGCAAGTTCACGGATGATCTGATTTCCAGCCGGAAATCGGGGGAATTCATGCTGAACCCGCCGGACGCGATTGACCTGATCGACGTGTCGCCGAAGCAGTTGGTGTCTGTCGCCGCATCGCTGATCCCGTTCCTTGAGAACGACGACGCGAACCGCGCGCTGATGGGGTCGAACATGCAGCGTCAGGCTGTGCCGCTGCTGCAATCGGATGCGCCTTTCGTGGGCACGGGGATCGAGGCTGTTGTGGCCCGCGACTCCGGTGCTGCGATCATGGCGCGGCGGGCGGGTGTCATCGACCAGGTCGATGCGACCCGTATCGTTGTGCGTGCGACCGAGATGCTGGAACCCGGCGAGCCGGGCGTGGATATCTATCGTCTGCGCAAGTTCAAGCGTTCCAACCAGTCGTCCTGCATCAACCAGCGTCCGCTGGTGAAGGTGGGCGATACGGTCGGCCGGGCCGAAGTGATTGCGGATGGCCCCTGCACCGATCTGGGCGAACTGGCCCTGGGGCGGAACGTGGTCGTCGCGTTCATGCCGTGGAACGGCTATAACTATGAAGACTCGATCCTGATTTCCGAGCGTATCCTGCGCGATGACGTGTTCACCTCGATCCATATCGAGGAATACGAAGTTGCGGCGCGCGACACGAAGTTGGGGCCGGAAGAGATCACCCGCGACATCCCGAACGTCGGCGAGGAAGCCCTGCGCAACCTTGACGAAGCCGGGATCGTCTACATCGGTGCCGAAGTGCAGCCGGGCGATATTCTGGTGGGCAAGATCACGCCCAAGGGCGAAAGCCCGATGACGCCGGAAGAAAAGCTGCTGCGCGCCATCTTTGGCGAAAAGGCATCGGATGTGCGTGACACGTCGCTGCGCCTGCCGCCGGGGGCCTATGGCACCATCGTGGAAGTGCGCGTGTTCAACCGCCACGGTGTGGACAAGGACGAGCGTGCGCTGCAGATCGAGCGGGAAGAAGTGGAACGTCTGGCGCGGGACCGCGACGACGAATTGGCGATCCTTGAGCGCAACATCTATTCGCGCCTGAAGACGCTGATCATGGGCAAGACCGCCGTCAAAGGGCCGAAGGGCATCCGCTCGGGTTCGACCATTGACGACGAACTGCTGGGCACGCTGTCGCGCGGCCAGTGGTGGCAGCTGGCGCTGGGTGAAGAAGCCGAGGCGAAGGATGTCGAGGCGCTGCATGACCAGTTCGAGGCGCAGAAGCGCGCCCTGGATCACCGGTTCGACGACAAGGTCGAAAAGGTGCGCCGTGGCGACGATCTGCCCCCGGGCGTGATGAAGATGGTCAAGGTGTTCGTCGCGGTGAAGCGCAAGCTGCAGCCGGGCGACAAGATGGCCGGTCGTCACGGGAACAAGGGTGTTATCTCGAAGGTCGTGCCGATCGAAGACATGCCGTTCCTTGCGGATGGCACGCCGGTTGATCTGGTGCTGAACCCTCTGGGTGTGCCGTCGCGTATGAACGTCGGGCAGATTCTGGAAACCCACATGGGCTGGGCCGCGCGCGGTTTGGGCCTGAAGATCGACGATGCCCTGAAAGAGTATCGCCGGTCGGGTGACATGACCCCGGTGCGCGAAGCGATGCGCATTGCCTATGGTGATGAGACCTATGACGAGGTGCTGGCCGACCGGAGCGAGGATGAATTCCTTGAACTGGCAGGCAATGTGACGCGCGGTGTTCCGATTGCGTCGCCGGTGTTCGACGGGGCCAAGGAAGCGGACGTGAACGACGCGCTGACGCGCGCCGGGTTCGATACCTCGGGTCAGTCGGTGGTGTTCGATGGTCGTTCGGGCGAGCAATTCGCGCGGAAGGTCACCGTGGGCGTGAAATACATGCTCAAGCTGCACCACCTTGTCGATGACAAGCTGCACGCCCGTTCGACGGGGCCGTACTCGCTGGTCACGCAGCAGCCGCTGGGTGGTAAGGCGCAGTTCGGTGGTCAGCGTCTGGGGGAAATGGAGGTCTGGGCTCTGGAAGCCTATGGTGCCGCCTATACCCTGCAGGAAATGCTGACCGTGAAGTCGGACGACGTGGCAGGCCGGACCAAGGTCTATGAATCGATCGTCAAGGGCGAGGACAATTTCGAAGCGGGCGTTCCGGAGAGCTTTAACGTTCTCGTAAAGGAAGTGCGCGGCCTCGGCCTGAATATGGAACTCCTGGATGCGGAGGAGGAGTGACCGAAAGGCGGTGTGAACCGCCCTTTGGCCCCTCGTGGGGCGGGTTGACACCCGCCCTGCGCCCCCGCCCCCTTTCAAGGATTTGGAAATGAACCAGGAACTGACCAACAACCCGTTCAACCCGGTTGCCCCGATCAAGACGTTTGACGAGATCAAGATCTCGCTCGCGTCGCCGGAGCGCATCCTTTCGTGGTCGTTCGGCGAGATCAAGAAGCCGGAAACCATCAACTATCGCACGTTCAAGCCGGAACGTGACGGCCTGTTCTGCGCCCGTATCTTCGGGCCGATCAAGGATTACGAATGCCTTTGCGGCAAGTACAAGCGCATGAAGTATCGCGGCGTTGTCTGCGAGAAATGCGGTGTGGAAGTCACGCTGCAAAAGGTGCGGCGCGAGCGGATGGGCCATATCGAACTGGCCGCACCCGTGGCGCATATCTGGTTCCTGAAATCGCTGCCGTCGCGGATCGGGCTGATGCTCGACATGACGCTGCGGGATCTGGAGCGGATTCTGTACTTTGAAAACTATGTCGTCATCGAACCCGGTCTGACGGACCTGACCTATGGTCAGCTGATGACCGAGGAAGAGTTCCTGGATGCGCAGGACCAGTATGGCGCGGATGCCTTCACCGCCAATATCGGCGCGGAAGCGATCCGGGAAATGCTGGCGGCGATTGATCTGGAATCGACGGCGGATCAGCTGCGCGAAGACCTGAAAGAGGCGACGGGCGAGCTGAAGCCGAAGAAGATCATCAAGCGGCTGAAGATCGTGGAATCGTTCCTGGAATCGGGCAACCGGCCGGAGTGGATGGTTCTGACGGTGCTGCCGGTCATTCCGCCGGAACTGCGCCCGCTGGTGCCGCTGGATGGTGGCCGGTTTGCGACGTCGGACCTGAACGACCTGTATCGCCGCGTGATCAACCGCAACAACCGCCTGAAGCGGCTGATCGAGTTGCGCGCGCCCGATATCATCGTGCGGAACGAAAAGCGGATGCTGCAGGAAGCGGTTGACGCGCTGTTTGACAACGGCCGTCGTGGCCGCGTGATCACGGGCACCAACAAGCGCCCGCTGAAATCGCTGTCCGACATGCTGAAGGGCAAGCAGGGCCGGTTCCGCCAGAACCTGCTTGGCAAGCGCGTGGACTTTTCGGGCCGTTCGGTCATCGTGACCGGGCCGGAACTGAAGCTGCACCAGTGCGGTCTGCCGAAGAAGATGGCGCTCGAACTGTTCAAGCCGTTCATCTATTCGCGGCTTGAGGCGAAGGGGCTGTCGTCCACCGTCAAGCAGGCGAAGAAGCTGGTTGAAAAGGAACGTCCCGAGGTTTGGGATATTCTGGATGAGGTCATCCGCGAACACCCGGTTCTGCTGAACCGTGCGCCGACGCTGCACCGGTTGGGGATTCAGGCGTTCGAGCCGATCCTGATCGAAGGCAAGGCGATCCAGCTGCACCCGCTGGTCTGTTCGGCGTTCAACGCCGACTTTGACGGCGACCAGATGGCCGTGCACGTTCCGCTGAGCCTTGAGGCGCAGCTGGAAGCGCGCGTCTTGATGATGTCGACCAACAACGTTCTGTCGCCTGCAAACGGCGCGCCCATCATCGTTCCGTCGCAGGACATGGTGCTGGGGCTGTACTACGTCACCATGGAACGTAAGGGCATGGTTGGCGAAGGCATGGCATTCGCCGATATCGAGGAAGTGGAACATGCGCTGGCCGCTGGCGCGGTGCATCTGCATGCCTCGATCACAGCGCGGATCAAGCAGATCGACGAAGAGGGTAACGAGGTCTGGAAGCGGTTCAAGACGACCCCCGGTCGTCTGCGGCTGGGCAACCTGCTGCCGTTGAACGCTAAGGCGCCGTTCGAACTGGCCAACCGGTTGCTGCGCAAGAAGGACGTGCAGAACGTCATCGACACCGTCTACCGCTATTGCGGGCAGAAAGAGTCGGTCATTTTCTGTGACCAGATCATGGGTCTGGGCTTCCGTGAAGCGTTCCGTGCGGGCATTTCGTTCGGCAAGGACGACATGCTGATCCCGGATTCCAAGTGGACCATCGTGAACGAAGTTCGCGATCAGGTGAAGGAATTCGAACAGCAGTACATGGACGGCCTGATCACCCAGGGCGAAAAGTACAACAAGGTTGTCGATGCCTGGTCGAAGTGTTCCGACAAGGTGGCCGGTGAGATGATGGCAGAGATTTCTGCCGTTCGTTTCGACGATGCCGGTGCCGAAAAGGAACCGAACTCGGTCTACATGATGTCCCACTCTGGGGCGCGGGGTTCGCCGGCGCAGATGAAGCAGCTTGGCGGGATGCGCGGCCTGATGGCCAAGCCGTCGGGTGAGATCATCGAGACGCCGATCATCTCGAACTTCAAGGAAGGTCTGACCGTTCTTGAATACTTCAACTCGACCCACGGCGCGCGGAAAGGTCTGGCCGATACGGCGCTGAAGACCGCGAACTCGGGCTATCTGACGCGGCGTCTGGTGGACGTGGCACAAGATTGCATCGTGCGCAGCCATGATTGCGGAACCGACCGGGCGATCACCGCCGAAGCCGCCGTGAATGACGGTGAAGTGGTGCAGACCCTGGCCGACCGTGTGCTGGGCCGTGTGTCAGCGGATGACGTGCTGGTGCCGGGAACGGATGAGGTTCTGGTGGCGGCGGGCGAGCTGATCGACGAGCGTCGGGCTGATCTGATCGATCAGGCCGGGGTTGCGGTCATGCGCATCCGCAGCCCGCTGACCTGTGAGGCCGAAGAGGGCGTCTGCGCCATGTGCTATGGCCGTGACCTTGCGCGCGGTACTCTGGTGAACCAGGGGGAAGCTGTCGGCATCATCGCCGCGCAGTCCATCGGGGAACCCGGTACGCAGCTGACGATGCGGACGTTCCACATCGGCGGTATCGCACAGGGTGGCCAGCAATCGTTCCTTGAAGCCAGCCAGGAAGGCCGGATCGAGTTCCGCAATGCCAACCTTCTGTCGAACGCCAATGGCGAGCAGATCGTGGTCGGGCGGAACATGTCGATCGCCATCGTGGATGAGGCCGGTCAGGACCGGGCGGTTCACAAGGTGAGCTATGGTGCCAAGATCCATGCCAAGGACGGCATGGCTGTTAAGCGCGGCACCAAGCTGTTCGAATGGGACCCCTATACCCTGCCGATCATCGCCGAAAAGGGCGGTGTGGCGAAGTTCGTCGATCTGGTATCGGGCATTTCGGTGCGCGAAGACACGGATGATGCGACGGGTATGACGCAGAAGATCGTGTCGGACTGGCGGTCGGCGCCCAAGGGCAATGACCTGAAGCCCGAAATCATCATCATGGACCCGGCAACGGGTGAGCCGGTGCGTGCCGACAATGGCAACCCGATCACCTATCCGATGTCGGTGGACGCGATCCTTTCGGTCGAAGACCAGCAGGAAGTGCGTCCGGGCGATGTGGTGGCGCGTATCCCGCGCGAAGGTGCCAAGACCAAGGACATCACCGGGGGTCTTCCCCGCGTGGCGGAACTGTTCGAAGCCCGTCGTCCCAAGGACCACGCAATCATCGCGGAAACCGATGGCTATGTGCGCTTCGGCAAGGACTATAAGAACAAGCGCCGCATCACGGTTGAACCCGTCGATGAGACGCTGCAGGCGGTTGAGTACATGATCCCCAAGGGCAAGCACATTCCGGTTCAGGAAGGTGATTTCGTCCAGAAGGGTGACTACATCATGGACGGCAACCCGGCTCCGCACGATATCCTGCGGATCATGGGGGTCGAGGCGCTTGCCAACTACATGATCGACGAAGTGCAGGACGTGTACCGACTGCAGGGCGTGAAGATCAACGACAAGCATATCGAAGTGATCGTGCGTCAGATGCTGCAAAAGCTGGAAATCCTGGATGGTGGCGATACCACGCTGCTGAAGGGCGAACAGGTGGAGCGCATCGAGCTGGACGAAGAGAACGCCAAGGCACGCAACCGCGGGCTGCGCGAGGCCAAGGCCGAGCCGGTTCTGCTGGGGATCACCAAGGCGAGCTTGCAGACACGGTCCTTCATCTCGGCCGCGTCCTTCCAGGAAACCACCCGCGTGCTGACCGAGGCTTCGGTTCAGGGCAAGCGCGACAAGCTGGTGGGTCTGAAGGAGAACGTGATCGTGGGTCGTCTGATCCCGGCAGGGACGGGCGGGGCGACGAGCCGCGTGAAGAAGATCGCCGCGGATCGCGACCAGAACGTGATCGAGGCGCGCCGGTCGGATGCTGAAACGGCGGCGGCTTTGGCGGCACCGGTCGACATGAAGGCTAACGATCTGGATCTGGGTATGTCGGATGCGATCGACAGCCGCGACTGATCTTTGACGCAGTCTTGAAAGGGGCCGTCGCAGCGATGCGGCGGCCCTTTTCCTTTGGCGGGCGCGCTGATAGCGATGTGGGCCAAGAGGACATGATGCCGATATCCGACAATCTGCGCGGCGCGATCTATATGATGATCGCAATGGCCGCCTTTACCCTGAACGACAGCGCGATGAAGGCCGCGACGCAGACCCTGCCCTTGTGGCAGGCCATTGCGATGCGGGGATTGCTGACGCTGGCGCCACTGGCGCTGATCGGGGTGGCAACCGGGGGGCTGCGGTTCCGGATGGCGCGGCGAGATGCGGGGATCGTGGCGATCCGGTCTGTGGCAGAGGTGGCGTCGACGCTGCTGTTCTTGGCGGCGCTGGTGCATATGCCTTTGGCGAACCTGTCGGCGATCCTGCAATCGCTGCCTTTGGCGGTGGCCTTGGCCGCTTGGGCGGTGTTTGGCGACAGGATTGGCTGGCGGAGGATCACGGCCATTCTGGTGGGGTTCGTGGGGGTGTTGATCATCATTCGGCCCGGACCGCAGGGGTTTGACCATTGGTCGCTGATGGGGTTGGCATCGGTGGCCTTTGTGGTGGTGCGCGATCTTTCAACCCGGCAGCTATCAAGGGCGGTGCCGTCATCCACCGTGGCGGTGCTGGCGTCACTTGCGGTGACGGTCACCGCGCTGACCCTGTCGCTGCCTGCCGGGTGGGAGGCGGTAAGCCTGCGCGAGGGGCTGCTGATCGGTGGGGCAGCGGCGGCGCTGGTGGTGGGCTATAACTTTGTGATCATGGTGATGCGGGTGGGCGATATCGGGTTTATCGCGCCTTTCCGGTATACGGCCCTGCTCTGGGCGATCTTTCTGGGCTGGGTGATCTTTGGCACGCTGCCCGATGCGCTGACGCTGATGGGGGCGGGGCTGGTGGTGGGATCGGGCATCTTTACCCTGTGGCGCGAGCGCAAGGTGAAGGCGGTTCAGATGCCGGGGGGGCAGGGCTGACCCCAGGCCAGCAACCGGGCCGGGGCGGTTGTTGACATCCCCCGCGACTCCCCCTATACGCCCGCTACCTGAGTGCTGGCCCCCTGTGGGAGTCGGCCCAAGGATATCGAAAAGTGAGTGGTCATGATCCGGGCGCAGGCCCCGATCCTCTGGAATTCCACCGCGTCGTCCCCGCGAAGGGGGCGCATGCGGTTTTGGCGTTTTGCGATCCGCGCAGACGTCAGTCGAGAAGCAGCGCGCCGGGAGATTGGCGCGAGTATTGACAACGCCCGTGAGGGCAAATCGGGGTACGTGAATGCCGACGATCCAACAGCTGATCCGCAAGCCGCGGGAAGCGAAAGTAAGAAGGTCCAAGTCGCAGCACTTGGAATCCTGCCCGCAGAAGCGTGGCGTGTGTACCCGCGTGTACACCACGACGCCTAAGAAGCCGAACTCGGCTATGCGGAAAGTCGCCAAGGTGCGTCTGACCAATGGCTTTGAAGTCATCAGCTACATTCCGGGTGAAAAGCACAACCTTCAGGAACACTCTGTGGTTCTGATCCGTGGCGGCCGGGTAAAAGACCTTCCCGGTGTGCGTTACCACATCCTCCGCGGCGTTCTGGATACCCAGGGCGTGAAAGATCGTCGTCAGCGTCGTTCGAAATACGGCGCCAAGCGTCCGAAGTGAGGAGATAAGAGATGTCACGTCGTCACGCCGCCGAGAAGCGCGAAATCCTGCCCGATGCCAAGTATGGCGACCGGGTTCTGACCAAGTTCATGAACAACCTGATGCTGGACGGAAAGAAATCCGTTGCAGAATCCATCGTCTATGGCGCGCTTGAGCGCGTTCAGTCGCGTCTGAAGCGCGAACCGATCCAGGCCTTCCACGAAGCGCTGGAAAACGTGAAGCCGTCGGTCGAAGTGCGTTCGCGCCGCGTCGGTGGTGCAACCTATCAGGTTCCGGTCGAAGTGCGCACCGAGCGCCGCGAAGCGCTGGCGATCCGCTGGCTGATCATCGCGGCCCGCAAGCGCAACGAGAACACCATGGAAGAACGTCTGGCTGCCGAGCTTTCGGATGCCGTGAACAACCGTGGCACCGCTGTCAAAAAGCGGGAAGACACCCACAAGATGGCGGATGCGAACAAAGCATTCAGCCATTACCGCTGGTAAGGGGTCATCATGGCACGCGAATTTCCGCTGACGCGCTACCGCAACTTTGGCATCATCGCGCATATCGATGCCGGCAAGACCACCACGTCTGAGCGCATCCTGTATTACACAGGCAAGTCGCACAAGATCGGTGAAGTCCATGATGGCGCGGCCACCATGGACTGGATGGAGCAGGAGCAGGAGCGTGGCATCACGATCACCTCTGCTGCGACGACCACGTTCTGGGAACGCACCATTGATCCGGGTCTGGAGCATGCGCGTTCCGACAAGTACCGTTTCAACATCATCGACACCCCCGGCCACGTGGACTTTACCATTGAAGTCGAACGTTCGCTGGCCGTGCTTGACGGTGCTGTCGTTCTGCTGGACGGCAACGCAGGTGTGGAACCGCAGACCGAAACCGTGTGGCGTCAGGCTGACCGCTACAAGGTTCCGCGGATCGTGTTCGTCAACAAGATGGACAAGACCGGTGCGGACTATTTCAACTGCGTCCGCATGATCAAGGACCGGACCGGCGCGAATGCGATGCCGGTGGCCCTGCCGATCGGCGCCGAGGACAAGCTGGAAGGCATCATCGACCTCGTGACGATGGAAGAGTGGGTTTATCAGGGTGAAGATCTGGGCGCGTCCTGGATCCGTCAGCCGATCCGCGCCGACCTGAAGGACGTGGCCGATGAATGGCGCCTGAACCTGCTGGAAACGGCAGTCGGTCAGGACGACGCGGCCATGGAAGCCTATCTGGAAGGCAACGAGCCGACCCCGGAAGAACTGCGCGCGCTGATCCGCAAGGGGACGCTGGCGATTGACTTCATCCCGGTTTTTGCGGGCTCGGCCTTCAAGAACAAGGGTGTGCAGCCGCTGCTGAACGCCGTGATCGACTATCTGCCTTCGCCGCTGGACGTGCCGCCCTATATGGGCTTTGCACCGGGCGACGAAACGGAAACCCGCAACATCGCGCGGTCTGCAGATGACGACCAGCCCTTCTCGGGTCTGGCGTTCAAGATCATGAACGACCCCTTCGTTGGTTCGCTGACCTTTACCCGGATCTATTCGGGCAAGCTGGCCAAGGGCGATGCGATGATGAACGCGACCAAGCAGCGCAAAGAGCGCGTTGGCCGCATGATGATGATGCACGCCATCGACCGCGAAGAAATCACCGAAGCATTCGCTGGTGACATCATCGCGCTGGGCGGTCTGAAGGAAACCACCACCGGGGACACGCTTTGTGATCCGGCGGCACCCGTTGTTCTGGAAACCATGACCTTCCCGGTCCCGGTGATCGAGATCGCGGTGGAACCCAAGACCAAGGCCGACCAGGAAAAGATGGGCATCGCGCTGGCCCGTCTGGCCGCCGAAGACCCGTCCTTCCGGGTGGAGACCGACATCGAATCCGGTCAGACCATCATGAAGGGTATGGGGGAACTTCACCTCGACATCCTCGTCGACCGTATGCGTCGCGAGTTCAAGGTCGAGGCGAATATCGGTGCGCCGCAGGTGGCTTACCGCGAGACGATCTCGCGCGAGCATGAGATCGACTACACGCACAAGAAGCAGACCGGTGGTACCGGCCAATTCGCGCGCGTGAAGCTGGTCATTCAGCCGACGGAACCGGGCGAAGGCTATTCCTTCGAGTCGAAGATCGTTGGTGGTGCGGTGCCGAAGGAATACATCCCCGGCGTCGAAAAGGGCATCAAGTCGGTGATGGATTCGGGCCCGCTGGCCGGCTTCCCGGTGATCGACTTCAAGGTGCAGCTGATCGACGGCGCATTCCACGATGTTGACTCGTCGGTTCTGGCCTTTGAAATCGCGGCCCGTGCGGCGATGCGCGAAGGTCTGAAGAAGGCCGGCGCCAAGCTGCTGGAACCGATCATGAAGGTCGAAGTGGTGACCCCGGAGGAATACACCGGCGGCGTCATCGGCGACCTGACCTCGCGTCGGGGGATGATCAACGGGCAGGACAGCCGCGGCAACGCGAATGTCATCGCCTCGATGGTTCCGCTGGCGAACATGTTCGGCTACATCAACCAGTTGCGTTCGATGACCTCGGGTCGCGCTGTGTTCTCGATGGAGTTCGACCATTACGAGGCCGTGCCGCAGAACATCTCGGACGAGATCCAGAAGAAATACGCTTAACCGGTGTGGCGGGGTGAACCCCGCCCTACCACCCCGTAGGCCGGGGGATACCCCGGCAGCACCGACACACGAATGAGGAGTGACCCTGATGGGCAAGGCAAAGTTTGAACGGAACAAACCGCACGTCAACATTGGCACGATTGGCCACGTTGACCACGGCAAGACGACGCTGACGGCTGCGATCACGAAGTATTTCGGCGAATTCCGCGCCTATGACCAGATCGATGGCGCGCCGGAAGAGCGGGCTCGTGGGATCACGATCTCGACCGCACACGTGGAATACGAGACGGAAGCCCGTCACTATGCGCACGTCGACTGCCCCGGCCACGCCGACTATGTGAAGAACATGATCACCGGTGCGGCCCAGATGGACGGCGCGATCCTGGTTTGCGCGGCTTCCGACGGCCCGATGCCGCAGACGCGCGAGCACATCCTGCTCGGCCGCCAGGTGGGTATCCCCTACATGGTCTGCTACATGAACAAGGTTGACCTTGTTGATGACGAAGAGCTGATCGAACTGGTCGAGATGGAAATCCGCGAGCTGTTCTCGAGCTACGAATATCCGGGCGACGACATTCCGATCGTCAAGGGTTCGGCCCACCAGGCCATGATCGGCGAGCGCAAGGACATCGGCGAGGATTCGATCCGCGCTCTGATGAAGGCCGTGGATGAGTACATCCCGACCCCGGCCCGCGCCATCGACCAGCCCTTCCTGATGCCGATCGAAGACGTGTTCTCGATCTCGGGCCGCGGTACGGTTGTGACCGGCCGTGTGGAGCGTGGCGTGATCAACGTCGGCGACGAAGTTGAAATCGTCGGCATCCGCGACACCAAGAAGTCGGTCTGCACGGGCGTGGAAATGTTCCGCAAGCTGCTGGACCGTGGGGAAGCTGGCGACAACGTCGGCGTTCTGCTGCGCGGCATCGACCGTGAAGGCGTGGAGCGTGGGCAGGTTCTGTGCAAGCCGAAGTCGGTGAACCCGCACACGAAGTTCGAGGCGGAAGCCTATATCCTGACCAAGGAAGAGGGTGGCCGTCACACGCCGTTCTTCGCGAACTACCGTCCGCAGTTCTACTTCCGCACGACGGACGTGACCGGGACGGTTGAGCTGCCGGAAGGCACCGAAATGGTGATGCCGGGCGACAACCTGAAGTTCAACGTGACGCTGATCGCCCCGATCGCGATGGAAGAGAAGCTGCGCTTCGCCATCCGTGAAGGCGGCCGCACCGTCGGCGCAGGCGTCGTGTCGAAAATCATTCTGTAATAACCACAAACAGAACCTCTTGGGTGGGCGAAAGCCCACCCCAACGTTCTAAAAGGAAAACAAGATGCAAGGTCAAACCATCCGCATCCGGCTTAAGGCCTTCGATTACCGCGTACTGGATGCCAGCACGCAGGAAATCGTGAACACGGCCAAGCGGACCGGCGCGCAAGTGCGCGGCCCGATCCCGCTGCCGAACAAGATCGAGAAGTTCACCGTTCTGCGCGGTCCGCACATCGACAAGAAGTCGCGCGACCAGTGGGAAATCCGGACGCACAAGCGTCTTCTCGACATCGTAGATCCGACCCCGCAGACCGTGGACGCGCTCATGAAGCTCGACCTCGCGGCCGGCGTGGATGTCGAGATCAAGGTTTAAGGGGGCATGACCATGCGCTCTGGAGTTATCGCAAAGAAGCTGGGCATGACCCGGCTGTTCCTGGAGAACGGCACGCAGGTTCCTGTGACCGTCCTTCAACTTGACAACCTGCAGGTCGTCGCACAGCGCACCGCCGACAAGGATGGCTATACGGCTGTTCAGCTTGGCGCGGGCGAGGCAAAGGCCAAGCGGACCACGGCAGCGCAGCGCGGCCATTTCGCCAAGGCGAATGTCAGCCCGAAGCGCAAGATCGCGGAATTCCGCGTGACGCCCGACAACCTGATTGATGTGGGTGCGGAAATCACCGCAGACCATTACCTGGCCGGGCAGTTCGTGGATATCGCGGGCACCTCGATCGGTAAGGGTTTTGCCGGTGCGATGAAGCGCCACAACTTTGGCGGTCTGCGGGCGTCGCACGGTGTTTCCGTGTCGCACCGTTCGCACGGGTCCACGGGCCAGTGCCAGGACCCCGGCAAGGTGTTCAAGGGCAAGAAGATGGCAGGCCATCTGGGTGCCGTTCGTGTGACCACGCAGAACCTGCAGGTCGTGCGCACGGATGCCGACCGCGGCCTGATCATGGTCAAGGGCGCTGTCCCGGGATCGAAGGGTGGCTGGGTCACCGTGAAGGACGCCGTCAAGAAGGCCCCGTTCGCCGACGCACCGCGTCCGGCTGCGGTGCGTTCGATGACTGCTGCTGCTCCGGCCGTGGAAGTTGCGGCCGAAGGGGGTGAAGCATGAAACTTGATGTGATCAAGCTGGACGGCGGCAAAGCCGGTTCCATCGATCTGGACGAAGCGCTGTTCGGGCTGGACCCGCGCGCCGACATCCTGCACCGCGTGGTGCGCTGGCAGCGGGCGAAAGCCCAAGCTGGCACCCATTCGACGCTGACCCGGGCCGAGGTCTCGTACTCGACCAAGAAGATCTATCGCCAGAAGGGCACCGGTGGCGCACGTCACGGTTCCCGCAAGGCGCCGATCTTCCGTCACGGTGGCGTTGTGAAGGGCCCGACCCCGCGGTCGCATGCCCATGACCTGCCGAAGAAGTTCCGCGCCCTCGGGCTGCGCCATGCGCTGTCGGCCAAGGCCAAGGCGGGTGAACTGGTGATCGTGGACAGCCTGGTGATGGCGGAAGCCAAGACCGCAATGCTGGCCAAGACCCTGCAGGAACGTGGCTGGAAGCGCGTGCTGATCATTGATGGTGCGGATGTCGACGCGAATTTCGTGCTGGCCGCCCGCAACATCGAAGGGATCGACGTGCTGCCGACCATCGGTGCAAACGTTTATGACATCCTGAAGCGTGACACCCTGGTGATCACGAAGGCCGGTGTCGAAGCACTGGAGGCTCGTCTGAAATGAGCGTGAAACCCGAACATTACGACCTGATCAAGAAGCCGATCATCACCGAGAAAGCCACCATGGCATCGGAGCATGGTGCGGTGGTGTTTCAGGTTGCCATGACGGCGACCAAGCCCGCCATCAAGGAAGCCGTGGAAGCGGTTTTCGGCGTAAAGGTGAAAGCGGTGAACACCGTCGTCACCAAGGGCAAGGCCAAGAAGTTCCGCGGTCGCGCAGGCGAGCGGTCGGACAAGAAGAAGGCCTATGTCATGCTGGAAGAAGGCAACACTATCGACGTTGCCACCGGCCTCTGATATTGAGCCGACGAATCTGGCGGCCCCGGTTTTCCGGGGCCGTGGATTTTTAAGGAATCCGGTCGTTTTGCCTGCGGGCATCCGGCCGAAATCGGGGATCTTCGGAGCCCTATAACCACGGGACCGCATCTGCGATCCCTTAGCTGACGGAAGACAGAGAGCATGGCACTCAAGTCGTATAAACCGACGACGCCTGGCCAGCGTGGGCTGGTTCTGATCGACCGTTCGGAGCTGTGGAAAGGACGCCCTGTCAAAGCCCTTACCGAGGGTTTGACAAAGACGGGTGGCCGGAACAACACCGGACGTATCACGATGTGGCACAAGGGCGGCGGCGCAAAGCGCCTGTACCGCATTGTGGATTTCAAGCGCCGCAAGTTCGACATCGCGGCGACCGTGGAACGGATCGAATATGACCCGAACCGCACCGCTTTCATCGCGCTGGTGAAGTATGCGGATGGCGAGCTTGCCTATATCCTGGCACCGCAGCGTCTGGCTGTTGGCGATCAGGTGATCGCGGGTGCCAAGACCGACGTGAAGCCCGGCAACGCAATGCCGTTCTCGGGCATGCCGATCGGGACGATCGTTCACAACGTCGAGCTGAAGCCCGGCAAGGGCGGCCAGCTGGCACGCGCGGCGGGCACCTACGCCCAGTTCGTGGGCCGTGACGGTGGCTATGCGCAGATCCGCCTGTCTTCGGGCGAATTGCGGATGGTGCGTCAGGAATGCATGGCCACCATCGGTGCCGTGTCGAACCCCGACAATTCGAACCAGAACCTCGGCAAGGCCGGGCGTCGCCGCCACATGGGCATCCGCCCGACCGTTCGCGGTGTTGCGATGAACCCGATCGACCACCCGCATGGCGGTGGTGAAGGCCGCACCTCGGGTGGTCGTCACCCGGTGACGCCGTGGGGCAAGGGGACCAAGGGCAACCGGACCCGTTCGAACAAGCAGACGGACAAGTACATCGTCCGTTCGCGTCACGCCAAGAAAAAAGGGCGCTAATCCATGACTCGTTCTATCTGGAAAGGCCCGTTCGTCGACGCTTACGTCCTGAAAAAGGCCGAGAAAGCACGGGAATCGGGCAAGAACGAAGTGATCAAGATCTGGTCGCGCCGTTCCACCATCCTGCCGCAGTTCGTTGGCCTGACCTTCGCGGTCTACAACGGACACAAGCACATTCCCGTCAATGTGACCGAAGAAATGATCGGCCAGAAGTTCGGGGAATATTCCCCGACCCGGACCTATTACGGTCACGCCGCGGACAAGAAAGCCAAGAGGAAGTAAGCCATGGGTAAGGAAAAGAATCCGCGCCGCGTGGCGGACAACGAAGCGATGGCGATTGCCCGGATGCTTCGCACCTCGCCGCAGAAGCTGAACCTCGTCGCCGGTCTGATCCGGGGCAAGAAGGTGGAAAAGGCTTTGGCCGATCTCACCTTCTCGAAGCGCCGCATCGCGGGTGACGTGAAGAAGTGCCTGCAGTCGGCGATCGCCAATGCGGAAAACAACCACAACCTCGACGTTGACAGCCTTGTCGTCGCCGAAGCCTGGGTCGGCAAGAACCTGGTCATGAAGCGCGGCCGTCCGCGGGCGCGTGGCCGGTTCGGCAAGATCATGAAACCGTTCAGCGAGATCACCATCAAGGTGCGTCAAGTCGGGGAGTCTGCATAATGGGTCAGAAGGTTAACCCCATCGGGATGCGCCTGCAGGTCAACCGGACCTGGGATAGCCGCTGGTTCGCCGAGTCGAAGGACTATGGCAACCTGCTGCTGGAAGACCTGCGGATGCGCGAGTTCATCCACAAGGAACTCAAGCAGGCTGGCATCAGCCGCGTGATCATCGAGCGCCCCCACAAGAAGTGCCGTGTGACCATTCACACCGCACGTCCGGGCGTGATCATCGGCAAGAAGGGCGCGGATATCGAGACGCTTCGCAAGAAGCTGACCGCGTTCACCAAGTCTGAACTGCACCTGAACATCGTCGAAGTCCGCAAGCCGGAACTGGACGCCCAGCTGGTGGCCGAGTCGATCGCCCAGCAGATGGAGCGCCGGGTTTCGTTCCGCCGGGCCATGAAGCGCGGCGTGCAGAACGCCATGCGGATGGGCGCGCTGGGGATCCGTGTGAACGTCGCCGGTCGTCTGGGTGGTGCGGAAATCGCGCGTACCGAATGGTACCGTGAAGGCCGCGTTCCGCTGCACACGCTGCGCGCCGACATCGACTATGCGCTGTCGGAAGCCGAGACCCCTTATGGGATCATCGGTGTGAAGGTGTGGATCTTCAAGGGCGAGATCCTTGAGCATGATCCGCAGGCCCATGATCGCCGTCAGGCCGAAGCGCAGGACGGTGCTGCACCGCGTGCGCCGCGCCGCGACCGCGAACGCGCGTAAGGGAGTAGAAGGAAATGCTGCAACCGAAACGGACCAAGTTCCGCAAACAGCACAAGGGCCGTATCCACGGCGAGGCGAAGGGCGGCTTTCTGCTGAACTTCGGGTCCTTTGCGCTGAAAGCTACTGAGCCCGAGCGTGTGACCGCGCGGCAGATCGAAGCGGCCCGCCGCGCGATCACCCGCCACATGAAACGCCAGGGTCGCGTCTGGATCCGGATTTTCCCGGATGTTCCGGTGTCGTCGAAGCCTACCGAAGTCCGTATGGGTAAAGGTAAGGGTTCGGTGGATTACTGGGCAGCCAAGGTGAAGCCGGGCCGCATCATGTTCGAGATCGACGGCGTGTCCGAAGTTATCGCGCGTGAAGCCCTGCGTCTGGGCGCCATGAAACTGCCGGTCACCACGCGCGTTGTCGCGAAGGAAGACTGGTAAGGGTCGCGCGCTTTTAGCGCACACCTTACGGAACAGGCCCCCACTGGCAACGGTGGGGGCCTTTTCGTTTGGCGTGAAGGGTGGTGCCGCCCAATGTCAGGCGGCGGTCTTTACCTGGATCGGGCCGTCGTCGGCCAGCACGAGGCCGGACGTGGCCATAAGTTTGATCGTGCCGGTCCATTCTTGCATGACGCCGTTTTCATCCGGCCGTTGGAACGTCAGGACAAGGTCGGTAGATCCGTCCTGCGGGTTTTCCACCAAGGACGCGCCCTTGAAGTAGGGGGCATCTTCGGGGCGGATGTTGATGATCAGGTCGTCCTCGGCCTGTGAGAAGTCATCGATGACAAGCATTGTGTCGGTGCTGAAATCTGCGCCGGAGGTGACATCCTTAACATCAAGGGTGAAGGTGTCTGCGCCGGCACCACCGGAAACCGTATCGACACGCTGAGCGAATGGGTCGTTCAGGGCGATGCCGATGTTAAGGTTGTCGTCGCCGTCACCACCATTGATGGTTGAGGTTTCTTGGGTGTTGCTGGTGCTGTCGATGTTCAGCACATCATTCCCGGCGCCGCCGAGGACGTTCATATTTGCGCTTTCGCCAACGTTGAGCGTGTCATTGCCAGCCCCGCCGTCCAGAACGGAATCCGCGCCCGTCTCGATGTCAAAGCGGTCATCCCCCCCACCACCAAGGAAGCTGCCACCTGCGATTCCGGTGATCGTGTCATTCCCCGCGCCGCCTGTGACAGAGGAGAGGCCGCCCGGTGCGATGTCATAACGGCGGCCCTGATCATCCGGGATCGCCGGGGCTGGGGGAAGGTTCACGCCGAGCGATTCAAGGTTTGCCCCGGTGATCCCTTCCATGCGGATGGTGGAATAGCGTTCGACGACTTCGCCGTTCTGGTTTGTCACCGAGTGATACAGCCTGAGGTCGGTGAAGCCGTTTTCGGAATTTTCGATCAACTCGGCCCGTGAGAAGTTATCCGCTTTGATGTTCAGACGGTCTTCGCCGGGTTTGAAATCCTTCAACGTGACAAAGTCCGCCTGTCTTTGGTCTGCATCCGGCCATGCGTTGAAGGTCAGATCAAAGGTGTCTGCCCCCCTGCCACCCCCAAGAACGGCCCCGGCGGCGTTGGGAATATCTGGAAAGGCAACGGAAAGGGTATCGTTTCCATTGCCGCCATAGGCAGCCTGACCGTCAAAGGCCGAGGCGGAGAAGGAGATCAGATCGTTTCCGGCATCCCCGTGCAGCACATAGTTGTCACCTGCGCTGGTAAGCGTTTCATTCCCATCGCCGCCAAAAATTCTGGCGCCATAGCCATCCTCGAAATCGAACCTGTCATCGCCGCCGCCAGCAAGGACGTCGCCTTCGGCGATGCCGACAAAGGTGTCGTTGCCAGAGCCGCCGGCGGGGTTTCTGACGCCGCTTTTCAGTTCGATGCGGCGACCTTCGTCGTTGTCATCGGGCGGATCGTCGCCGTCGTCATCGTTCTGATTTCCACCGCCGGAAGGACTGTCCGGGCTCTCAGATCCACCAAGCAGCGAGGCGGCGCCAAGCCCGAGGAGGGCCAGCAAAAGGAATTCCATGACATCACCATTTACCAAACAACCTTGGGAGGAGTTTGTGCAGGCACACGCTTTCTGTCAACAGGCCCGGCGGCCCCAATGGATAGGGCTGCTGTGGGGGCTGCCCTTGCCCTTATGGCACGGCCCCGCGAAGGGGTGCGTCAAAGGGCAGTGTCATGTGCGGTGGGTTGATCCGAACATGGGGGCGCGGCTTGCGTTGGCTATCGCTGGATAAGGGTGCTTGCATAGCGGTCGGCAAGGGGCACGAATTTGGGAAGTTTGCGAAAGAACTTTTCGGTATCGGCCAGATCGTAGAACGCGCTGTCGAGATCGAGGAAATCCAGCCGTGCCTCTGGCGGGCCAACGCGGGCCTGCCGGGTGTCACGGTCGAACGGGTAGGGGGCGGCGACACGATCCATCGCCTGTGAGATGATGTCGGCGACATCGGGCATGCCGATCGCGGCAAATCCTTCGCGTGCCTCGGGGGCTGTTACCCCGGTCGAGTTGAAGAAGTACTGCCAGAAGCCGCCATTGTGCACCTCAAGATGCAGCCAGTGCAGGCAGAACAGATGCACCGCGCCGGGGGGAACACCCTGTATGGACTGAAGCCAGACATCCCGGCCATCATAGAACTTGATCAGCCTGTCGTAATGGGCGGCATAGGCGGCGGGATAGGCGCGCGGGGCATTGAACAGCCTGTGAAGCATGGCCTATTTTCCTTGTGGAAAGTTGCGCAACACCGGCATAGCAAGCGGGGCGGGCTGCATCAACTTCCCCCTTGCCCCGTAACCCCTTCCTCCCTATACGGGCGCATCCACGGCTCCGGGGCGACTCGGAATCGGTGGTTTGTCATTGATCCACCAGGTTCAAGGTTACCCTGAGACGATTGCAGGGGTCTTCTGGTGATTGAGAAAAGGAAGACGCGGCATGACCGCCACGGAACTGAAGACCAAGACGCCTGACCAGCTGCGCGACAGCCTGGTTGCGCTGAAGAAGGAAGCGTTCAACCTGCGCTTCCAGCAGGCCACCGGCCAGCTTGAGAACACCGCCCGCATGAACGCCATCCGCAAGGACGTGGCGCGCATCAAGACGGTGCTGACGCAAAAAGCCGCTGAAGCCGCGAAATAAGAGGATCACGACATGCCCAAACGCATCCTGCAAGGTGTTGTGACCTCGGACAAGAACGCCCAGACGATCACCGTTCTGGTCGAGCGCCGCTTCAAGCACCCGCTGCTGCAAAAGACAGTCCGCAAGTCCAAGAAGTACCGGGCCCACGACGAACACAACAAGTTCAAGGTTGGCGACGCTGTCCGCATCGAGGAATGTGCGCCGATTTCGAAAACGAAACGCTGGACGGTGGTTGTCGAGGCGTAAGCCGCAACCTCCGTTCTGCTCGAACGAAACCCTGGGACCGTTACGATCATGACGGTTCCCAAAGGTCGGGAGTAAACCAATGATCCAGATGCAGACCAATCTGGATGTAGCTGACAACTCTGGCGCTCGCCGGGTTCAGTGCATCAAGGTTCTTGGCGGTTCGCACCGCCGTTATGCTTCGGTCGGCGACATCATCGTGGTGTCGGTGAAGGAAGCTATTCCGAAAGGCCGTGTGAAGAAGGGGGATGTCCGCAAGGCAGTCGTCGTTCGCACCGCCAAGGAAGTCCGCCGTGAAGACGGTACGTCGATCCGCTTTGACCGTAACGCCGCCGTCATCCTGAACAACCAGGGCGAACCGGTCGGCACCCGTATCTTCGGGCCGGTCGTGCGCGAGCTGCGTGCGAAGAACTTCATGAAGATCATCTCGCTGGCTCCGGAGGTGCTCTGATGGCTGCGAAACTCAAGAAGGGTGACACGGTCATCGTGCTCACCGGCAAGGACAAGGGCAAGAAGGGCGAGATTTCCGCCGTCATGCCCAAGGACAACAAGGCCGTCGTCGATGGCGTGAACGTCGCGATCCGCCACACCAAGCAGTCGGCTTCTTCTCAGGGCGGCCGTCTGGCCAAGGCGCTGCCGGTCGATCTGTCGAACCTGGCGATTGTTGACAAGAACGGCAAACCCACCCGCGTCGGCTTCCGCATGGAAGGCGACAAGAAGGTGCGTTACGCCAAGTCCACCGGGGAGGCGATCTGATGCTTGACCAAGCCACCTATACCCCGCGGGCCAAGGCGGACTATGCCACGCGCATCCGCCCCGCGATGAAGGAAGAGTTCTCCTACAAGAACGACATGCAGATCCCCAAGCTCGAGAAGATCGTGCTGAACATGGGCGTCGGCGAAGCGGTCAAGGACACCAAGAAGGTGAAGCAGGCCGCTGAAGAACTGTCGCAGATTGCAGGTCAGAAAGCCGTCATCACCTATGCAAAGAAGTCGATCGCCGGCTTCCGCGTGCGGGAAGAGATGCCGCTGGGCTGCAAGGTCACGCTGCGCGGCGACCGGATGTACGAATTCCTGGATCGTCTGATCACGATTGCCCTGCCGCGCGTCCGCGACTTCCGCGGCGTGAAGGGCACGTCCTTTGACGGCCGTGGCAACTATGCCATGGGCCTGAAGGAACACATCGTGTTCCCGGAAATCAACTTCGACAAGGTCGACGAAGTTCTGGGAATGGACATCATCATCTGCACCAACGCGAAGACCGACGCAGAAGCCAAGGCGCTGTTGAAGCATTTCAACATGCCCTTCACGTCGTAACCGCGAGGAACCTAGATATGGCAAAAAAATCCATGGTGAACCGCGAAGTGAAGCGCGCCAAGCTTGTGAAGCAGCATGCTTCGAAGCGCGCGGCACTCAAGGCGGTGATCAACGACCAGTCCAAGCCGGTGGAAGAGCGCTTCAAGGCGACTCTGAAACTTGCCGAACTGCCCCGCAACTCGTCCGCCACCCGGCTGCACAACCGCTGCCAGCTGACGGGCCGTCCCCATGCTTATTATCGTAAGCTGAAACTCTCGCGCATCATGCTGCGGGAACTGGCGTCTTTCGGCCAGATCCCCGGCATGGTGAAGTCGAGCTGGTAAGGGAGGAAGACAGATGTCGATGAACGATCCTCTCGGCGATATGCTGACCCGTATCCGCAACGCGCAACAGCGCGGCAAATCCACCGTCGCGACGCCGGCTTCGAAGCTGCGCGCCTGGGTGCTGGATGTGCTGGAAACGGAAGGCTACATCCGCGGCTACGAGAAAAAGACGACCGAGAATGGCCAGGGTGAACTGGTGATCTCGCTCAAGTACTTTGAAGGCACCCCGGTGATCCGCGAGCTTAAGCGCGTGTCCAAGCCGGGCCGCCGCGTCTATATGGGTGTCAAGGACATCCCGTCGGTGCGGAACGGTCTGGGTGTTTCCATCGTCTCCACGCCGAAAGGCGTCATGTCCGATGCAGCAGCACGGTCCGCCAATGTTGGCGGCGAAGTGCTCTGCACCGTGTTCTGAGGAGGGTGGTATGTCTCGTATTGGAAAGAAGCCGGTCGAAATGCCCAAGGGCGTGTCGGCCTCGATCAGCGGTCAGACCATCGAAGTGAAGGGGCCGAAAGGCACCCGCAGCTTCACCGCTGGCGACGACGTGACGCTGACTGTCGACGGAACCACCATCAAGGTGACCCCGCGCGGCATGTCCAAGCGCGCACGTCAGCAGTGGGGCATGACCCGCTCCATGGTGTCCAACCTTGTGGTTGGTGTGACCGATGGGTTCAAGAAAGACCTGGAAATCCAGGGTGTGGGTTACCGCGCCGCGATGAACGGGAATATCCTGAAGCTGTCGCTCGGCTATTCGCATGAGGTCAACTTCGAAGTGCCGAAGGGGGTGACTGTCACCTCTCCGAAGCAGACTGAAATCGTTGTGGAAGGTATCGACCAGCAGCTTGTCGGACAAGTTGCGGCGAACATCCGTGAGTGGAAGCGCCCCGAGCCCTATAAGGGCAAGGGCATCCGCTACAAGGATGAGTACATCTTCCGCAAGGAAGGCAAGAAGAAGTAAGGGGCGCAACCATGGCGAACACGAAAAGAGAGCTGTTCCTCAAGCGTCGCATGCGCGTCCGGAACAAGATCAAGGCGATGTCGAACGGGCGTCTGCGCCTTTCGGTGCATCGTTCGAGCAAGAACATCAGCGTCCAGCTGATCGACGACGTGAAGGGGGTCACCGTGGCCGCTGCATCGTCGCTCGAGAAGGATCTGGGGATCGTTGGCAAGAACAACGTCGAGGCTGCGGCCAAGATCGGCGCTGCGATTGCAGAACGTGCGAAAAAGGCCGGCGTGGAAGAATGCTATTTCGACCGCGGCGGTTACATCTTTCACGGCAAGATCAAGGCTTTGGCCGATGCTGCCCGTGAAGGTGGCCTGAAGTTCTAATCAAAAGCGGGTGGCGTGTTCCGGTATGGGCGCGCCACCCCGATGATCCGGGGTTGCCCTTTGGCATCCACCAGGATTGGCCAACAAACGGCGCTTTGCCGCGCCACGAGTGAAGGAATGCCATATGGCAGAACGTGACAACCGCCGGGAAGGCCGTGGCAATGACCGCCGCGACAACCGCCCGGAAGAAACCCCGGAATTCGCCGACCGTCTGGTCGCGATCAACCGCGTGTCCAAAACCGTTAAGGGCGGCAAGCGCTTTGGCTTTGCGGCACTTGTCGTGGTCGGCGACCAGCGTGGTCGCGTCGGCTTTGGCAAGGGCAAAGCCAAGGAAGTGCCGGAAGCGATCCGCAAGGCCACTGAACAGGCCAAGCGTTCGCTGATCCGCGTTCCGCTGAAGGATGCGCGCACGCTGCATCACGATATGGAAGGCCGTCATGGCGCAGGCAAAGTGGTGATGCGGACGGCTGCGGCCGGTACCGGGATCATCGCCGGTGGTCCGATGCGCGCTGTGTTCGAAATGCTGGGGATTCAGGACGTGGTGGCGAAATCCATCGGGTCGCAGAACCCCTACAACATGATCCGCGCCACGATCGACGGTCTGAAGCAGGAAACATCGCCTCGCCAAGTTGCGAATCGTCGCGGCAAGAAGGTGGCCGAGATTCTGCGCAAGCCCGAAGCTGAAGCAGTGGAGGCTTGATCATGGCTGACAAGAAAACCATCGTGGTAAAGCAGGTGGCATCCGCCGCCCGCCGCCCGGCCGTGCAGACCGCGACCCTGAAAGGTCTGGGCTTGAACAAGATGAACCGCACCCGCGAGCTGGAAGATACGCCTTCCGTGCGCGGCATGGTGCGCAAGATCCAGCACCTGGTGCAGATCATCGAAGAACGCGGCTGATCGTGGGGCAGGGGTAACCCTGCCAAACGGTGCCTGACAGGACGCGCGGGGGAAACCTCGCGCGTCTTTGCCATTTTATAGGGGGGCAGCGTGCCGCCCTGAACCAACAAGAAATGCCGCGTTGCCCTTCATCCGTCGCAGGTATGGGCATTCCGGCCAAGGAGTATGCGACATGAAATTGAATGAACTGCGTGACAATGACGGCGCCGCCAAGAAGCAGAAGCGCGTGGCGCGCGGCCCAGGTTCGGGCAAGGGCAAGACCGCAGGGCGCGGGATCAAGGGCCAGAAGTCCCGTTCGGGCGTGGCACTTGGCGGGTATGAAGGCGGCCAGATGCCGCTGTACCGCCGTCTGCCCAAGCGCGGCTTCAACAAGCCGAACCGTCTGGAATTCGCGGTGGTCAACCTGGGCCTGATCGAAAAGTTCATCGGTCTGGGCAAGCTGGATATCAAAGCTGAGATCACCGAAGACGTGCTGGTTGCTGCCGGTCTGACCAAGACCAAGCGCGACGGCATCCGCATCCTGGGCAAGGGTGAGCTGACGTCGAAGGTGAAACTGGTGGTCACGGGCGCGTCTGCCTCGGCCATTGAGGCCATCGAAAAGGCTGGTGGTTCGATCACCGTCAAGGCATCGGCGCCGGCGGCTGCCGAATAACGGTTGTGAGCGGTCGCAGGACCGCTTACATCAGGGCAAGTTTTCCCGCGCCGCCGACCGGAAAACGGTTCGGCGGCGCCTCCATGAAAGAAGTCTGGGCATGGCATCTGCTGCGGAGCAAATGGCGGCGAACCTGAGTTGGTCCGCCCTTGGCAAGGCGACCGACCTTCGCCAACGCATTTTCTTTACCCTCGGGTTGCTGATCGTCTACCGGCTGGGGACCTATATCCCCGTGCCCGGTATCGACGGGACGGCGCTGCGCGAGTTCATGACGGAGGCGAGCCAGGGCATCGGTGGGATGCTGAACCTGTTCACAGGTGGCGCGATCAGCCGTATGGGCATCTTCGCGCTGGGGATCATGCCCTATATCAGCGCGTCGATCATCGTACAGCTGATGGCCGCAATGGTGCCGAAGCTGGAGCAGCTGAAGAAGGAAGGCGAGCAAGGCCGCAAGAAGCTGAACCAGTACACGCGCTATGGCACCGTGGCGCTGGCGATCTTTCAGGCCTGGGGCATCGCTGTTTCGCTGGAAGCGGGCGGTCTGGCCCATGATCCGGGGCTGTTCTTCAAGGCAGCTTGCGTGATCACGCTGGTGGGCGGGACGATGTTCCTGATGTGGCTGGGTGAGCAGATCACCGCGCGGGGCATCGGCAACGGTATTTCGCTGATCATCTTTGTGGGGATCGTGGCGGAAATTCCGGCCGCTTTGGTGCAGTTCTTTGAACAGGGCCGGTCGGGCGCGATTTCGACCCCGGTCATCCTGGGCATCATCGTGATGGTGATCGCGGTCATCGCCTTTGTGGTGTTCATGGAGCGCGCGCTGCGCAAGATCCATATCCAGTATCCGCGCCGTCAGGTGGGGATGAAGATTTTCGACGGCGGGTCATCGCACCTGCCTGTGAAGGTGAACCCGGCGGGCGTGATCCCGGCGATCTTTGCCTCGTCCCTGCTGCTGTTGCCGACGACGATCGGCACCTTCTCGGGGTCGGATACCAACCCGGTGCTGTCCACGCTGATGGCCTATCTGGGCTATGGTCAGCCGCTGCATCTGTTGGCGATGGCAGCGATGATCGTGTTCTTTTCCTACTTCTACACCGCCAATGTGGCGTTCAAGGTGGAAGATGTGGCGGACAACCTGAAGAACCAGCAAGGGTTCATTCCCGGTATCCGTCCCGGCAAGAAGACCGAAGAGTATCTGGAATACGTGCTGAACCGCATCCTTGTGCTGGGGTCGGCCTATCTGGCGGCGGTCTGTCTGCTGCCTGAGATCCTGATCGCAGAGGTGGGGCTGCCGTTCTATTTCGGGGGTACGTCTGTGCTGATCGTGGTGTCGGTGACGATGGACACGATCAACCAGATTCAATCACATTTGTTGGCGCACCAGTATGAAGGGTTGATCGAAAAATCGAACCTGCGTGGCAAAAAGCGGACGGCGCCCAAGGCGCCGGCGCGGCGCTGATCGCGGGGGGGACATGGTCAACATCATTCTTCTGGGCCCGCCGGGGGCGGGAAAAGGTACGCAGGCCAAGCGGCTGGTGGATGAGCGGGGCATGGTGCAGTTGTCGACAGGCGACATGTTGCGCGAGGCCAAGACCAGCGGCACCGAAATGGGCCGCCGGGTATCCGAGGTGATGGCGCGGGGCGAGTTGGTCACCGATGACATCGTGATCGGGCTGATCGAGGAAAAGATCACCGGCCCGGCGGGCGGAGGGTTCATCTTCGATGGCTTTCCCCGCACGCTGAAACAGGCGGATGCGCTGGGTGATCTGTTGCACCGGTCCGGCCAAGCGCTGGATGCGGTGATCGAGATGCAGGTGGATGACGCCGCGCTCGTGGCGCGGATCACCGGTCGCTATACCTGCGGCAATTGCAGCGCTGTCTATCACGACCAGACCAAGCCCACGTCAGTGGCGGGTGTCTGCGATGCCTGCGGGTCAACCGACCTGCGGCGGCGGGCCGATGACAATGAAGAGTCGCTCAAGCAGCGGCTGATGGAATACTACAAGAAAACGTCGCCGCTGATCGGTTACTATTATGCCAAGGATCAGCTTTCGACGGTGGATGGGCTGGCGGAAATGGACGCAGTTTCTGCGGCCATTGCGGCAGTGCTTGACAAGGCATGAAAATGCCGGTCCCCGGCCTTGACGGGCCGGGGAAAAGCCCATAAAGCACAGCGTCCCGCAAGGGAATCGTCCGGCCATATTGATGCTTGGCTGGTCAGATCGAATCGGTGGCACGGGATCGCCTGCGCCGCCGGAGTTGTGAAAAAAGGTTCTGGCATCACGGAACCGCAACGAAAAGGAACAAACGTTTGGCACGTATTGCTGGCGTCAACATCCCCACCCAGAAGCGGGTGCCGATTGCCCTGACCTACATCACCGGTATCGGTCCCCATAACGCCGAGATCATCTGCACCTCGCTGAACATCGACACCTCGCGTCGCGTGAACCAGCTGTCGGATGCCGAAGTTCTGGCGATCCGCGAATTCATCGATGCAAACTTCACCGTCGAAGGCGACCTGCGTCGCGAAACGTCGATGAACATCAAGCGTCTGATGGATCTGGGCTGCTATCGCGGCCTGCGTCATCGCAAGGGCCTGCCGGTCCGCGGTCAGCGCACCCACACGAACGCACGTACCCGCAAGGGCCCCGCCAAAGCCATCGCTGGCAAGAAGAAATAAGGAGGGGCACCCATGGCACGTGATACCAAGAGCGCCGCGCGCACCAAGAAAAAAGAACGCAAGAACATTGCTGCTGGCGTGGCACATGTGAACTCGTCGTTCAACAACACCAAGATTCTGATTTCCGACGTTCAGGGCAACGCGATTTCGTGGTCCTCGGCCGGCACGATGGGTTTCAAAGGCTCGCGCAAGTCGACGCCTTATGCTGCCCAGATGGCCGCCGAAGACGCCGGGAAAAAGGCGCAGGAACATGGCGTGAAAACGCTGGAAGTCGAAGTGCAGGGTCCGGGTTCGGGCCGCGAGTCGGCGCTGCGTGCGCTGGCAGCTGTGGGTTTCAACATCACCTCGATCCGTGATGTCACCCCGCTGGCGCATAACGGCTGCCGTCCGCCGAAGCGCCGCCGCGTCTGACACTGTTTGATATGGGCGGGCCGTGCCTTCTGGTGCGGCCCGTTTCAGCTATTTCTGATCCTCGGGCGTCCGCCGCTAACTGGACATGGGCAGCGGGCAAGTATGGAGGCGAAAGCATGATCCACAAGAACTGGCAAGAACTCATCAAACCGACGCAACTGGTGGTCAAGCCCGGGGCTGACCCCGCGCGCGTGGCGACGGTGATCGCCGAACCGCTGGAGCGGGGCTTTGGCCTGACGCTGGGCAACGCGCTGCGTCGCGTGCTGATGTCGTCGCTGCAGGGCGGGGCCATCACCTCGGTGCAGATCGACAACGTTCTGCATGAGTTTTCCAGCGTGGCCGGTGTGCGTGAAGACGTCACCGACATCGTGCTGAACCTGAAGGGCGTGAGCCTGAAGATGGAAGTCGAAGGGCCGAAGCGCCTGTCGATTTCGGCCAAGGGTCCGGGCGTTGTGACCGCTGGCGATATCTCGGAATCCAACGGGATCGAGGTTCTGAACAAGGACCACGTGATCTGCCATCTGGATGACGGCGCGGATGTGTTCATGGAACTGACGGTGAATACCGGCAAGGGCTATGTCGCGGCCGACAAAAACCGCCCGGAAGATGCGCCGATCGGTCTGATCCCGATCGATGCGATCTATTCGCCGGTCAAGAAGGTTTCCTACGAAGTGCAGCCCACCCGTGAGGGCCAGGTGCTGGACTATGACAAGCTGACGATGAAGATTGAAACCGATGGCAGCCTGACGCCGGATGACGCCGTGGCCTATGCCGCGCGCATCCTGCAGGACCAGCTGTCGATCTTCGTCAACTTCGACGAGCCGGAATCGGCCAAGCTGGGCGAAGTGGATGCAGGGCTGGAATTCAACCCGCTGCTGCTGAAGAAGGTGGACGAGCTGGAGCTTTCGGTGCGTTCGGCCAACTGCCTGAAGAACGACAACATCGTCTATATCGGCGACCTGATCCAGAAAACCGAAGCCGAGATGCTGCGCACCCCGAACTTTGGCCGCAAGTCGCTGAACGAGATCAAAGAAGTGCTTTCGGGCATGGGCCTGCATCTTGGGATGGAAGTCGAGGACTGGCCGCCGGAGAACATCGAAGATCTGGCCAAGCGCTTCGAAGACCAATTCTAATTCGGGGGGCGGGGGAAACCCCGCCTTTCGGACAATGCCCGCGCAGGCGGGGAATACCTGGGCATTCCGCCCCAACGACGCGGCCTGCACGCACAGGCCGCAACACAAAGCAAAACGAGACGATAGGAGACCATCATGCGTCACTCGAACGGCTACCGTAAGCTGAACCGCACCCATGAACACCGCAAGGCGATGTTCGCCAACATGTGTGGTTCGCTGATCGAACATGAACAGATCAAGACGACCCTGCCCAAGGCCAAGGAACTGCGCCCGATCATCGAAAAGCTGATCACGCTGGCCAAGCGCGGCGACCTGCATGCGCGCCGTCAGGCCCATGCTCAGCTGAAGCAGGACATGCACACCGCGCGCCTGTTCGAAATTCTGGGCCCGCGCTACAAGGACCGTCAGGGCGGTTATGTCCGCGTGCTGAAGGCCGGCTTCCGCTATGGCGACATGGCCCCGATGGCGATCATCGAGTTTGTCGACCGCGACACCTCGGCCAAGGGTGCAGCAGACCGCGCCCGCGTCGAGGCCGAGGATTCTGCCGAGGATTGATATCCAAGGCTTTGCCCTTTTGATGAAAAGCCCGCCGAAAGGTGGGCTTTTCCATTTGCGGCGGGGTTTTTCGGGACGGTAAGGGATTACCGCCTTGGCCCCGGCAACGCGGAAAGCTATCGAGGAAACGCAACTCGCAGATGTTTCTTCTTGTGCGAATGCGCATAATGAGCGTAGCAATCATAGGTTGAAAGGGGGCGTGCTCGCGCAGAGCCGACATGTCGGAAAGAAAGGTTGTTAATCAGTTGCTGGAAGACCTCGATCAGCTTGCCCCGATGGGCTATTCGGTCGGGCTGCACATTCGCTATGCAAGTCCTCTGGTTTATAAAAGCACCTATCCGGCGGATTGGACTGAGTTTTACAACAGCCATTCCTACTATCTGCGGGATCCGCTTGTCTTCTGGGGCGTGGGTGTCGAAGGCACCACACGCTGGAGCAGCATCCCCCTGCCTGATCCCTTCAGCGTCATGGCGAAGGCCGCATCGCATGGTCTGAAATTCGGTGCAGTGTCATCCTATGGACCCATCACCTCGCGCTCGATCGTCGGCGTTGCCCGGTCTGATCGGGAATTCGAGGATGAAGAACTGGAACTGCTGAGGGAAATCACGATCCGGCTGCACATCGAAGCGAAACCGCCAAGCGAGCTGACGCGGGCGCAGATCGAGGCGCTTCAATGTCTGGCCGATGGGGATCGCCATGCGGCAGCGGCGGAAAAACTCGGTATTTCGGAAAGTGCCCTGAAGGCGCGGCTTGTATCCGCGCGAATCCGGCTTGAGGCGCGGACCACGTCAGAAGCGATCAGAAAGGCGCGCGAATACAGGCTGCTTTGACGCGGGCCATCCCTTCACAGGTTTCACCAGCCCTGAGAAGGAGACTACGATGGAAGTTACGACCCTTTCCTATGACAATCTGCATGCCCATGGCACGCTGTTTGCCGATCTGTTCCGCGCCCGCCACCGCACCTTTATCCGCAACAATGGTTGGAACCTGCCCGAGGCGGACGGGATGGAGTTCGACCAGTATGACACCCCCGCCAGCCGTTGGGTTGCGGTGCATATCCGGGGCGAGGTGATGGCTGGGGTGCGGCTGACACCGACGGTGCATCGCTGCGGGATCTATTCCTACATGATCCGGGATGCGCAGCGGGGTTTGCTGGAGACGATCCCGAGCGACCTTTTGAACTTTGAGGCTCCGGTTGATCCGCGGATCTGGGAATCGAGCCGGGTATTCGTGTCGGACCTTGTGCCAGCGGCGGATCGGCTGCGGGTGCAGATGCGGCTGATCCATGAAATGGTGATGTCGGCCCGCGAGTTGGGGGCGGCGTCGCTGTTGGGGATCATTCCGGAACATGCGCCGCGTCTGGCGCGGCGGGTGGGGCTGGATTGCATCCCCGCCGGGCCGGTGCTGGATACAGGTGGGATGCGCAGTGTCTGCGTGACGATCAGCATGCAGACACGGATGCATTGAGTGGTGGATTGCTGATGGTCTGCGCGGTGCTTGTGCGCCGCGCAGACCGGGCGCATATCGGGGATAGCCTCGTGAGGGAGTGACCCATGATCCGCAACCTTTGCCTTGTGATCGCGCTTGTCTGTGCGGTGCCCGCCTATGCCCAGACGGTTGTTCCGGAAACGCAGGGCCAGATCGCCCTGTCCTTTGCCCCGGTCGTCAAGGCGGCGGCCCCTGCGGTGGTGAACATTTACGCGACCCGGATCGTGCAGGAACGCCGATCCCCTTTTGCCGATGACCCGTTCTTCAACCAGTTCTTCGAGGCGCTGGGGCCAACCCAGCCCCGGGTGCAGAATTCGCTGGGGTCGGGGGTGATAGTCAGCGCGGGCGGGATTGTGGTGTCGAACTATCACGTCGTGGGGCAGGCGACCGAGATTCGCGTCGTGCTGAATGACCGGCGCGAGTTCGCGGCGGATGTGATTCTGGGCGATGAAGCAAGCGATCTGGCCGTTCTGCGCCTGCGCGATGCAGAGGGATTGCCCTTCTTGCCCCTGCGCAATTCGGATGAATTGGAAGTGGGCGATCTGGTGCTGGCCATCGGCAACCCGTTCGGGGTGGGGCAGACGGTATCATCGGGGATCGTGTCCGGTCTGGCACGGTCGGCGTTGCAGGTGGCGGATGGACGCGGGTATTTCATTCAGACCGATGCCGCGATCAACCCCGGCAATTCCGGCGGGGCGTTGGTGGATATGCAGGGGCGGCTGGTGGGGATCAACACCGCGATCCTAACGCAGGGTGGCGGATCGAACGGGATCGGTTTCGCGATTCCGGCCAATCTGGTGCAAAGCATCGTTGCACAGGCCGATGCAGGGGCCGCGCGTTTTGCCCGGCCCTGGGCTGGGGTGACGGGGCAGGCGATGGATGCGGCACTGGCCGAGGGGCTGGGTCTGGCGCGGCCGGATGGGGTGCTGGTGTCAGAGCTGCATCCGCAAAGCCCCTTTGCAGCAGCGGGGTTGCAGGTTGGAGATGTGATCCTGTCGCTGGGCGGTGAGCCGACCAACACGCCGCAAGAGGTCATGTTCCGTCTGTCGGCGCTGGGGGTGGGAGCGGATGCCGAATTGGTCTGGCTGCGCGACGGGGCAGAGCAGCGCGCGATGATGCGGCTGGCCCCCGCGCCCGACGATCCGCCGCGTGACCAGACGACGGTGGTGGAGGATGTGTCGCTGCGTGGGCTGACGGTGGTGCAGATCAACCCGGCGGTGATGGAGGAGTTGAACCTGCCCATGCAAGCCGAGGGCGTGGCGGTGGTGCAGGCCGAAGACCTTGCCGAACGGGCGGGGTTTCAGCCGGGGGATGTGGTTCTTGGGATCAACGGGGTGCCGGTGACAACGCCTGCGGATGTGGTCGCGCTGGCGGGGATGGACGCGCGGGTCTGGGTGATCGACCTGATCCGCGGCGGGCAGCCGCTGCGGTTGCGGTTCCGCTTCTGAGCTTTCAAGCAGGCGGTTGCGGGGGTAGGCTGGGCGCATGGGTGATCTGTTTGATACCGCACCAAAGCCGAATGCAGAGGGTCCGCGCCCGCTGGCCGACAGGCTGCGACCAAAGCATCTGTCTGAGGTGATCGGCCAAGGGCATGTGCTTTCGCCTGAGGGGCCTTTGGGGGCGATGCTGGCGGCGAAGAGCCTGTCGTCGATCATCCTTTGGGGGCCGCCGGGGGTGGGCAAGACCACGATCGCGCGGCTGTTGGCGGATGAGACGGAACTCGCCTTTGTGCAGATCAGCGCGATCTTTACCGGGGTGCCGGACCTGAAAAAGGTGTTCGAGCAGGCCCGCATCCGGCGGCAGAACGGGCAGGGGACGTTGCTGTTCGTGGATGAAATCCACCGTTTCAACAAGGCGCAGCAGGATGGATTTCTGCCGCATATGGAGGATGGAACGATCCTTCTGGTCGGGGCCACGACGGAAAATCCAAGCTTCGAGTTGAACGCCGCGCTGCTGAGCCGGTCGCAAGTGATTGTATTGGAACGCCTTTCTCTGGCCGATCTGGAGCGGATGGCGCAGCGGGCAGAGAAGGAATTGGGTCGTAACCTGCCGCTGACGGGTGAGGCGCGTGAGGCGCTTTTGGAGATGGCGGATGGGGATGGGCGGGCGCTGTTGAACCTGGTTGAGCAGGTGGCGGCGTGGAAGGTGGACCGGGCGATGGACCGGGCGGCGCTGGCGCAGCGACTGATGCGGCGGGCGGCGAAGTACGACAAGTCGGGGGAAGAGCATTACAACCTGATCTCGGCCCTGCACAAATCCATTCGGGGGTCGGACCCGGATGCCGCGTTGTATTGGTTCGCGCGGATGCTGGAAGGGGGGGAAGACCCCCGCTTTCTGGCGCGGCGGCTGGTCAGGATGGCGGTGGAGGATATTGGTCTGGCAGACCCGCAGGCGCAGGGCATTTGCATCGACAGCTGGCAGACCTATGAGCGGCTGGGGTCGCCCGAGGGCGAGTTGGCCTTGGCAAATGCTGTTGTTTATCTGGCACTTGCGCCGAAATCGAACGGGGTCTACGTGGCCTATAAGGCGGCACGGGTGGCGGCGCGCGAGACCGGCAGCCTGATGCCGCCGCGCCATATCCTGAACGCGCCGACCAAGCTGATGAAAGAGATCGGCTATGGATCGGGCTATGCCTATGACCATGAGGCGGAGGATGGGTTTTCGGGGCAGGATTATTTCCCCGAAGGCATGAAGCGCCCGGTCTTTTATGCGCCGCCCGAACGGGGGTTCGAGCGCGAGTTGAAGAAGCGGGTGGAGTATTTCGCCAAGCTGCGCGGAAAGCGGCAGGGCGAGCGTTAATTCACGCTGTTCCTCAAGGGGTTGGGCGAAAATGGCTGTGCAGCGCCCGGTGCAGATGGTGGTGCAGACGGCTGTGCATACAAATTCCGGCAGGGCAACGGGTGCGATCATGGTTAATGGTGCGCTGGTGTTGAGGCCACCCCTTGCCGATGCCGGTGCCGGGGGGAGGGAAGGGCGCCAAGCCGGCGGCGTTGGTGCCGGGGGCGAGGGCGCAATTGGGTATTTGGGCCAAGATGAAATGGCAGGGCGGGCTTGGGTTCAGACGGCTTTGGCGGGCCTGTCGAGGTTGACATTCTGGCCCCTTGGCGCAATGCAGAACGGATGATCACGACCCTTCTTCATGTGGCCGCAGGTGGGGCCATCGGCGCGGTCCTGCGCTATCTGACCAATGTCAGCGCGGGCCGCCTTTTCGGCCCCGGTTTCCCGGTGGGGACGGTGATCGTGAACGTCGCGGGCTGTTTTGCGATGGGTGTGATCGTCACGGTTCTGGCGAAGAAGGGGGGCAATCATCTGGCGCCCTTTCTGATGACCGGGGTGCTGGGCGGGTTCACCACCTTTTCGGCCTTTTCGCTGGATGCCCTGACCCTGTGGGAGCGGGGGCAGCATGGGGTGGCAGCCATCTATGTGCTTGGTTCGGTTATCCTGTCGCTGGCAGGGATCGTGGCGGGCCTGACCCTTGCACGGAGCCTGACATGAACGCTGTACAGACCTTGACCGTATCAGAGGATGAGGGCGAACAGCGCCTTGACCGCTGGTTCAAGCGGCGGTTCCCGCATGTGACCCAAGGTGCGGTGGAAAAGATGTGCCGCACGGGGCAGGTCCGGGTGGATGGGGCGCGGGCCAAGGCATCAGACCGGGTGATCCCCGGCCAATCCATCCGCGTGCCGCCGCTGCCCGATCCGAATGCACCGGGGCGGGCAAAGACCGACGGGATCAGCGCGGCGGATGCCAAGATGATTCAGGACTGCGTGTTGTGGATGGACGACCACATGATCGTGCTGAACAAGCCCGCCGGTCTGCCCAGCCAGGGTGGCAGCGGGCAGGGCGAGCGGCATGTGGACGGGTTGGCCGAGGCGTTGAAGTTCGGCTACAAGGAAAAGCCCAAGCTGGTGCATCGGCTGGACAAGGACACATCGGGTTTGCTGATGCTGGCGCGCACCGACCGGGTGGCGCGCAACCTTTCCGAGGCGCTGCGCCACCGCAACACGCGCAAGATTTACTGGGCGGTGGTGGCGGGCGTGCCGAACCCCAAGAAGGGCAGCATCAAATACGGGCTGATGAAGGCCCCCGGCCATGGCAAGCGCGGCGAGGGGGAAAAGATGCTGTGTGTGCATCCCGCCAAGATGGCCGAGTTCCCCGATGCCAAGCGGGCGCATACGGATTACTTCGTGCTGTGGTTCCTTGGCACCCGCCTGTCGTGGATGGCCTTGGAGCCGGTGACGGGGCGGACGCATCAGTTGCGCGCGCATATGGCCGAGATCGGGCATCCGATCATCGGGGATGGCAAATATGGCGGGTCGGATGCCGATAACGAAGGCGATGGCTGGGGCGCGGCGGTGGGCGGCGACATCAGCCGCAAGCTGCATCTGCATGCGCGGATGCTGGTGGTGGAGCATCCGGTGTTGAAGACCGAGATGACATTCACCGCCCCCTTGCCCGACCATATGGCGCGGACGTGGAAGGCGCTGGACTGGAATGAAAAGGACGTGCCGGCCGATCCCTTTACGGTGTTCAAATGAGCGCATGGAAGGCCAAGCGGTTCTGGACCAAGGCCGAGGCTGAACCTTGCGAGGGCGGCTTTACCGTGCGGCTGGATGGCCGCCCGGTGAAGACGCCGGCCAAGGCGGCGCTTGTGGTTCCGACACAGGCCATGGCGCAGGCGATTGCGGCAGAATGGGATGCGCAGAGCGGCGAGGTGAAGCCCGCCACGATGCCGGTGACGCGGGCGGCCAACTCCGCCATCGACAAGATCACCGCGCAGCGCGACGAGGTGGTGGAGATCATCGCGGCCTATGGCCAGTCTGATCTGCTGTGCTACCGCGCGGTGGCGCCTGCGGCCTTGATCGCACGGCAGGCGGCGGGGTGGGACCCGGTGCTGGACTGGGCCGAGGCGGCATTGGGCGCGCGGCTGGTGGTGACGGCGGGGGTGGTCCATGTGGCGCAACCGTCTGACGCGCTGGCGCGGCTGACGGCGCGGGTGGCGGGGATGACAGAGTTCCAGCTGGCGGGGCTGCATGACCTGGTGGCGATCTCGGGATCGCTGGTGCTGGCGCTGGCGGTGACGGAGGGGCGGTTGGGCGATGACGAGGCCTGGGCGCTGTCGCGGATCGACGAAAGTTGGCAGATTGAGCAGTGGGGGGCCGATGAAGAGGCCGCCGAGTTGGAGGCCTTTCGCCGTGTCGCTTTCGGCGAGGCGAGTCGATTCTATGCATTGTGTGGATGACAATGATGCCTGTTTTTCGTGCAAAAGCCGCGCGGCACGTACCTGTTCAGTGGCAAATCATTGATCGTGCAGGGAATTTCGTTTCTTGGCGGGTAGTGCTTGACCTTTCAAACCGCTTCGGAAGAAACTGTTAAACACTGGGAGAGGCTCACCTCCTATTGGTTCCGCCCTTGGGGCGCGAAGGTGCGCCACAGGGGACAAGATAACCGCTGCCCGGGAAATGGGCGGCATACTCAGGAAGAGGTAAGAATGAACAAATCCGTATTCCTCGGCGTCGTCGCGGCAACCACGATGGTTGCAGGCGTGGCGTCGGCACAAGCGACGCTGGAAGCGGTCAAGGCACGTGGCGAGCTGATCTGCGGCTCGAACACCGGTCTGACCGGGTTCGGTGCGCCGGATGCGAGCGGCAACTGGGTCGGCTTTGACGTCGATCTGTGCCGCGCCGTGGCTGCCGCGATCTTTGGCGATGCGACCAAGGTGAAGTTCGTCCCCACCACGGGCGAAACCCGCTTTACGGCGCTGCAATCGGGCGAAGTGGACCTGCTGGTCCGCAACTCCACCTGGACCATGAGCCGTGACAGCGAGCTCGCGCTCGATTTCGTGGCGGTGAACTACTATGACGGCCAGGGCTTCATGGTGAAGAAAGAGCTGGGCGTGTCTTCGGCCAAGGAGCTGGATGGCGCGACGGTTTGCATCCAGACCGGCACCACGACCGAACTGAACCTTGCCGACTTCTTCAAGCAGAACAACATCAGCTATCAGCCGGTGACCGTGGCCGACGATTCGGAAGCCCAGCGCCAGTATGTCGCCGGTGCCTGTGACACCTATACGACGGATGCTTCGGGTCTGGCTGCAAGCCGCGCGACGCTGCCGGATGCGGAAAACCACATCATCCTGCCGGAGATCATCTCAAAAGAGCCGCTCGGCCCGGTCGTGCGTCATGGCGACAGCAACTGGGGCGACATCGTCCGCTGGACCTATTACGCGCTGCTGATCGCCGAAGAGAAAGGCATCACCAAAGCCAACGTCGGCGAGTTCGCGAACACCACCGCGGATGAAGAAGCCAAGCGTCTGCTGGGCGTGTCCGGTGACATGGGCGTGAAGATCGGGCTGGACAATGCCGCGTTCAAGAACGCGATCGCAGCGGTCGGCAACTATGGCGAAATCTTTGCCGCCAACATCGGCGAAGGCACCGCGATCAACCTGGCGCGCGGTCTGAACGCGCTGTGGACGCAGGGCGGCCTGCAGTACGCACCGCCGTTCCGTTGATCTGATACTGACCGGGGGCGCCCTTGCGGGCGCCCCCGGCCCAATTCGGGCCTGACGACGGCAACCGAAGGAACACCCGGAATACCGGGGTTCACGTCAAGACGCGCGCGGCGGGCGTGCGAACACAGGGGAAATCACATGGCTGTGGCCAGCGACGTGCCGAAAGAGTCCTTTCGGCTCTCAATGCTCATCTATGATACGCGGTATCGGTCGATCACCATTCAGCTCTTTGTGCTGCTGCTGTTTGCGCTGTTTCTGGCCTGGCTTTTGAACAATACGGCCGTGAACCTGGCGACGCGGGGCAAGGAGTTCAACTTCGGCTTCCTGTGGCAGCGGGCCGGCTATGACATCGGGCAGCAACTGATCCCCTATACCAATGACAGCACGCATTTCCGGGCGCTGTTGGTGGGTTTGATCAACACGCTGGTCGTGGCGATTCTGGGCTGCGTGCTGGCGACCGTGATCGGCGTGGTTGTCGGTGTTTTGCGGTTGTCGAAGAACTGGCTCGTGAGCCGGTTGATGACGGTCTACGTGGAGATGTTCCGCAATGTGCCGCTGCTTCTCTGGATCCTGCTGTCTTATGTGATCCTGTCGGAAACGACGCCGCAGCCGCGGGATTTCCGGGTGACGGATGAGATGACAGCAGCGGGAGAGGCCCCGGCGGCATCCATGATGCTGTGGGATACGGTGGCGGTGACGAACCGTGGCACCAACATCCCATCGCCGCTGTTTGATCGCGGGCTGGGCAGCGCGGATATCGGGTTCATGACGCTGAACCTGACGACGCTGGCCTATCTTGTGGTGATCTTTGGGTCGATCTGGGTGAACCACCGTATCCTTTCCGCCGCGCGCGCGCAGCAGGAGGCGACGGGGGATCGGCCGGTCACGTGGTGGAAATCGGTGCTGGTGCTGCTTGGCCCTGTGATTGCGCTGAGCGTTGCGCTGGGCCTGCATCTGGAAGTGCCGGAGTTGAAGGGGTTCAACTTTGCCGGTGGCATTCTGGTGGCCCATTCCTTTACCGCGCTGGTGATCGCGCTGGCGCTGTATACGGCGGCGTTCATTGCGGAAATCGTGCGGTCGGGGATTCTGGCCATTTCGCGCGGGCAATCGGAGGCGGCGTTCGCGCTGGGCCTGCGGCCGGGGCGGACGATGAACCTGATCATCCTGCCGCAGGCGCTGCGGGTGATCATTCCGCCGCTGATCAGCCAGTATCTGAACCTGACGAAGAACACCTCGCTGGGGATCGCCGTGTCCTATCTGGACCTGCGCGGCACGCTGGGGGGGATCACGCTGAACCAGACCGGGCGCGAGCTGGAATGCATGCTGCTGATGATGCTGATCTATCTGACCATCAGTCTGATCATTTCGGCGCTGATGAACCTGTATAACACCTCTGTCCAGATCAAGGCGCGCTGACATGGCATCAGAATTGAGTTTTGTGCGGGATCAGATGCTGCCGCCTTCGGCACCGCCGGTGCGTGAAGCGGGGGCGGTGAAGTGGCTGCGCGAGAACCTGTTTTCCGGCCCGTTCAATACGGGGCTGACAATCCTGGGGATCGTGGTGATCTATATGATCATCTCGGCATCGCTGCCGTGGTGGCTGAATTCGGTGTGGAACGCCGCGTCGCTGGCGGAATGCCGTGACATCGTGACGGCGAGCGCCGGGGAAGGCGCGACCGGGGCCTGTTGGGCCATGATCCGCGAGCGGTGGCATCAGTTCATCTTTGGCTTCTACCCGCCGGATCAGTACTGGCGGCCCGTGCTGGCCTTTGGTCTGCTGGTGGCGGCGTTGTCGCCGGTGCTGTTTGCCGGGCAGAAGAAGAACCTGTCGATCATCCTTGGCGTTGTCGGGGTGTTCCTCGTGGTGACGCTGGGGCTGGCCGGTGCACCGGTGGGCGCATGGATCGCCGCGCTGGCGCTGGTGGGCGGGATGCTGGCGATTGCGCAGGTGCAGCCGAGCAAGCTGTTGTGGTTCACCGCGCTGTTTCCGGCTTTGTGCTTCTGGCTGCTGTGGGGCGGGTCGGTCTGGGTGCCCATCGTGGCGCTGCTGGGCTTTGTCGTGATGGGCGTGGCCTATATGGCGCTGGTGGCGCGGCTGGGGCCGACGGCATCGGCGCTGATTGGGGTGTTCCTTGCGCTGCTGTGGTGGATGTTCATTGACGTGCCGCTGACGCAGGCCATCAACGGCATGGTGCCCTGGGGATTGGTGTCCGTGAATTCGGACCAGTTCGGGGGCTTTTTGCTGGCGATCACCATCGGGGTGACAGCGATCACCTTCTCGCTTCCCATCGGGATCCTTTTGGCGCTGGGGCGGCAATCGGACATGCTGATCGTGAAGACGCTGTGCGTTGGGTTCATCGAATTCATCCGGGGCGTGCCACTGATCACGCTGCTGTTCACGGCGTCGCTGCTGCTGCAATACTTCCTGCCGCCGAACACCAACTTTGACATTATCCTGAGGGTGATCATTCTGGTGACGCTGTTCGCCGCGGCCTATCTGGCCGAGGTGATCCGTGGCGGTCTGGCCGCGCTGCCCAGCGGGCAGTATGAGGCGGCGGATGCGCTGGGGCTGGATTACTGGCGCGCGCAGCGCCTGATCATCCTGCCGCAGGCGTTGAAAATCTCGATCCCGTCTATCGTTTCCACATTCATCGGTCTGTTCAAGGACACAACGCTGGTGGCGTTCGTGGGCCTGATGGACCCGCTGAAGGGGGTGACGCAAATCGTTCGTGCCGACATCAACTGGAAGGGCATCTACTGGGAGCCCTACATCTTTGTCGGCGCCATCTTCTTTGTCATCTGCTTTGGCATGTCGCGCTATTCGATGCATCTCGAGCGCAAGCTGAAGACCGATCACCGTTAAGGATTGACCCATGTCTGAACAGGCCATTGACCGATCAAAGATGACGATCTCGGATGAGGTTGCCATCCGGATTGCCAGCATGAACAAGTGGTACGGGACGTTCCACGTGCTGCGCGACATCAACATGACCGTGCAGCGCGGCGAGCGGATTGTGATCTGCGGACCGTCGGGTTCGGGGAAATCGACCCTGATCCGCTGCATCAACCGGCTGGAGGAACACCAGCAGGGGCAGATTGTGGTGGATGGGACGGAGCTGACCAACGACCTGAAGAACATCGACAAGGTTCGGTCCGAGGTCGGGATGGTGTTCCAGCATTTCAACCTGTTCCCGCATCTGACGATTCTGGAAAACTGCACGCTGGCACCGATCTGGGTGCGCAAGGTGCCGAAGAAGGAAGCCGAAGAAACCGCGATGCATTTCCTGCGCAAGGTGAAGATCCCCGAGCAGGCGAACAAGTATCCGGGGCAATTGTCGGGCGGGCAGCAGCAGCGGGTGGCCATCGCGCGGTCGCTGTGCATGAAGCCGCGGATCATGCTGTTTGACGAACCGACCAGCGCGCTTGATCCGGAGATGATCAAGGAAGTGCTGGATACCATGATCGAGCTGGCCGAAGAGGGGATGACCATGCTCTGCGTGACCCACGAAATGGGTTTTGCGCAGGCGGTGGCGAACCGGGTGATCTTTATGGATCAGGGCCAGATCGTGGAGCAGAACGAACCCAAGGAGTTCTTCAACAACCCCAAGAGCGACCGGACGAAGCTGTTCCTGTCGCAGATCCTGGGCCACTGAAGGGCAGAGCGCGGAATGCGAAAGGGGGTGCCGGTTGGCACCCCCTTTTGGTTTGGCGGGACGCGTGGTTCGCGCCAGGGATGGTTAAACGATCGTCAGGCGACGATTTCGCTGGGGATGATGAAATCATCCACCACACCCGTGCCGAAGGTGACATCGGCCCAGTTCGCGACGTTGAAATCCGCCACCAGCGTGGCCCCGGTGGGGTAGCGGCTGAATTCCGGGTTGTGCGGGGCCTGTGCCACCAGACGGGCGGCAAATTCTGCGATGCCGGGGTTGTGGCCGATCATCATCACGCAATCGCCCTTGGCATGGCGCAGAACGGCCAGCATCACATCGGGGCCGGCGTGATAAAGCGCGGGTTTCAGTTCCAGCACCGGCGTGCCGGGCAGGGCGGGGGCGATCCCGCTCCAGGTCTTGCGGGTGCGCAGCGCATCGGAACAGAGCACCTCATCCGGGACATAGCCGCGCGAGGCGAGCCATTGGCCCAGATCGGCGGCAGCGGCCTTGCCGCGTTCGTTGAGCGGGCGGTCGTGATCCGGGGTGAGTGGATCATCCCAGCTGGATTTCGCGTGGCGTGTCAGGATCAGCCGCTTCATCGTGGTGTTTGCCCCCCGTGGAATCGGCGCATGTGATAGGCCGACTGTTCGGGAAGTCTTGCATAGCGTTGCGACAGGGGGCAAGCGCGGCGGACGATGCAGCCCGATTCCATGCAATCCGCGCCGGGGGCGGTGTCGAGGAAGGCGTGGCAGGCGGGGACGTCATAGCCGTTGGCGGTGAGGGCCTGCGTTGGGCAGGCCGTCAGGCAGGGCTTGGCGCAGGTATCGCAGGGTTTTTCCGGTGGCGGGGGAAGGGCGAGGTGGTCTTTCAGGGCGAGCGCGCCCCGGAAGCTGACCATCAGGCCCTGGTCTGCGTGGACGAGCAGGCGAACCGGGCTGTCCCAAGTGCGGCCCGTGCGCAGCGCCCATTTGTAGAAGGGGTGGTAGGGCGGGCCACCAAAAGGAAACAGCGCCTTGGCCCCCAGATCACAGGCGAGGCGGCCAATGGTGCGGCGCGACCAGCGGTCGACAGGATCGGGTTCGCCGTCCAGCCATTCGGGTTGTGCGGTGAGGTGGGGCCAAAAGCCGGGTTCTGCCGGACCGAGGAGGAGAAGGGTCTGGGTGCCGGGCGGGGTGGCGTCGTCCGCGCCCGGATGGAAGCCGCCCAGCACGGTGAGGTGATGGGCGGCGAGGGCGGGTTGAAGATCGTCCAGCGTCACCGCTTTACGCGCGGTTTGACGCGGGGCTCGGTAGAGCGGATCTGCGATCCGGCGCCGTGATCGGTGAACAGTTCCATCAGGCAGGCATTGGGGACGCGACCATCGAGGATGGTCACGGCGCGGACGCCTTCGGCCAAAGCGGCCAGCGCGGTTTCCGTTTTGGGGATCATGCCGCCCGCGATCACGCCATCGGCTGTCATCTGGCGAACTTCTTCGGGGGTGATCTGGGTCATCACCTCGCCCGACGCGTTCTTGACGCCTGCGACATCGGTGAGCAGGAGCAGGCGGTCGGCCTTGAGCGCGCCGGCGATGGCCCCGGCGGCGGTGTCGCCGTTGACGTTGAAGGTTTCATTGTCGGCCATGCCGGTGGCGACCGGGGCCACGACGGGGATGATGCCTGCGTTGTAGAGATCGCGCAGCACCTGCACGTTCATCTCAACCGGGCGGCCCACAAAGCCCAGTTCGGGATCGTCGGCCTCGCACACCATAAGATCGTCGTCCTTGCCGGAAATGCCCACGGCGCGGCCGCCGGCATCCATGATGGCCTGAACGATACGCTTGTTCACCAGACCGGACAGGATCATTTCTACCACCTGCACGGTGGCCTTGTCGGTGACCCGCTTGCCGCGCACGAAGTTGGATTTTATGCCAAGCTTTTCAAGCATTTCATTGATCATCGGGCCGCCGCCATGGACGACCACGGGGTTCACGCCAACCTGCCGCATCAGCACGACGTCGCGGGCGAATTCGGCCATGGCGGCATCGTCGCCCATGGCGTTGCCGCCGAATTTCACGACCACCACGGCATCGGCATAGCGTTGCAGATAGGGCAGGGCTTCGGACAGCATCTTGGCGGTGTTGGCGGCGTCAGACATGGTGCTCGTTTGCAGTTTCATGGGGCCCCCCGGATCAGGTTGCGTCTTGGTAATGCGTGATGCCGCGCCTGCCAAGCGGCAATGGCTTTCCGCCGACAAAGCGGCGAAGATGGGCGGAAGAGACAGGTGGTGAATCGGATGGCAGAGCAAAAAACCCTCGTGTTGACAGGGGCTTCGCGTGGGATCGGGCATGCGACGGTGAAACGGTTTTCGGCTGAAGGCTGGCGGGTGCTGACCTGTTCGCGCCATCCGTTTGATGAGCGCTGCCCCTGGCCGGGTGGAGAGGAGAACCATATCCAGATCGATCTGGCCAGCCCCGACAAGACCATCGCCGCCATCGAGACGATAAAAGCCAAGATAAACGGGCGGTTAGATGCGCTGGTGAACAATGCGGGGATCAGCCCGAAAGGCGAAGGGGGCAAGCGCCTTAACACTTTGGAAACCGATCTGCGGACCTGGGGGCAGGTGTTCCATGTGAACTTTTTCGCGTCGATCGTGCTGGCGCGGGGGTTGCAGGCGGAACTGTCGGCGGCGCGGGGGTGTGTGGTGAATGTCACCTCTATCGCGGGAAGCCGGGTGCACCCTTTTGCGGGGGCGGCCTATTCCACATCCAAGGCGGCGCTGGCGGCGTTGACGCGGGAAATGGCCCATGATTTCGGGCCGTTAGGGGTGCGCGTCAATGCCATTGCGCCCGGCGAGATCGAGACGGCGATCCTGTCGCCGGGGACGGACAAGATCGTGGAGCAGTTGCCGATGCAGCGGCTGGGCCAGCCGCGCGAAGTGGCGGATGCGATCTGGTTTTTGTGTTCCGATCAGTCGTCCTACATTTCCGGCGCGGAGATACAGGTGAACGGCGCGCAGCATGTGTGAGGGCTGTGCAGCCGCCGGTGCAGATGGCGGTGCAGACGGGCGTGCATACAAATTCGGGCAGAGTCGCGCGGGCGAAACTGGTTAACGGTGCGCGGGCGGGGAGGTGACATCAGCCCCGTCCCGCCGCCTTGCAGCGGTCACTCCAACGTGGCGATGATGGCGCGGAGGGTTTCGATGCCGTCGCCCTTTTCCGACGAGGTGACCACCAGTTCGGGATAGGCGGCGGGGTGTTTGGCCAGCGCGGCCTTGACCTGCGCGATAGAGGCCTCGCGCGTTTCTGCATTCACCTTGTCGGCCTTGGTCAGCACGCATTGGAAGGTGACGGCGGAGCGGTCGAGGAGGGTGAGAATCTCTTCATCTACCGCTTTCACCCCGTGGCGCGTGTCGATCAGCACGAAGGCGCGGCGCAGGGTCTGGCGGCCAGCGAGATAGGCCTTCAGGAGTTCCTGCCACTTGCGGACGACGGCGACCGGGGCTTCGGCATAGCCATAACCGGGAAGGTCGGTCATGTAGCGGTTTTCGCCAAGGGCGAAGTAGTTGATTTCCTGCGTGCGGCCCGGTGTGTTGGAGGCGCGGGCGAGGGTTTTGCGGCCTGTCAGGGCGTTGATCAGGCTGGATTTGCCGACGTTGGAGCGGCCGGCGAAGCAGACCTCAAGCCGGTCGGCAGGGGGCAGGCCGGACATGGCGACCACGCCTTTGACGAAGGTGACGGGGCCTGCGAAGAGCAGGCGGCCCGCTTCGCGCGCCTCATCCGATGCGTCGGGGGCGAGGGAGAATTGCAGGCCGGTCATGCGAGGGTCCATTCATCGCCTGTGGCGATGGTGCCGGGTTGCAGGACGGTGGCGTAGAGGCCGAAATCCTGATGCCCGTAGTTGCGTTCAAGGGCGCCGAGCGTATCGGCGTTGCTGTGGCCGGTGGCGGGTTCGACGGTGGTGGCCATGCAGCGGGTGATGCGTTCCTGCAGATGCAGGATGGCGGTGCCGATGCGGATGTCGCGGCCGACCCAATCCCATTCGGCCCAAGCGGGCGCGCCGTCGAGCCAGAGGTTGCCGCGCCAGCGGTGGATTGAAAGATCCTGCCCGATGCGTGTGGACAGATCGGCAAGGGAGGCGAGGTTGAGGATGGAGATGGAGGGGAAATCGCTGTCGGTCATGCCGCGACCGGCGGTGACGATGCGGGTGGGCTGGGCGCGTTTTTCCGGGTTCAGCGGGCGGACCCAATCCAGAAAGCGGGGCGTGTCAGCGGCATCGTCGGGGCGGAAGGTGATCTCGCCCCGGTCGGGGTGGCGCAAGGTGACGGTGGCGGTTGTCGTGTCCAGTTCGGATTCGATGGCCATGAGGGCATAGGCCTTGGCCCCGCGTGCGAAGTTCACGCAAGGGTTCCAGCCATCGGTCAGCTTGGCGGCATCGTGGGCCACCGCCCAGAGCCTGTCCCATGGCAAGCATTCGCCCGCAGAAAGACGAACGGACGCGAGCATCTCGCGTCCGTGTCCCTTGATCGGGTGGCGGCAGATATGGGCCAGCCGCCCGCCTGTCATTTCTTGCCCTTCTTGGATTTGTCGGCCACGGGGACCGGTTCCTTTTTCTTCATGCCCGATTTGATGTTGCCAAAGATATCCGGCTTGTGGCCGTGGCTGCGCATGATGAGATATTGCTGCGAGAAGGTGATGATGTTGTTCGTGATCCAGTAGACCACGAGACCCGAGGCAAAGCCGCCCAGCATGAACATGAAGATCCAGGGCATCCAGGCAAAGACCTGTTGCTGGATCGGGTCGGTGGGCGCGGGGTTCAGCTTCTGTTGCAGCCACATGGTGATGCCCAAAAGGATGGGCAGGATGCCGATGAAAATCAGCGCCATGAAGCTGCCCTGCACGGGTGCATCCCAGGGCAGGAGGCCGAAGAGGTTGAAGATCGAGGACGGATCGGGGGCCGAAAGATCGGTGAGCCAGCCGAAGAAGGGGGCGTGGCGCAGTTCGATCGTGACGAAGATCACCTTGTAGAGCGCGAAGAAGATCGGGATCTGGATCAGGATCGGCAGGCAGCCCGCAGCCGGGTTGACCTTCTTGTCCTTGTAGAGCTGCATCATTTCCTTTTGCAGCTTTTGCTTGTCTTCGCCCGCGCGTTCCTTGAGCGCCTCAAGCTCTGGCTGCAATTCCTTCATCTTGGCCATGCTGACATAGGATTTGTAGGCCAGCGGCAGGACGAGGAATTTCAGGAAGAAGGTCAGGCCGATGATGGCGAGGCCCATATTGCCGATCATGGCGTTGAGCCAGTGCAGCACGGCGAAGATCGGCTTGGTCAGGAAGAAGAACCAGCCCCAGTCGATGGAATCGATGAAGCCTGCAATGCCGAGGTCTTTTTCATAGGCGCGGATCGTGGCCCATTCTTTGGCACCGGCGAAGAGGCGGACAGAGGAGGTGACGGTGGCCCCAGCGGCCAGTTCCTGCACGGGTTTGCGGGTTTCCGTCTGGTAGATGTTGGCGCCCGGAACGTATTTGGTGACGGCCGTGAACGGGGTGCCCTGTTCGGGGATCAGCGTCGTCATCCAGTATTTGTCGGTAAAGCCGATCCAGCCATCGGTAGTGGCAGAGACGACTTCGGCCTGCGCGCCTTCGCGTTCGACGACGGGGAGTTCCATCAGATCGTCGTATTTCTGTTCGGTCAGGGTGCCATCTGTGCGGCTGACCATGCCTTCGTGCAGCACGAAGAAGTTTTGCAGGCCGGTCGGCTGGCCGTGGCGGGCGACGATGCCATAGGGGAAGAGCGAGACAGCGGTGCCGCCAGCGTTCTGGACCGTGTCGGTGACGGTGAACATGAAGTTGTCATCGACCGCGATTTCGCGCGTGAAGGTCATGCCCTTGGTGTTGGACCAGGTGAGCGTGACGGGGGCGCCCGGTGACAGGGTGCCGCCTTGGGCGATGCGCCATTCGGTTTTCGCGCCCGGCACATCATCGGCGGTCAGGCCGGTGCCCGGACCCCAGCCGAAGACGGCGTAATAGGGGTGGGCTTCGCCCACGGGTGAAAGCAGGCGGACGATGGGGGAGTCGGGTTCCAGCGTTTCCTTGTAGCTTTTCAGCGACAGGTCATCGATCCGGCCCCCGAGCAGCGAGATGGAGCCCACCAGTTCCGGGGTGTCGACCGTCAGGCGCGGGGCTTCGGGCAGGGGTTCTGCGGCCTCGGCCGTGGCGGTGGCGGTCGCGGTGCCTTCGGGCGTGGCGGCGGTTGCCGGTGCCTCGGTCTGGGTGATGGCCGCAGGGGCGTTGGGATCGACCGGCGGCGCTTCGGGCGGCGGGAAGAGCACGAACCATACGAGGATCACGACGAAGCTCAATACGGTTGCGAGGAGGAGGTTCTTGTTCTGATCTTCCATAGGGAGAGACTGCCGCCAATGGTGGAAATGAGTCAGGCCTGCTTCAACAGAAGGGGGGGCGAAAGGTCAAGGCCTTTCGCCTGTGCGTGCCGGGGGCAGCCGGGAAAGTTGATCGGCGCGGGCGTGTCAGCGCAGGGCGGGGGGAAGGCCGGTATCGACGTCGGCGGGGGCGTCGGTGGGGGCCATGCCGGGGGCGAGCGAGAGGAAGTCGAACAGCGCAGGGTCGGCCAGATGCGAGGGGCGGACGTTCATCAGCGCGCGGAACATGATCTGGCGGCGACCGGGGGAACGGGTTTCCCAGTCATCCAGCAGCTTTTTGACCTGCATGCGTTGCAGCCCTTCTTGCGAGCCACAAAGATCGCAGGGGATGATGGGATAGTTCATGGCGCGGGCGAACTTTTCGCAATCCGCCTCGGCCACGAAAGACAGCGGGCGGTAGAGCATCAGATCGCCGTCCTCGTTCAGCAGTTTGGGCGGCATGGCGGCCAGGCGGCCGCCGTGGAAGAGGTTCATGAAGAACGTCTCGAGGATGTCATCGCGGTGATGGCCGAGGACGACGGCGGAGCAGCCCTCTTCGCGGGCGATGCGGTAGAGGTTGCCCCGGCGCAGGCGCGAACAGAGCGCGCAATAAGTGCGGCCCTGCGGAACCTTGTCCATCACGATGGAATAGGTGTCTTGATATTCGATGCGGAGGGGGACGCCCATTTTCGTGAGAAATTCAGGGAGCACCGTGGCGGGGAAGCCGGGCTGGCCCTGATCGAGGTTGCAGGCGAGCAGATCGACAGGAAGAAGGCCGCGCCATTTGAGTTCGTACAGGACGGCGAGAAGGGTATAGCTGTCCTTGCCGCCCGAGAGGCAGACAAGCCAGCGGTCGCCCCGGTTGACCATGCCGTAGGTTTCAATCGCTTCGCGCGCCTCACGCACGATGCGTTTGCGGAGTTTCTTGAACTCGGTCGTCGAGGGCGCGCCGTGGAACAGCGGGTGGATGTCGTCGAGATCGTCCAGCATGGGGTTGCTTTCACGCCAATGTGCAGGATGGCTATGCCAGAAGGGCGCGCGCGCGGCAATCCGGCAGGGGTTGTGGCGCGTATTACGGGAAATGGGGGATGGTGTGATGGCAAAGCGGATGATGCGGGCGGGGATGATGCTGGGGGCGCTGGCGGTGCTGGCGGCCTGTACGGGCAAGCCGTCGCTGGAGGATCCCTCGCTGTCGACCCGCGAGCTGGAGCTGGAAGAGTTCTTTGATGGGCGGCTGGTGGCCTATGGCCAGTTTCAGGACATTTTCGGCACGGTGCGGCGGCAGTTCGTGGTGAATATCCAAGGCGATTGGGACGGGCAGCGGCTGCGGCTGGTGGAGGATTTCGTCTATGAGGACGGATCGACCGAACAGCGGGTGTGGACCTTGCGCAAGACAGGCGAGGAGACCTGGGAAGGCACGGCGCCCGGCGTGATCGGGGTGGCCAAGGGGGTGGAGAAGGGTGACCGGTTCAACTGGCAATACACCATCGACCTGCCGGTGCCTGCGGCGGATGGCACGGCCGAAACGCTGCGGGTCACGTTCGATGACTGGATGTGGTTGCAGAGCGAGGACCGGCTGTTCAACCGGGCCTATATGAAGCGCTTCGGCGTGGATATTGGGGATGTGTCGATCAGTTTCGAGAAGTTGTAAGGGGACGATTTTTCTGCGAAAAATCTGGGACTGGTGGCGCTGCGCAGGGCGATTTTTCTGCGAAAAATCAGGGTTGATCCTTCCGTGAAGGATCAGCGCTGCGGCGGTCATGGTCCGGGTCTGATCCCGGCACGGGATCGTAGCCGTGCCCGCCCCAGGGGTGGCAGCGACAGATGCGGTGGGCGGTGAGATAGCCGCCCTTCAGGCCGCCGTGGCGTTCCAGCGCCTCAAGCGCGTAAGCGGAACAGGTGGGCTGAAAGCGGCAGCCGTGGCCGACCCAGGGCGAGAGCACCAGACGATAGGCGCGGACGGGCAGCGCGAGGACGCGGGCGAGCGGCGTCATGGTTTGGGGGCGGGCGCGCGGTCGCGGTGGACGCTGTGCAGCGCGGTGGCAAGATCGTCGAGCAGGTCGGTGAAGGCGCGGGTGACCGTCGCCTCGGGCCGGGCGACGAGGACGTAATCCCAGCCGGGGCGCGCGAGGGCGGGCAGGACTTGTTGCGCCACGGCGCGCAGGCGGCGCTTGGCACGGTTGCGAAAGACGGCGTTGCCGATTTTCTTGGACGCGGTGAAGCCGAGGCGAATGTCGGGGCTGCCGTCATCGCGGTTGCGGGCTTGCAGCAGGAAGCCGCCCGTGCCTTGCCTGCGGGCCGATGCGGCGCGCAGGAAATCGGCGCGTTTGCGCAGGGTCTGGGGTTTTGGTGCGGTATCCGCGCAAAAGGAAACCGCCGGGGGAACCCCGGGCGTTTCGGCATTGCCGCTTTTGCCCGTATCCCTCGGCGGTGTCATGGCGTCACCTTTTGTCGGCCCGATTGGCGGGCCGGGAAGGATCAGGCGGACAGCTTCTTGCGGCCCTTGGCGCGGCGGGCGGCCAGCACAAGGCGACCACCTTTGGTTGCCATGCGGGCGCGGAAGCCATGGCGGCGGCTGCGCACCAGGTTCGACGGTTGGAATGTACGCTTCATTGCGGCTCTCCGTAGCGGTCAGGCTGCGCAAACCCGATGGATTCGAGCGCCATATTATTCGAAGCCCGGTCTTTACGGGCGGTTTCGGTGCAAGTCAACGCAAGGCGGACCGATTTTCTGCAACATTTCGCAGCCTGATGGGCGGGGAATGTTGCAAAGGGGGGGCTTGGGTTCAATGCGGCGTGATGCGGCTGGCGGGAAGGGGGGGATTTGGCCATGGTCGGGGCATGGAAAAGACCGATGCCCCCCGCCCCGTGCCCGATGCCCCCAAAAACCGGGGGCGGATGATTCCCGCGCTGATCTTGTTGGGGGTGGCGATTGTGGGGGCGGTGTTCCTGCGCGACAGCCTGACCTTTGACGCGCTGGCCGCGCATCGGGAGACGCTGCTGGCGTATCGCGATGCGCATTACGGGTTGGCGGTGGTGGCCTTTGTGCTGGCCTATGTGGGGATCGTGGCCTTTTCCCTGCCGGGGGCGACGGTGGCCACGCTGACGGGCGGGTTCCTGTTCGGGCTGTTTCCGGGCGTTTTGTACAACCTGACCGGGGCGACGTTGGGGGCGGTGCTGCTGTTTCTGGCCGCGCGCGCCGGATTCGGCGCTGGGCTGGCGGCCAAGATCGAGATGCAGGGCGGCAAGGTGGCCAAGCTGCGCGCGGCGCTGGCGCGGAATGAATGGGAAGTGCTGTTCCTGATGCGGGTCACGCCCATCGTGCCGTTCTTCATGGCGAACCTGATTCCGGCGCTGCTGAATGTGTCGCTGTTCAAGTTCGTGGTGACGACGGCGTTGGGGATCGTGCCGGGGGCTTTGGTCCTTACCTCTGTGGGTTCAGGGTTGGGCGATGTGTTCGCGACGGGTGGGACGCCGGATTTCGGCGTGTTTCTGGAGCCTTATGTCATCGGGCCGATCATCGGGCTGGTGGCGCTGGGGCTGTTGCCGATGGTGGTGCGCGCCCTGCGGCGGAAAGAGGAGTTGTGAGCGTGCCAGAGAACAAGTCGGTGATCAGGACGGATATCTGCGTGATCGGGGCCGGGTCTGGCGGGCTGTCGGTGGCGGCGGGCGCGGTGCAGATGGGCGCGCGGGTCGTGCTGATCGAGGGCGGCGAGATGGGCGGGGATTGCCTGAATGCGGGCTGCGTGCCGTCAAAGGCGCTGATTGCCGCGGCAGAGGCGGCGCAGGCGCAGCGCGGATCGGCGCGGTTCGGCATCGCGGCGGTGGAGCCTGCGGTGGATTTCGGCGCGGTGAAGGATCATGTGGCGGCCGTGATTGCGGGGATTGCGCCCGTGGACAGCCAAGAGCGGTTTGAGGGCTTGGGCTGCGTGGTGATCCGGGATTGGGCGCGGTTTGTATCGCCCAAGGCGGTGGAGGCGGGGGGCAAGCGCATTGTGGCGCGGCGGTTCGTGATTGCCACGGGGTCGCGGGCGGTGGTGCCGCCTGTGCCGGGGATCGACACGGTGCCCTATCTGACCAACGAGTCGGTCTTCAGTCTGCGCGAGCGGCCGGAGCATCTGCTGATTCTGGGCGGCGGGCCGATTGGCATGGAAATGGCGCAGGCGCATCGGCGGCTGGGATCAGCGGTGACGGTGATCGAGGCGGGGCGCGCGCTGGGCCGGGAAGACCCGGACGCGGCGGCGGTGGTGTTGGACCGGCTGCGGGCCGAGGGCGTGGAAATCCGCGAGGGGCAGGGGCTGGTACGGATCCGGGCGCTGGAACCGGGGGTGGAGGCGGTGCTGGCCGATGGCACGGTGATCGCGGGGACGCATCTTCTGGTAGCGGCGGGGCGCAAGGTGATGCTGGAGGGGCTGGGGCTGGAGGCCGCTGGCGTTGCGCATGACGCCAAGGGTGTGATGGTGGGGCCGAACCTGCGGTCAACCAGCAATGGCCGCGTCTTTGCGGTGGGTGACGCGGCGGGGGGCGCGCAGTTCACCCATCTGGCGGGGTATCATGCGGGCATCGTGATCCGGCAGGCGGTGCTGGGCCTGCCTGCCAAGGTGCGGACGGATCATATCCCGCGCGTGACCTATACCGATCCGGAACTGGCGCAGGTGGGGCCGAGCGAGGCAGAGGCGCGCAAGACATGGGGTGACAAGCTGACGGTGAGCCGCGCGGAGTTTCACCACAATGACCGCGCGCAGGCGATGCGGGCGGGCGAGGGCTTTGCCAAGGTGATGGTCGTAAAGGGCCGCGTGATCGGGGCCACGGTGGTTGGCCCGCATGCGGGCGAGGTGCTGGCGCCGCTGGCGCTGGCGGTATCGGCGAGGATGAAGGTTGCCACATTGGCCGGGGTGGTGTTGCCCTATCCGACATTGGCGGAGATCGGCAAACGCGCGGCGGGAACCTATTTCACGCCAAAGCTTTTTGATAACCCTGGGTTGAAGCGTTTTGTGGGGCTGGTGCAGCGTTGGCTGCCCTGACCGCCGGGCGGCGCGCCCGTGGCGGGCGGTGCATTTTGGGTATTTGGGCCAAGATGAAGGGGCTGGGTGCGCCAGTATCCTTGGACTGAGCAGGCGCAGATTGAGGTGGTGCGCAGATTGATGCCTTGTTGCGGCATATGCGGACCTTAGGGGTTGCGGGCGAGCAAGGGCGATGCGTATTTCAATAGTTGTAGACAAGGGGCGGGGTTTTCGTGCGGATCGGGCGGGGCAGGTTTCTGAACACGCTGTCTGGGCGTTTCCTGCTGCTGACGGTGGCCTTTGTCATGCTGGCCGAAGTGCTGATCTTTGTGCCCAGCATCGCGCGGTTCCGGGCGGATTACATGCTGCTGCGGCTGGAGAAGGCGCAGATCGCATCGCTGGCGCTGCTGGCGGCAGATGATGCGACAGTGGGGGCAGAGCTTGAGACCGAACTGCTGAAGAATGCCGAAGTGTTCAACGTGGTGCTGCGGCGCGATGAGGTGCGGCAGTTGGTGTTGTCGTCGCCCATCCCCGCGCCGATCCATGACACGTTCGATCTGCGGATGGCGGGGCCGTGGGAATTGATCCGCGATGCATCTGTCGTGCTGGCCGATCCCGAGAACCGGATCATCCGGGTGATCGGCAACCCGGTGCAGGATGCGGGGCTCTTGATCGAGATCACGATGGAGACCGGGCCGCTGCGGGTGGCGATGATCGAATACGGGCTGCGGATCCTGTTCCTGTCAGCGCTGATTTCGGTCGTGACGGCGTTTTTGCTGTTTCTGGCGGTGCAGCGGTTGCTGGTGGTGCCGATCCGGCGGGTGGTGCAGCATATGACCGCCTATGCCGAAGCGCCCGAGGATGCGCGGCGCGTGATCGCGCCTTCGGCCGAGGTCGAAGAGTTGCGCGTGGCGGAAGAAGCGCTGGCCTCCATGCAGACGCAGTTGACCGGCGCGTTGCGGCAGAAGGAGCGGCTGGCGCAACTGGGCGGGGCGGTGGCCAAGATCAGCCATGACCTGCGCAACATCCTGACCACGGCGCAATTGTTTGCCGACCGGCTGGGGGCGAGCGCCGATCCGGCGGTGGCGCGGGCCGCGCCCAAGCTGGTGGGATCAATCTCGCGCGCGGTGAGCCTGTGCGAATCGACACTGGCCTTCGGCAAGGCCGAAGAGCCGCCGCCGACATTGAAGCGGTTCGCGCTGCGCCTGCTGGCCGATGATGTGATCGAAGGCGAAGGTCTGGCGGGCGAGGAATCGCTGGTGGCCTTTTTGAACGATGTTCCGGCGGGGTTGGTGATCCGGGCGGATACGGAACAGCTTTACCGCGTGCTGTCCAACCTGGTGCGCAATGCGCGGCAGGCCATCGAGGCGACGGGGCAGGGCGGGACCATCGAAATGTCGGCGGGCGAGGATGAGCAGGATTGGTGGATCCGGGTTGGCGATACCGGGCCGGGCCTGCCGCCACGCGCCAAAGAGCATCTGTTCGAGGCGTTCCAAGGCGGCGCACGCAAGGGCGGCACGGGGCTTGGACTGGCCATCGCGGCTGAGCTGGTGCGCGGCCATGGCGGGCGGCTGGAACTGGCACGCAGCGATGCCGAGGGGACGGAGTTCCAGATCCGCCTGCCCAAGCGGCTATCGCCCGGCGATGCGGAATGAGGCCGTTGCCTTGCGTTTTTTCCCTTGCACCCCCGAATGACCGGGGCTAAACGCTGCCCCACGATGGACCCGTAGCTCAGCTGGATAGAGCATCAGACTACGAATCTGAGGGTCGGGCGTTCGAATCGCTCCGGGTCCGCCATCCTACCGACTGACGACCGTTCAGAATCGGATGAGATGTTGAACAAGCAAGCCAGAATGAAGATTGCCTTGGGTGGCCTGATGCGCGGTTTTCCGGCATGGGCGCGTGGCGTGGGGCGTTGGCCGTTGCAGGCGATGACGGCACGGGCGAGGAATGGGTTTCGAATTTTTGCCCCATTTCCCGGTTAGCCGATCCTGATGCCCAGAATTCATTCCATTGATGTGCTGAAGTTGATCATCGCCGCGGGTGTGGTCTGGGCGCATGCGACGCTGCTGACCTTGCAGGGGGGCGTGGTCGCCTATGTCCTTGGGCAGGGGCTGGTGCGGACGGTGGTGCCGACATTTGCGGTGGTTTCGGGATTCCTGTTCCATTCGACCTTTCACCATGGCCGCGCGCGGGCGTGGTTGATCCGGCTGGGCTTGTTCTATCTGCTGTGGACCGTGCTGTATTTGCCGGTCTGGTGGCCGCAGGACCCGACGCTTGGCACGGTGGTGCAGGACCTGATCTTCGGGCCGATCCATCTGTGGTACATGGCGGCGCTGATGCTGGCGCTGGTGGTGTTGCGGGTGGTGCTGCTGCTGGCGGGGGATGATCGCCGGGGGCGGCGCTGGCTGATCTGGCTGGGGCTGATCTTTCTGCTGTGCGGCACGACGTTGCAGGGCGTGGATTTCTTTTCAGACGCGACCTTGTCGATGCACACATGGCGCAACGGGGTGTTCTTCGAGTTCCCCTTTGTGGTGATCGGCTATCTGGTGGCCGACCGTATCCGCCGGCGCGGGATGGGCTGGTTGCCGAGTGCCGGGCAGGCCTGGGCGGTGCTGGGCGGGCTGGCGCTGCTGCGGCTGGGCGAGGCGGCGCTGTCGCTGGATCTGTTCGGGCTGAGCATCTTTGCGCCGCCGGAGTTTCCGTTCCTGACGGCGGCTTTCGCGTTGATGATCCTGCTGGTGGCGCTGCGCACAGAGGTGCCGCCCGTGCCTGTGAACATCGCCTTTCTGTCGATGATGATCTATTTTCTGCATTTCATTGTGCTGCTGGCGGCGTTGCGGCTGGGCGTGACGCAGATCTGGGCGCTGATGGGGCTGGGGCTGGGTTTGCCAGTGCTGGCCGGGCTGTTCTTGCTGGGGATGGGGCAATGGCTGCATGGGCGGATGCCTGCGGCCTGGCATCGGCGGCTCTATGGCAGTGCCGGGCTGAAGGGCGGGATGGACCCCACCCTTGCGGCGGGTGAAACCGAACCCCGGCGCGGCTAGGGCAGGGCGATCGGTCGGTCCGGCCTTTTCCTTGGGCGGATAAGCTGGCATTTGGGCTTTGAACGCGACGTGCAACGCATTGCAGAAGAGGCCGGGCCATGCTGAACGGAAAACATCTGATTGCCGGGGAATGGGTTGGGGGCGGGGCGACCTTCACCTCGACCCCTGCAAGCGGGGCGGGGCAGGTCTTTGCCAGCGGCGGCGCCGCCGAGGTGGACCGCGCCGTGCAGGCAGCGGAAGCGGCGTTCTGGTCCTATTCCGCGCTGACGCGGGCCGAGCGCGCGGCGTTTCTGGAGCGGGTCGCGGATGAGATCGAGGCGCGCGGCGCGGAGTTGACCGCCATCGGCACCGCCGAGACCGGCTTGCCCACAGCGCGGCTGGAGGGGGAGCGGGGGCGCACCACGGGGCAGCTGCGGCTGTTCGCGCGGCATATCCTGTCAGAGGCTTTCCTTGACCTGCGCCATGACGCGGCGTTGCCCGATCGCCAGCCTTTGCCGCGCCCGGATATCCGGCTGATGCAGCGCCCGGTGGGGCCGGTGGCGGTGTTCGGGGCGTCGAACTTTCCCTTGGCGTTTTCCACGGCGGGGGGCGACACGGCCTCGGCCTTGGCGGCGGGGTGCCCGGTGGTGGTGAAGGGGCATCTGGCCCATCCCGGCACGGGCGAGATCGTGGCGCAGGCGGTGGCGGCGGCTGTGGCGGCCTGCGGTGTGCATCCGGGGGTGTTCAGCCTGATCCAGGGGGTCGGCAATGATCTGGGCGTGGCGCTGGTGACCCATCCGCTGATCACGGCGGTCGGGTTTACCGGATCGCTTGCGGGTGGGCGGGCGCTGTTTGATCTGTGCGCGCGGCGTGATGTGCCGATCCCGTTCTATGGCGAATTGGGGTCGGTGAACCCGGTGTTCCTGCTGCCGGCCGCCTTGGCGGCGCGGGGGGCAGCGGTGGCTAAGGGCTGGGCCGGGTCGCTCACGATGGGGGCGGGGCAGTTCTGCACCAATCCCGGTATCCTGCTGGTGATCGACGGGCCGGAGGCGGAGGGCTTCGTCGCCGCCGCGCGTGAGGCGCTGGCGGCAGTGGCCGCGCAGGTGATGCTGACCGAGGGCATCGCATCGGCCTATCGCGCCGGGCGCGACCGGATCGCGGCGGTGGGCGGCGTGCGCGATGTGCTGCACACGCCTTGCGACGGCCGCAGTGCGACGCCCGCGCTGTTCGAGGTGACGGGGAAAGACTGGCTGGCCAATCACGCGCTGGGCGAAGAGGTGTTTGGGCCGCTGGGCCTGATCGTGCGGGTGGCGGATTTCGCGCAGATGGAGGCGGTGGCGCGGTCCTTGGAGGGGCAGTTGACCTGCACCTTGCAGATGGACGACGCCGACACCGATCTGGCGCGGCGGCTGATGCCGGTGCTGGAGCGCAAGGCGGGGCGGGTGTTGGCCAATGGCTTCCCCACTGGTGTCGAGGTTTGCGAGGCGATGGTCCATGGCGGGCCTTACCCCGCCTCGACCAGTTTCGGCGCGACGAGTGTGGGGACCATGGCGATCCGCCGCTGGCTGCGCCCGGTAAGCTATCAGAACCTGCCCGAAGCGCTGTTGCCTGCCGAGTTGCGCTGATCTTATTGCGCGGGCAAGGCCGGGGCGGCCTTGCCCGCAAGACCTTTGTCTCGCCTGCGCGCGTGCCGCGCTTCGGCTCGGGCGCGGGGGTTCCACCCCCGGACCCCCGGGGATATTTGCGGCAGAGAAGAGGGGAATTCGTGCTGCTTGATATCTTCTCTGGAAAAATATCCTCGGGGGGTGAGGCGCGCAGCGCCGAGGGGGGCAGACGGCCCCCCTGCACCGCCGGGGCCGTGATCAGCCTTCGTCTTTTAGAAGCAGCAGCAGGGCAAGGATGGACAGCGCGACACCGCCGAGGATGAGGGCGGGGGGCGCGCTGCGGCCCAGGGCGATTTCCCACAGGATCACCCAGCTTGGCACCAGATAGGTATAGGCCATGACCTTGGCCGCCGGCAGGTGCAGGGTGGCGAATTGCAGCAGAACGAAGGTGGCGGCGCTGGCGAAGACCGCCGTATAGACCAGTGTGATCCAGACGATGGCCGGCAGGGCGGGCCAATCGGTGGCAAGGATGGCAGGCGCGCCGGCCACGGTCAGGATCAGCCAGCCTGCGATCATCATCCCGAAGGTGAAGACCACGGCGGGTTCACCACGGTTGAACTTGCGCACGAGGGGCGCATAGAGCGCGTGGGCGACGCAGCCTGCGAAATAGATCACCTCGCCCGTGCCGATTTGCAGGGCCAGCAAGCGCTGGGGATCGGCGCGGAAGATCACCCAAAGCGCGCCCACTGCCCCGATGGCCAGTGCAAGTGCCATGCGGCGCGTCAGGCGCTGGCGCAGGGTGAGCCAGCCGAACCCCGCCGCCAGCGCCGGGGTCAGGGTGAAGACAGCGGCGGTAGAGACGGGTTCGGCGGTTTTCAGGCCTTGGAACATCAGCACGAAATAGGCAGCCAGCAGAGCGCCGAGGATCAGGTAGCGCCACGGGGCCTGCGCCGCGCTGCGCCGGATGCCGGTGGTGGCAAAGGCTGCGGCACCCACAATCGCGCCCGCCAGCAGGAAGCGGAGCGCCGACAGCGCCAGCGGGTCGATCAGCGGCGCCGTCATTGCGCCAAGGCTGAACGACCCTGCCACGAGGGCCGAGAAGGTGAGCATCGCCAGATGCCCGCGACCTTGGTCTGTCAGGGTCACGCCGCGCTCATACCGACCAGGATTTTGCTGCGTCCTTCAGGACGGTGAGGAAGGCCTGCACCTTGCGGGTGCGGTGCAGATCGACATGGGTGACGATCCACAAGGGCGCATCCCATTCGGGGCGGGGGGGCATGATCTCGACCAGGTCGGGGTCATTGGCGGTCTTGAAGGCCGAGAGAAAGCCGATGCCGAGCCCGGCACGGATGGCGGCTTCCATCGCGGCCATTTCGGTGGCGCGGAAGCGGATGTTTTCAGGCGGGACGATGGCGCGGAGCCAGCGGTTGAAGGGCGCGCGGCTTTCGGCGCTGTCATTGCCGACGAAGCTGTGGGCGATGAGGTCGGCTTCCGAGGCGGGCAGGCCGTGGCGTTCGACATAGCTGCGCGCGGCGTAAAGGCCGGTGCGCATGCGGACGAGGGGTTGGACCACGTTGTCGGGTTCTTCCGGTGCGGCACCGGCGCGGATGGCGACATGCGCCTCGCCATAATCCAGGCGGAAGACGCGCATATCGGTGAGGAAGCGCAGGATCACGGCAGGATATTCGGTCTGGAACCGCGCGAGGATGGGGACCAGCAGATCGGCCACGCCCGAGATGGAGGTGATGACGAGTTCGCCCGCCACCGTTTCGCCGATGCCTTTGATGCGAGAGGCCAACTGGGCGAATTGTTCATCCGTGGTCTGGGCGACTGACAGCAGGTCATGCCCGGCCTCGGTCGGGGTGTAGCCCCGCGCGTGGCGCTGGAACAGGCGGGTGCCGAGGCGCTTTTCCAGCGCGTCGATATGGCGGATCACGGTGGCGTGGTGGACCCCCAGAACCTCGGCCGCGCCGGAAACAGTGCCAAGGCGCGCCACCTGATAGGCGGTGCGAATTTCATCCCAGGTATCAATGCCCATAGCTGTGCGTCCGTGAACAATGTGAGGGTTAATCTGGCGGCGATGCACAGGGGATTGCAAGAGGCAATTCCCGGTTGCGCGGGCTGGTGCGGCTGAGCGTGGGCCTGGGGGCGGGCCAGAGGGCGGGCCAGAGGGCGGGGTTGACTCGGCGGGCGGGTGGGCGTATCGCCCCCGGTAATTCCCCGGAGGCCTGCGCTTCCGGTCCCGTCGCATATGCGGGGATCGCCATCCGTCAGCGCGTTGCGCCCACGGGTGCCTTTTCGCTTTGCGTGGGTCACAATTCCGCTGCCGGACCCCCATATCCGGTTTTTCGCAACGAACCCGGAGGGTCGCCATGTTCGAGAGCCTGTCAGAACGCCTTGGTGGTGTTTTCGACCGCCTGACCAAGGCCGGGGCGTTGAGCGAGGCCGATGTCGTGACCGCGCTGCGCGAGGTGCGGGTGGCGCTGCTGGAGGCGGACGTGTCGCTGCCTGTGGCGCGGGATTTCGTCAAGCGGGTGCAGGACAAGGCCACGGGCGTGGCGGTGACCAAGTCGGTCACGCCGGGGCAGATGGTGGTGAAGATCGTCCATGACGAGCTGATCCGCGTTCTGGCCGGGGATGGCGAACCCGATGCGCTGAAGATCGACAATCCGCCGGCCACGATCCTGATGGTGGGTTTGCAGGGGTCGGGGAAGACCACGACCACGGCCAAGCTGGCCAAGCGGTTGAAAGAGCGTAACGGCAAGCGGGTTCTGCTGGCCTCGCTCGATACCAACCGCCCGGCCGCGATGGAGCAGTTGGCCATCCTCGGCGCGCAGATCGGCGTGGACAGCCTGCCCATCGTCAAGGGCGAGTCTGCGGTGCAGATTGCCAAGCGCGCCAAGACGCAGGCCAATCTGGGCGGCTATGACGTGCTGTTCCTGGATACCGCCGGCCGGTTGCACATCGACGAAGTGCTTATGGACGAGGTGCAGGCGGTGCGTGACATCGCCCAGCCGCGCGAAGTGCTGCTGGTGGTCGATGGCCTGACGGGCCAGGACGCGGTGAATGTGGCGACCGAGTTCGACGGCAAGGTCGGCATTTCTGGCGTGGTGCTGACGCGGATGGATGGCGACGGGCGCGGCGGTGCCGCACTGTCCATGCGGGCGGTGACGGGCAAGCCGATCCGGTTCGTCGGTCTTGGCGAGAAGATGGACGCGATCGAGACCTTCGAGGCCGATCGCGTGGCGGGCCGTATTCTTGGCATGGGCGACATTGTCGCGCTGGTCGAGAAGGCGCAGGAGACGTTCGAGGCCGAGCAGGCAGAGCGCATGATGAAACGGTTCCAGAAGGGGCTGTTCAACATGAACGATCTGCGGATGCAGCTGGAGCAGATGGTCAAGATGGGCGGCATGCAGGGCCTGATGGGCATGATGCCCGGCATGGGCAAGATGCAGGCCGCTGCCGCCGAGGCGGGCATCGACGACAAGATGCTGAAGCGGCAGATCGCGCTGATTCAGGCGATGACCAAGAAGGAACGCGCCAATCCCGACATGTTGCAGGCGAGCCGGAAGAAGCGGATCGCGGCAGGGGCCGGGCTGGACGTGGCCGATCTGAACCGGCTGCTGAAGCAGCACAAGCAGATGGCCGAGATGATGAAGAAGATGGGCAAGGGGGGCATGATGAAGCAGGCCCTCAAGCAGATGATGGGCAAGGGCGGGCTGCCGGATCCCAGCAAGATGACGCCCGAACAGCTGGAAGAAGCGGCGCGCGGGATGAAGCAGGGCCTGGGTCAGGGCGGCGGCTTCCCCGGGATGCCGCGCGGGATGAGCCTGCCTTCGGGCCTGTCTGGGCTGATGAAGAAGAAATGACCCTGCCTGCTGCGCCCCAGCTGACCGGACTGCCCGTTCTGGAGACAGAGCGGTTGGTGCTGCGTGGGCCGCAGGCATCTGATTGGCCGGTGTTTCGTGACTATCGCCTGTCGCCGCGCACCGTGTTCACCGGTGGGGTGAAGAAGCCGCATGAGGCGGCGGAGCAGTTCGCGTCATTCTTTGGGCATTGGGTGCTGCGCGGGTTCGGGCGGCTGATCGCCGAGTATCGCGCGACGGGGCAGCCCGTAGGCCATTTCGGGCCGATGCAATGGGAAGACGGCGGCGAGGTGGAACTGACCTGGTCGCTGTGGACGGCGGCAGCCGAGGGCCGGGGGCTGGCCACCGAGGCCGCGCTTGCTCTGCGCGACTGGGTGTTCGGGCGGCTGCGGTTGCCGATGGCGGTTGCGATGGTTCATCGCGACAATGCCGCATCGCATGCGATTGCGCGGCGGCTGGGCGGGCAGGAAATCGCGGGCCGCGTGCCGGCCTGGGTTGAGGTCGGATCGGTTTATCGCTTCGGGCCGGAGGGGCAGGCATGATGGCCCCGACCTTGCATACTGAGCGCCTGACGCTGAGGATGCCGCGCCTAGAGGACTTTGAGCCTCGGGCGTCCTTCTATGCGTCAGATCGGTCGGTCTGGGAGGGCGGGCCGCTGTCGCGCATCGAGGCGTGGCGCATCTGGGCTTCTGAAGTGGGGCTTTGGCCGCTGCGGGGCTATGGTCCGTTCACTGTCGAGGTGGGCGGGGCCTATGTCGGCGAAGTCGGCATCTATCAGGCCGAGGATTATCCGGGGCCGGAACTGGGCTGGTTCGTCGTGCCCGAGGCCGAGGGGCGCGGCTACGCGCTTGAGGCTGCGCGGGCCGTGATGGGCTGGGTGCGGCGGAGCTTTGGCTGGGACGAGATCACCAACATCATTGATCCGGGCAATGCGCGATCCATCGCGCTGGGCCTGCGGCTGGGCGGGCGAATTGATCCGGCGCGGCCGGGGATCGACCCGGGCGATGTGGTGATCGTGCATGATCTGCGGGGGATGGCGTGACCTTGCCCTTTGATATCCCGACGCTGACGACCGAACGTCTGACGCTGCGCGAACCCCGCGAGAGCGATCTTGAGGCGATTGTCGCCTTTGGCGAGTCGGAGCGCACCGAATACATCGGCGGGAAGCATGACCGGATGGGGGCTTGGCGCATCCTGCTGGCCGGGATCGGGCATTGGGCGCTGCGCGGCTATGGGTTCTGGGCTGTGGAAACGCGGGATGGCGATTTCGTCGGGCGCGTTGGCGTGATCAAGAACGATGGCTGGCCTGAGCCGGAATTGGCGTGGCATCTGTTCGACGGGTTCGAGGGGCGCGGCTATGCCCATGAGGCCGCCTTGGCCGCACGCAAACATGCCTATCGGGCCTGGGGCATGGGGCCGCTGATTTCGATGATCGCCTTCGAGAACATCCGTTCCATCGCGCTGGCCGAACGGCTGGGCGCGATATTCGAAGGCCGGAACGAGGGGCGCGTGCGCCCTTATGGCATCTGGCGGCATCCCGCCCCTGACAGCGAGGTTCACGCATGACCGACGCCGCCACCCGCGCCGCCACCCTGCTGGCAGAGCATCGCGACAGCATCGACCGGCTGGATGCGATCCTCGTCTACACGCTGGCCGAGCGGTTCAAGCACACGCAGCAGGTGGGCCGGCTGAAGGCCGAGCATGACCTGCCCCCCAGCGATCCGGCGCGCGAGGCGCGGCAGATCGAACGTCTGGAACGGTTGGCCCAAGAGGCCAATCTGGACCCGGAGTTCGCCAAGAAATTCCTGACCTTCATCATCAGCGAAGTCATCAGGCATCACGAGAAACTACAGAAATAACCCATGAAGCTGCGCAGATGCGCGGCCTATGATACCCAAGGAGAAGACGATCATGGCTATGAAAATCCGACTGGCCCGTGGCGGTTCCAAGAAGCGCCCGCACTATTCCATCGTGGCGACCGACTCGCGCATGCCGCGCGATGGCCGTTTCCTGGAAAAGCTGGGCACCTATAACCCGCTGCTCGCCAAGGATGACGAGAACCGCGTGAAGATGGACATGGACCGCATCAAGCATTGGATCGGTCTGGGCGCGCAGCCGACCGACCGGATCGCACGGATGCTGGAAGCAGCTGGCGTGATGCCGAAGAAGGCCCGCAGCAACCTCAAGGCCGCTGTGCCGGGCAAGGCCATGGCCGAGCGTGCCGCCAAGAAGGCCGCCCGCGCTGCTGCACCTGCGGAAGAATAAGACCATTTGCCGGGGGGGCCGCGTCTGTGGCCCCCCCGGACTTCCCTTTTCGCAGTTCCAGCCCCTTGGTGAATGACCATGACGCGACCTGACCGCATCTGTGTCGGTGCCATAGCCGGTTCCTTTGGCGTGCAGGGAGAGGTGCGCCTGAAGAGTTTCTGTTCCGACCCCGAGGCGATTGCGGGCTATGGCCCCTTGTGGACCGAGGATGGCAAGCGGTCTTTCACCGTGAAGCTGACGCGGGCCAATGTATCAGGCGGGTTGGGGGTGCGGCTGTCCGGCGTTCTGACCAAGGAACAGGCGGATGCCCTTAAGGGCACGCAGCTGTATGTCGACCGGGACCGGTTGCCGTCGCTGCCGGATGACGAATTCTATCATGCCGATCTGATCGGATTGACGGCGCAGGATACCGGGGGTGTCGTGCTGGGCACGGTGCGGGCGGTGCACAATCACGGCGCGGGTGATCTGCTGGAAATTCTTGGACCGGGGATGAAGGCAGCGCTTTTGTTGCCCTTCACACTGGCCGTGGTGCCGACGGTTGATCTGGCGGCGGGGCGGATCGTGGTCGATCTGCCCGAAGAAACGGAATAGTGCCGATGGACGAGGTGCCGGAGAAGGCCCCCGATCATGCCCCCGAGAAGCCCAAGTCGCATGGGCGGCTGAAGGTGCAGGTCACCGCTGTGCCGCGCGACCTGATGGAGGAGCCCCGGCATATCAAGGGGGCATGGGTGGCGCGGATCGTGACGCTGTTCCCCGAGGCCTTTCCCGGCACGCTGGGCCTGTCGCTGACGGGTAAGGCGCTGGATCAGGGGCTGTGGCGGCTGGAACCCATCGACCTGCGCCCCTTTGGCGAAGGCAAGCATCGCACGGTGGATGACACGCCTGCGGGTGGCGGGGCGGGCATGGTGCTGCGCGCCGACATCGTGCATCGCGCGCTGCGGCAGGCGGCCATCGGCACGCCCGCCGACAGGGCGCGGTGGCCGATCGTGTATCTGTCGCCGCGTGGCAAGCCGTTCGATCAGGCCCGCGCGCAGGATTGGGCGGCGGCGGATGGAATCACGCTGCTGTGCGGGCGGTTCGAGGGCGTGGATCAGCGCGTGCTGGACCATTGGGGGATTGAGGAAGTGTCGCTTGGCGATTTTGTCCTGACCGGGGGCGAGATCGCGGCGCAGGCCATGCTGGACGCCACGGTGCGGCTGCTGCCGAATGTGCTGGGCAATGCGGCAAGCACCGAGGAGGAAAGCTTCTCGGACGGGTTGCTGGAGCATCCGCAATTCACCCGCCCGCAGGTTTGGGAAGGGCGGGAGATTCCGGCGGTGTTGATGTCAGGCCATCACGGGCAGATCGCCAAGTGGCGGCGGGCCGAGAGTGAGCGGCTGACGGCAGAGCGGCGGCCGGATTTGTGGGAAAAGCGGAAGGGGTAAGGGTTCGTTGACGCTGCCTTGGGGCAAGGCGGGGTGAAGCCCACCCTGCGCCGTCGCGTTCCGCCCCTTTCCACCCTTGACCAAAGCCCCGTTCCGCCCCTATACGCGCCCGGTCCGGGGTGGTTTCACCGTTTGGACCCGATTCCTTTTGGCCTCTGCCTTCTTCGGCAGATTGCAGGACAAGGGGGCGGTGCATGAAAAGCAGGCCTGAACCTCTGGCGGGCGCATCCTTTGCGGGATGGCGGACCCGGTCGAAGACCGAGAGCTCTGGGGCGGCATCACCTCTGCGGATATACCGCAGGTATATGGAGACTTGGCGATGAACCTTATCGCACAGATCGAGGCGGAGCAGATTGCTGCCCTCGGCAAGACGATCCCGGATTTCAAGGCCGGCGACACCATTCGTGTCGGCTACAAAGTGACCGAAGGGTCGCGTTCGCGGGTGCAGATGTATGAAGGCGTCTGCATCGGCCGCAAGGGCGGGGCGACCATCGCCGCGTCTTTCACCGTGCGCAAGATTTCCTTTGGCGAAGGCGTGGAACGTGTATTCCCGCTCTATTCGACGAACATCGATTCGATCGAAGTGGTCCGTCGTGGCCGCGTGCGTCGTGCAAAGCTGTACTACCTGCGCGACCGTCGCGGCAAATCGGCCCGGATCGCCGAAGTGACCAACTACAAAGAAAAATCAGAGTAAGGAGCCGGTGCGATGAAAAAGGGCATTCACCCCGAATATCACATGATCACGGTCAAGATGACCGACGGCACCACCTTCCAGACCCGTACCACCTGGGGCAAGGAAGGCGATCAGATGGCGCTGGACATCGATCCGCTGGCCCACCCGGCCTGGACCGGCCAGTCGGCCAAGCTGATGGACACCGGCGGCCGTGTGTCGAAGTTCAAGAACAAGTACGCCGGTCTGGGTTTCTGATCCTTACGGACGTGCAAAGGTTGAACGCCGCCCCCCTGTGGGCGGCGTTTTACTTTGGGGCAAGGCAAGGAAGGGCTTGCGGATTTCCGCCAACTGGGCCTTATCCCTGTTCCGCGACCTGAGTTCTGCCGCGCGGGGCGCAGTCTGGTGTCGGGGGAAGGCCACATGGCGCATATCATCGTTGTCGGAAACGAGAAGGGCGGGTCGGGGAAATCGACCACCTGCATGCATGTGGGCACGGCGCTGGCGCGGCTGGGGTTCCGTGTGGGGGCGCTGGACCTTGATCTGCGGCAGCGCAGCTTTGGCCGCTATGTCGAGAACCGCCGTGCCTATATGGCGCGTGCCGGGTTGACCCTGCCCAGCCCGGACTATCGGGAATTGCCCGAAGTGGCGGCGGATGCGCTGGCCCCGGGCGAGAATGCCTTTGACGCGCGGCTTGCCAATGCGATTGCCGCGCTGGAGCCGGTATCAGATTTCATCGTGATTGATTGCCCCGGATCGCATACGCGGCTGTCGCAGGTGGCGCATTCTCTGGCCGATACGCTGATCACGCCGCTCAATGACAGTTTCGTGGATTTCGACCTGCTGGCGCGGGTGGACCCGGAAACGGGCAAGGTGAAGGGGCCGTCGATTTATTCCGAGATGGTGTGGAATGCGCGGCAGTTGCGGGCGCAGGCGGGGCTGAAGCCGATTGACTGGATCGTGCTGCGCAACCGGCTTGGCGCGCAGCAGATGCACAACAAGAAGAAGGTGGGGGCGGCGCTGGAGGAATTGTCGCGGCGGATCGGGTTCCGCGTGGCGCCGGGCTTTTCCGAGCGCGTGATCTTTCGCGAGCTGTTTCCGCGTGGGCTGACGCTGCTGGATCTGCGCGATACCGGGGTGGATCAGTTGAACCTGTCCAACATCGCCGCGCGGCAGGAAGTGCGCGATCTGGTGACCGAGCTTAGATTGCCGGGTGTTCGGGTGGATTTCTGACGCCGTCATGGCTGTGGCCCGTGAAGGGGCCAGTCTGCGTGGAGCGCAGATTTTCACGCGCGCCGATGCGTTGCAGGCGTTGGTCATAGGCAGGGTCGATCTGCCCGGCCTTGTGAGGCAGAAGCCCGAATTTTTCGAGCAGGCTGAGGCCGAATTCCATGTCCGTCTCCTCTCGGGCCGCGATTGGCTTGGAGTTGTGTGACAATCAGAATTCCAGCAAAGCACGGCAAGAAAGGGGCAAGGGTTGGGTCATTCCACGTCAGTACCGAAGGCCGGCTTGGATTGCGGGCAGGGTTGTGGCGCGTGCAAGCCCTGTGCCATGACGTGTGAAATGGGGGAAGACCGATGAAAAACATGCTGTTTGACGCGCTTTTCGCACCTTTGGTGGGGCGCGGGACGCCGCTTCTGATCCTGGCGGATGGGCGGACGATCAGCGGGGATGCGTTCCTGCGGATGGTGGCGCGGCAGGCGAATGCGCTGCGGGCGCTGGGGTTGGGCAAGGGCGACCGGATCGCCGCGCAGGTGGCCAAGACACCCGAGGCTTTGGCGATCTATGGCGCGGCGGTGGCGATGGGGGCGATCTTCCTGCCGCTGAACACGGCCTATACTGCGGAAGAGGTGGGCTATTTTCTGGGCAATGCGACGCCGCGCGTCTTTGTCTGTGATGGCGGCAAGGCGGGGGTGATGGCCCCGGTGGCGGCGGCGCATGGGGCGCGGTTGGTGACGCTGAACGCGGATGGGTCGGGGGAGCTGGCCGATCTGGCAGCGGGGGCGGCGGATCAGGTGCAGGTGGCCGAATGCGGGGCGGAGGATCTGGCGGCGTTTCTTTATACGTCGGGGACGACCGGGCGGTCGAAGGGGGCGATGCTGACGCATCGCAACCTGTTGTCGAATGCCGAGGTCTTGGTGCGGGAATGGCGGTTCACGGATCGGGACGTGCTGCTGCATGCGCTGCCGATTTTCCATACGCATGGGCTGTTCGTGGCGTCCAACGTATCGCTGCTGTCGGGCGGGGCGATGATCTTTCTGCCGGGATTCGAAGCCGGCGCGGTGCTGCGGCTGCTGCCGGAGGCCACGGTGATGATGGGGGTGCCGACCTTCTATACCCGCCTGCTGGAGGATGCGCGGCTGGACCGCGCGCTGGTGGCGCATATGCGGCTGTTCGTGTCCGGGTCGGCCCCGCTGCTGGCGGAGACGCATGTGGACTGGGAGGCGCGGACGGGGCACCGCATTCTGGAACGCTATGGGATGACCGAGACGAACATGAACACCTCGAACCCCTATGACGGGGAACGGCGGGCGGGGACGGTGGGTTTCCCGCTGCCGGGGGTGGAGCTGCGCATTCTGGCCGAAGGGCAGGAGGTTGGCCCCGAAGAGGTGGGGATGATCGAGGTGCGGGGGCCGAACGTGTTTCAGGGCTATTGGCAGATGCCCGAGAAGACGCGCGAAGAGCTGCGCCCGGACGGGTGGTTCATCACCGGCGATCTGGGGAAGCGCGATGCCGATGGCTATGTGCATATCGTGGGGCGGGCGAAGGATCTGGTGATCACCGGGGGGTATAATGTGTACCCCAAGGAGGTGGAATTGTTGCTGGATGAGGTGCCGGGGGTAGCGGAAAGCGCGGTGATCGGGCTGCCGCATCCGGATTTCGGCGAGGCGGTCTTTGCCGTGCTGGTGGCGAAGCCGGGCGCGGTGCTGGAGCCGGAGGCGGTGCTGGCGGCGATTGCGGACAAACTGGCGCGATTCAAGCAGCCCAAGGGCGCGGTTGTGGTGGACAGCCTGCCGCGCAACACGATGGGGAAGGTGCAGAAGAACCTGCTGCGGGAAGCCCATAAGGGGCGGTTTGCTTGAGGGGGGCGAAATCTGACGCAGATTTCGCGACGATTTCTGCACGCAGAAATCGCTGATGGGCGTCATGCCTTTGGGTTGGGGGCGGAGTTTGCGTCAAACTCCGGCGCGAAATCTGCGTCAGATTTCGCTGTCTTCGGGGAGTTCGGAGGCGAGGAAGCGTTCGAAGGCATCCAGATCGACCGGGTCGAACTGGCCGAAGCCCTGCATCCAGACCGATGCCGCGCGCAGGGCATCGGGCTCCAGCTTGCACCATTTCACGCGGCCGCGTTTTTCCTGCGTGATCAGGCCGGCATCGGCCAGCACGGCAAGGTGCTTTGAGATCGCGGCCAGCGACATGGCAAAGGGATGGGCCACATCGGTGACGGCCATGTCATCCTCCAGCAGCATCGTCAGGATGGCGCGGCGCGTGGGATCGGCCAGCGCGGCGAAGACGGTGTCGAGCGGATGGGGCGCGGGGCTGGTCATGCGGCATGTTTGGGGGGCGGGGGTGGGATCGTCAACCGTTTGGTTGAATATGCTGATAGGGCAGGATGTGGGGCACCGGGGGGTGGCTTGGCTTGTGGCGCCGGAAAATTATGCATTGAAAACAGATTGTTGGGGCAGGGTTTTGGCGGGATTTCGGTGCTTGACTCAGGCACCCCCCCTCCGTAGTTATCCCCCGACTGTTCTGGGGGCACCCAACCATGGCTGAAGACCCTGATCGCGAGCGTCTGCGGGCGCTTGAGGAAAGGATCGCCAAGGTGAAGGGCGTGGTCGAAGGACCCGCCAAGCGCCATCAGGACAGCCAGTATTCGCAGGCCAATCTGGCATGGCGGATGGTGGTGGAACTTGTGGCCGGTCTGGGGATCGGCTTCGGCATCGGATACGGGCTGGATGTTCTGTTTGGAACGCTGCCCATCTTCATGGTGCTGTTCATTTTCGCGGGTCTCGCGGCGGGTGTGAAAACCATGCTGAGATCGGCGAAAGAGGTGCAGGAACGCAAGGCGGCCGAGGCCGCCGAAGAAGGGGACGACTGACGTGGCGGAAGAGGCGCATAGCGAAGGCGGTCTGGTGTTTCACCCGATGGACCAGTTCATCGTCAAGCCGCTGTTCGGCGATGGTCCGGTGGAATGGTACACGCCCACGAACGTGACGCTGTGGCTGGGCATTGCGGTGCTGTGCACGGTGGCGCTGTTCGTGATGGGCACGCGCGGGCGGGCGATCATTCCGACGCGGGTGCAATCCATCGCAGAGCTGGCCTACGGGTTTATCTACAAGATGGTGGAAGATATCGCCGGGCCGGATGGCGCGAAGTATTTCCCCAAGATCTTTACGCTGTTCGTCTTCATCATGATGACGAACTATCTGGCGCTGATCCCGATGTCCTATAGCCCCACGTCGCATATCGCGGCGACGGCGGTTCTGGGCTTTGGCGTGTTCATCGCCGTGACGGTGCTGGGTTTCGTCAAGAACGGGGCGCATTTCCTTGGCCTGTTCTGGATGTCCGAGGCGCCGCTGGTGCTGCGCCCGATCATCGCGGTGATCGAGGTCATTTCCTACTTTGTGCGTCCGGTCAGCCATTCCATCCGACTGGCGGGCAACATCATGGCCGGCCATACGGTGATCAAGGTGTTCGCCGCTTTTGCCGGGGTGGTTGCCCTGGCACCGGTGTCGATCCTGGCCATCGTCGCGATCTATGGGCTTGAGGTGCTGGTCGCCTTTATCCAGGCCTATGTCTTTACCATCCTGACCTGCGTCTATCTGCGGGATGCCCTGCATCCCGGCCACTGAGGCGCCTGTCGGTTCTAATCAACAGCATTCCATCTAAGGAGAAAATCATGGAAGGCGATATCGCAAGCATGGGTCAGTTCATCGGTGCCGGCCTCGCCGCCATCGGGTCGGGCGTGGCCGCTGTCGGTGTGGGCAACGTGGCCGCGAACTTCCTGGCGGGCGCCCTGCGCAACCCGTCGGCAGCCGGTTCGCAGACCGCGACCCTGTTCATCGGTCTGGCCTTTGCAGAAGCTCTGGGGATCTTCGCGTTCCTCGTGGCACTTCTGCTGATGTTCGCCGTCTGATCTGACTTCGTATCCTTATTGGGGGGCACGCCGGGGAACCGGCGGCCCTTCGAAGTTCAAAGGGTCCGACGGAGGACAAGATGGCAACTGAATCGACTGCCGATGTGATCGGAGCCTGCGTGGATGCCAATGGCAGTGCCATTGGGATGCCGCAGCTGTGCGTGGAGTGGATGCCGAACCAGATCTTCTGGTTGGTCGTCGCGCTGATCGCGATCTATTTCGTCCTGTCGCGTATCGCGCTGCCCCGGATTGGCGGGGTTCTGGCCGAGCGCAAGGGCACGATCACGAATGACCTGACGGCAGCGGAAGAACTGAAGGCCAAGGCGGTGGAAGCCGAGAAAGCCTATCAGGATGCGTTGACGCGGGCGCGTGCGGAGGCTGCAAAGATTGTGGCTGAGGCGCGGGCCGACATCCAGAAGGATCTGGATGCCGCAACGGCGCGGGCCGATGCCGAGATCGCGGCGCGGTCGGCGGAATCGGAAAAGCGGATCGGCGAAATTCGTGCCGGGGCGCTGGAGGCCGTGACCGAAGTGGCGAAGGATACCGCCAAGGAACTGGTCAATGCGCTGGGCGGCAAGGCGGATGCGCGGTCGGTGACCGCGGCTGTGACCGCACGGCTGAAAGGGTGATGGCGATGAGAACGCTTCTGGCATTTCTGGCGCTGTCTGCCACCCCGGCCTTTGCGGCGGCGGGCAAGCCGTTCTTTTCGCTGAGCAACACCGATTTCGTGGTGAGCATCGGTTTCCTCGTCTTTATCGGCATCCTGCTGAAGTACAAGGTGCCGGGCAAGATCGTGGGGCTGCTGGACAGCCGCGCGGCGCAGATCAAGGCGGAACTGGAAGAGGCGCGCAGCCTGCGTGACGAAGCCAAGGCGCTGCTGGCATCCTATGAGCGCAAGCAAAAGGATGTGCAGGAGCAATCCGAGCGGATCGTTGCAAACGCCAAGGAAGAGGCGATGAACGCGGCAGAGCAGGCCAAGGCCGATCTGCAGGCGTCGATCGCGCGGCGGATGGCGGCGGCCGAGGATCAGATCGCTTCGGCCGAAGCATCGGCCATTCGCGCAGTGCGCGAGCAGGCGATTGCGGTGGCGGTTGCGGCTGCGGGCGATGTGCTGGCCAAGCAGATGACGGCAGAGGGTACCTCTGCCTCTATCGACGCGGCGATTGCGCAGGTGGAAGCCAAGCTGCACTGATCCGGCGGGTCAATTGGAATGGAAGGAACCCGGCCTTGCGCCGGGTTTTTTCATGGGCCGCTACCGGCCTTGTTCGTGTTCCAGCCTTTGGCGGGCAATGGATTCGTTGCGTTCGGCGCGGATCTGTTCGTTCAGTGCCGTTTCGACATAGGTGAGGTGGGCCTCTATCGCGCTGCGGGCGGCGGCGGGATCGCGGGCTTGCAGGGCGGCGTTGATGGCGCGGTGCTGATCCAAGAGCGCCTCGCGCGTGGTGCGGGCCTTGAACATCATCTGGCGATTGTAGAACACGCCCTGACGAAGCAGGTCGAACATTGACCGCATCATATGCAGCATGACGACGTTATGGCTGGCCTCGATGATGGCCATGTGAAATTCGGCGTCCAGCGCCGCCTCATCCGACGGGTCGCGTTTGCCATGGGCGGCTTCCATCTTGGCGTAGATGGCGTTGATGACCATGAGATCGGTGTCTGAGGCGAGGCGGGCCGCGCGTTCGGCGGCCAGACCTTCCATATCGCGGCGAAAGGCGATGTAGTCGAACACCGCTTCGTCATGGCGGGAGAAGAGGTCCACCAGCGCGGGGGCAAAGGCAGAACCCAGGACATCGGCCACGTAGATGCCCGCGTTGGGGCGTGCGACCAGAAGGCCGCGATCCTGAAGGTCACCCACGGCTTCGCGCAGCGAAGGGCGCGAGACATCCATCCGTTCCGACAATTCGCGTTCGGAAGGCAGGCGTTCGCCGGGGCGCAGGATGCCGCGCAAGATCAGAAGTTCGATCTGCCGGATCACGGTCTGCGACAGCTTTTCGGGGCGGACTTTGTGGAACGGCATGGCACCCCCAAGGATTGGTCGGAATTTATGACCAAAGCCGGGGGGCCACAATGAAAAAGGCCGGGCAGTGTGCCCGGCCTTTGACGGTGTGGAATGCGCGATCAGCGGGTCGGGCGGATGATGATTTCCACGCGACGGTTCTGCGCGCGCCCTTCGGGCGTGAGGTTCGAGGCGATGGGCTGATCCTCGCCCCGGCCAAAGGCCGTGACGCGGGCCGAGGGCACGCCGCTGTTGCGCAGCACGGACGCGACCGAAACAGCGCGGCGCTGCGACAGATCCTGATTGTAGCTGGCCGAACCGGTGTTGTCGGTGTGGCCGATGATCTGGATCTGGCTGTTGGGATAGCGCAGCAGGTTCTGGGCGACAGACTGGATGTCGCTGGCGAGGTCGGGGCGCAGCGAGGCGCTGTCGACAGCGAAAAGAACGTCCTGCGGCATGTTCACGACAAGGTAGTCACCCATGTTGGTGACGTTGAACTGGCCGTTGATGCCGCGCAGTTCGGCGGCCTGCTGGTCCAGCGTGGTGCCGATGGCACCGCCGACGATGGCACCAATGCCTGCGCCAACGGCGGTTTTCAGCACGCGGTCATCGCTGCTTTGCGAGCCGAGAAGGCCGCCAGCCATGGCACCGATCAGCGCACCCGACTGGGCGCGGGGGCCCATCTGCGGGGTGGTCTGGGTGGCATAGGGATCGGCCGGGACGCAGGCGGTGAGCGCCAGAACGGCGAATGCGGAAAGGATGAGGGGGGTCTTGAAGGTCATTTTGTCGCCTTGATCTATATCGCCCGCAGGTGCGGGTGCCGGATGTTCTTATACCAGTCTGTACACGCGCAGGATAGCACAGCCCCCGCTGCGGCGACATTCCGCGCATCACATTCCGGTGCGGGCAGATTCCCAGGCGAGGATCGCGCGCTTGACGGGCAGGCCCCAGTGATAGCCGCCAAGTTCGCCCGATTTGCGCAGAGCGCGGTGGCAGGGGATGAGGAAACTGATCGGGTTGCGCCCCACGGCGGTGCCCACGGCGCGCACGGCCTTTGGGTGGCCCACAGCGCCTGCCAGTTGCGAATAGGTGGTGACATGGCCTGTGGGAACGGACAGCAACGCCTCCCAGACCTTGATCTGGAACGGCGCGCCGATGAGGTGGATGGGAATTTCAGTCTGGTCGGCTATGCCGAAGGCGGAGTGGACCCAAGGGGACAGCGTTTCAGGATCAGTGATGTAGGTGGCCTTGGGCCAGCGGCGACGCAGGTCTTCGACGGCGGCCTCGGCCCCCATGTCGGTGGCAAAGCCCATGCCGCAGATCCCCTTGTCGGTGCCCATGACGATGGCAGGGCCGAAGGGGGTGTCGAACCAGCCTTCGCGGATTGTCAGCCCCTCACCACCCCGCGCGAATTCGCCGGGGCTCATCGCCTCCCAGCGCAGGAACAGGTCATGCAGGCGGCCTGTGCCGGACAGGCCGGTGGACAGCGCCGTATCCAGCACGGTGAACCGTTCAGCCAGCATCTGCCGGGCATGGCCGAGCGCCAGATACTGCTGATACCGCTTGGGCGAGATGCCGACCCATTGAGAAAAGACGCGCTGGAAATGGGCGGGCGACATGTCCATCTGCGCGGCGAGATCGTCGAGCGTCAGGGATGGACCGGCCGCGTCGATCACCTGCAGCGCGCGGGCGATGACGGCGTAATGATAGCTGGGGGATTGATGGTCGGTAAGATCGGGCATCGCTGTCTCCTGTAGCGGCAATCTAGGCGCGCGGGCGGCGACAGGCGACCCGGAATCTGCGCATCCTGACTTGCCCGCTGCGGCGCGGTCGCTTATGGCGGGGCGATGGCCAAGCAGCTTCCCTATGCCGCGATGAAGGAAATCTTCACCCGCTTTCACGCGCTGGATGCAGCGCCGGAAGGCGAGTTGGAGCATGTGAATGCCTTTACCCTGCTGGTGGCGGTGGCGCTGTCGGCGCAGGCCACCGATGTGGGCGTGAACAAGGCGACACGCGGGCTGTTTGCCGTGGCCGACAGTCCGGAAAAGATGCTGGCTTTGGGCGAAGACGGGCTGATCGGTTACATCAAGACCATCGGCCTGTTCCGCAACAAGGCGAAGAACGTCATCAAGCTGAGCCGCATCCTGATCGAGGAATATGGCGGCGAGGTGCCATCCTCGCGCGCGGCGTTGCAATCGCTGCCAGGTGTGGGACGCAAGACGGCGAATGTGGTGCTGAACATGTGGTTCAAGCAACCGGCGCAGGCGGTGGACACGCATATCTTTCGCCTTGGCAACCGCAGCGGCATAGCGCCCGGCAAGGATGAAACCGCGGTCGAGCGGGCCATCGAGGACCATGTCCCGGCCGAGTTTCAGCTGCACGCCCATCACTGGATGATCCTGCATGGCCGCTATATCTGCGTGGCGCGCAAACCCAAATGCGGCATCTGCCCGATCCGCGATCTTTGTATGTAT